>NZ_MLYN01000019.1:0-294002 GCF_001866675.1 Streptomyces sp. MUSC 14
CCCCCGCCCCCGCCCGACGAGGCTCCGCGGGAACCCGGTGACGATCACGCCCCGCCCACCCGGCGGTTTCTCGCGCGGGCCGCACTGGTCACCGCGTTCCTCTCCGTCGCGGCGGCGTTGCTCGGGCTGGTCCGGGATCAGTCGCTGGCGCGGTTGTTCGGGGCCGGGCAGGACACCGACGCGTTCCTGGTGGCCTGGACCGTGCCGGAGTTCGCGGCCACGCTGCTCATCGAGGACGGGCTGGCGTTCGCGCTGATCCCGGCGTTCAGCAGGGCGCTGGCCCGGCGGGCGCAGGGGGTGCCCGGGGATCCGGTGCGCTCGCTGGTCGCCGGGACGCTGCCGCGCCTGGCGCTGGCGTTCGCGGCGGCCGGCGGTCTGCTCGCGCTGGCCGCCCCGCAGTTCGTGGCGGTGCTCGCGCCCGGCCTGCCCGATCCGGGGATCGCCGTGGACTGCACCCGGCTCACCGCGACCTGCGTGCTCAGCTTCGGCCTCGCCGGTTACGCCAGCGCGGCCCTGCGCGCCCACCGCCGCTTCCTCGCCCCGGCCGCGATCTACATCGCCTACAACCTCGGCATCGTCACGTCGATGTACGCGCTCGGCGGCCACTGGGGCGTGCGCTCGGCCGCGTTCGGGGTCGCGGCGGGCGGTCTGCTGATGGTTCTCCTACAACTGCCGTTCCTCGTACGGGAGTTGAGGCGGAGGACGGCCGTGGCGGACGCGGCCGTGAAGGAGCCGGACGGGCCCGGTGCGCTCGCCGCGCCCCTGATGGCGACCGTCCTGCTGTTCGCGCTGTGCCGGCAGTCGCAGGTGCTGATCGAGCGGTACTTCGCCTCCAGCCTGCCCGCCGGGGCGATCTCGCACCTCAACTACGCCCAGAAGGTCGCGCAGATCCCGATGTCGCTGTCGCTGATGCTGTGCACGGTCACCTTCCCGGTGGTCGCGCGGGCGCTGGCCGAGGGCGACACCGAGCGGGCCAGGGCCCGGGTGGAGCGGGATCTCGCGATGGCCGCGACCCTGGTGCTGCTCGGCGCCGCCACGGTGACGGCCTGTGCGCCGCAACTGATCCAACTCCTCTTCCAGCGCGGTGCGTTCACCGCCCAGGACACCGCCGCGACCGCGGAGGTGATGCGGGTCTACGCGCTCGGGCTGCTCGGCCAGACGCTCACCGGCGTCCTGGTCCGCTCCTACTTCTCGGCGGGCCGCGCCACCTGGTACCCGCTCGCCGCGATGGGCGCCGGGATCGTCGTGACGTCCTGGATCGCCGCCTTGACGGTCGCCGCCTGGGGCGTCACCGGGATCGCCGCCGCCAACGCCACCGGCATCACCGTCACCGCCGTCCTGCTGCTCGCCGGGATGCGCGCCCGCAGCGTGCCCGTCCGGACCCCGGGCGTACTGCGCGAGCTCAGCCGGCCGCTGCGGGCGGCCGGGGTCGCCGCCCTGGCCGGGGCCTTCGTCGCCCGGCTGCCGGGGTCGCCGCTCGCCGGGCTCACCGCCGGCGGCGTCACCGCGGCCGTCGTGTTCGTCCTGCTCGGCCGGGCCCTGGGCGACCGGGCCTGCGCCACCGCGCTCCGTACCGTACGCACCCAGACCCGGAGGCTCGCCCATGCCCTCCTGCACTGAGACGGCGCCGCCGCTCCACCGCACCAGACCCGGCCCGGTCCCCTGGATCGCCATGTACCACTCGGTCGGCGACTGTTCCGACGACCCGTACCGCATCACGGTCAGCCCCGACCGGCTGGAGCGGCAGCTGCGCTGGCTGCGCCGGCAGGGGCTGCGCGGGGTGTCCGTCAGCGAGCTGCTCGCCGCCCGGTCGCGCGGCGAGGGCCGGTATCTGGTGGCCCTCACCTTCGACGACGGGTACGCCGACTTCCTCGACAACGCCCTTCCCGTGCTGGCCCGTTGGGACTGCACGGCCACCCTGTTCGTGCTGCCCGGCCGGCTCGGCGGCGTCAACACCTGGGACCCGCTCGGCCCGCGCAAGCGCCTGTTGACCGCCGCCGGCGTCCGGCGGGCCGCCGACGCGGGTGTGGAGATCGGCTCGCACGGCCTGACCCACCGGGACCTCACCCGTGCCGACGACGCACAGCTGCGGGACGAGACCGCCGAGAGCCGCGCCCTGGTGGCGGACCTGACCGGCACCGAGGTCACCGGCTTCTGCTATCCGTACGGCACGGTCGACCGGCGCGCCGTCGCGGCCGTCCGCGCGGCCGGGTACGGCTACGCCTGCGCCATCGACCCCGGCGGGCTGAGCGGCCCGCACGTCCTGCCGCGCGTGCACGTCGGGCAGAACGACAGCGCCGTACGCCTGCTCCTGAAGTACCGGCTGCACCGGCTGCGCCGCCGTCCCGTGGCGGGGCTGCGATGAGGGCGCTGCACATCATCACGGGGCTCGGCGTCGGCGGCGCCGAGCAGCAACTGCGGCTGCTGCTGCGGCATCTGCCGGTCGACTGCGACGTGGTGACGCTGACCAACCCCGGTCCGGTGGCCGCCGGGCTCGCGGCCGACGGGGTGCGGGTGACCCACCTCGGCATGACCGGCAACCGCGATCTGGCCGCGCTGCCGAGGCTGGCCCGGGTCATCCGGCGCGGCCGCTACGACCTCGTGCACACCCACCTCTACCGGGCCTGCCTGTACGGCCGGATCGCCGCCCGGGCCGCCGGGGTCCGCGCGGTCGTCGCCACCGAGCACTCCCTCGGCGACTCCCAGATGGAGGGCAGGCCGCTCACCGCGGCGGTGCGCGGGCTGTATCTGCTGGGCGAGCGGCTCGGCCGGGCCACGGTCGCCGTGTCCCCCACGGTGGCCGAGCGGCTGACCCGCTGGGGCGTGCCCGCGCCGCGCGTCGCGGTCGTGCCCAACGGCATCGACCTGGCCCGGTTCGCCTACGACCCGGCGGCCCGGCGGCGCACCCGCGAGCGGCTGGGACTGCCCGCCGACGCGTTCGTCGTCGGCGCCGTCGGCCGGCTCGCCCCCGGCAAACGCTTCGACGTCCTGATCCGGGCGCTGGGCCGACTGCCGGACGACTGCAGGCTGTTGCTCGTCGGCGGCGGTCCGCAGGAGGGTGCGCTGCGACGGGCGGCGTGGGAGGCGGGGCTCGCCGGGCGGGTGCTGTTCGCGGGCGAGCGGCCGTACACGGACGACGTCCCGTCCGGCATGTGCGGCGACGGCCCGGACCTGCCCGCGCTGGCCTCGGCGATGGACGTGCTCGCCGCGCCGTCGGCCGAGGAGGCGTTCGGGCTCGCGGTCGTGGAGGCGCTCGCGGCCGGGCTGCCGGTGCGCTACACCTCCTGCCCGGCCCTTCAGGACCTGCCGCTCGACGCCGCCCCGGGCGCGCTGCGCGTCCCGTGCGACGCCGGCGCGTACGCCCGGGCCCTCGCCGAGGTCCGCGCGGCCGGTCCCGGCCCGCGCACCGCCCCCGAGGCGGCCCGCCACTACTGCATCACCCGCAGCGCCGCCCGGCTCATGGACGTCTACGCCGCGGCGCTCGCGGCCCCGCACATCCCCCTCCAGGCGCCTCTCCGCAGCCCGGACGCCCCCGTCACCCCCGTTCACGTTTCTGTCCAGCAGGGAGCAGACCCCTCATGACCGACACCCAACAACCCGCCCGTCCCTCCCGCCTCCGCAGGCTCCCGTCCTGGTCGCTGGTGGCGGCCGGGGTCCTCGCGGGCGGGCTGCTCGGCGGCGCGTACGGCGAGCTGAAGACCCCGACGTACACGGCGACCAGCTACGTCATCGCCGTCCCCGCCGACCGGTCCGACACCGCCTCCGCCCTCGGCTTCGCGCAGGCGTACGGCCGGGTCGCCACCCAGGTCGCGGTGCTCGCCGACGCGCAGGTGTGGGCCCGGGTGCCGGTGCGGACCCTGCGCGACAGCGTGCGCGCCGAGACCTCGCCGGACGCCCCGATGGTGTCGATCTCCGCGACCTCCGCCCACCCGGCCGTCGCCGCCGACATGGCCAACGCGGTGGCCCGCGCGCTCACGAAACACGCCGACGAGGCCAAGGAGGACACGCATGTCGGCCTCCTCCAGTTCTCCCGCGCGATCAAGCCGACCTCGCGGTCCTCGGCCTCCGCCACGGTGACCGGGCTGGTCGGGGCGAGCGCGGGCGGGCTGCTCGGCGCCCTCGCGCTGCTGGTGCGGCCCCGGCGCCGGCCCGAGGAGTCCGAGGAGGAGGCCGCCCGCCCGGCCGCGGTGCCCGGCCCGGCCGTCGCCGCCGACGCGCACGGCGCCCGGTGACGGCCACGGAGCCGGGGCGCACCACCGCGCACACCACCGTCGGCGCAGGCGAACCCGCCCCCGGGCCCGCCACCGGCCTCGTACCCGGTCTCGTGCCCGGCCTCGTCACCGAACTCGTCACCGACGAGGCCGGGTTCGCCGCGCTGGCGCCGGCCTGGGAGCGGCTGTACGGGCGGTGCGCCACCGCGACCCCGTTCCAGAGCCACGCCTGGCTGCACTCGTGGTGGCTGTCGTACGGCCGCCGCGGGCGCCTGCGGCTGCTGCTGGTGCGCTCCGGCGGCGAACTGCTGGCCGCCGCGCCGCTGATGCTGGTCCGCCGGCCGCTGCCCGCGCTGGTGCCGCTCGGCGGGGCGATCTCCGACTACACGGACGTCCTGCTGGACGACGCCGACGACGGACCCGCGGCGCTCGCGCTCACCAGGGCCCTCGCGGGCGCGGCCCGTACGGCGCTGGTCGACTTCCGCGAGGTGCGCCCGGGCGCGGCCCTGGAGCGGATCCACGACCGCTGGCCCGGACCGCGCCGCACGGTGCCCGACTCCCTGTGCCTGGAGCTGCCCGCCGTACCCATGGACAGCCTGGTGGCCCGGCTGCCGTCGAACAAGGCCCAGCAGCGGGTGCGGGCCAAGCTGCGCAAGCTGGACGCGCTGGGCGTGGAGCGGCGGGTGGTCGGCCCGCACGAGGTGGCCGCGGCCCTCGGCCGCCTGCTGGAGCTGCACCGGCTCCAGTGGCAGGGACGCAAGGTGACGTCCGAGCACCTCCAGCCGCGCTTCCGCGCCCACCTGGAGCGTGCGGTCGGCCCGATGGTCCGCTCGGGCAGCGCGGCGGTCACCGAGTTCCGGATCGACGGCGAGGTCCTGGCCGTCGACCTGACCCTGCTCTCGCGCAGCCTCGCCGGCGGCTATCTCTACGGCGCCCATCCGGGCCTGCGCGCACGCAAGGCGGACCTCGCGGTGATGCTGCTGGACGCCTGCACGGGGCAGGCGGCCGGGCGGGGCGCGCTGAGCCTGCTGCGCGGCGACGAGCCGTACAAGCACCACTGGCGGCCCGAACCGGTCGCCAACCGCCGCCTCCTGCTGGCCCGCCGCACCACCGCCCCGCTGCTGACGGCCGCGCTGGCCGAGGCGGCGGCCCGGCAGCGGGGCAAAGAGGTGCTGCACTGGTGGAGGGAACGCCGTCGGTGCTAACGGTCCCCCGACCACCAGTCGAAGCGGACGCAGAGCTTGCCGCCGAGCCAGTGCTCGACCCACTCGCCGAGATCCACCGGCGAGCAGCCGTCCGGGGGCTCGGCGGCGGCGACCGGCTTCGCGCCCAGGGGCACGGTGGCAGCCGGAGTCGGGGTGGCGGCGGGAGTCGTCGCGGGCGCGGGTGTCGCGGGGACCTGCTGGACGGGAAGGTCGTAGAGGGCGCTGCGGTAGATCCGGGACGACAGGGGGTTGGCCGAGCACTGCCACACGCCGTGCGGGCAGTAGTCGGTCAGCGTGTTGTAGAGCGGCTTGTGCTCGTCCATCCAGTCGAGCATGCGTTTCATGTATGTGGCGTTGTCGCCGTTGCGGAAGAGTCCCCATTCCGGGTAGGAGATGGGTTTGCCGTGGGACTTCGCGAAATCCACGTGCTGTTGCAGGCCGTAGGGCTCTTTCACCTGTTCGTCGAAGGATTCCCCGGTCGGCTGGTCGTACGAGTCCATTCCGATGATGTCGACCGTTCGGTCCCCCGGGTAGCACTCGGTCCAGGGCACCGCGTCCCGGCCTCGGCTCGGCGTGAAGTCGAACCGGAACTTCTGCCCCGGCACGGCCCGCATGGTGGTGACGATCCTGTTCCAGTACGCCTTCCAGCTCTCCGGGTCCGGTCCGCAGCGGTGGGTGTAGGTGGCGCCGTTCATCTCCCAGCCGAGCACGATCACCGTGTCCGGCACCCTCAGCTTCACCAGCCGCTCGGCCAGGGTCCGGAAGTGCTCGTCGAACGCGCCGGCCGCGCCCTGCCGCAGCAGCCAGCCCACTCCGGCGTCGGAGACGTGGTCCTCGTTGTGCTGCTGCATCGGCACGTTGAGGACGAGCGTGCGGTCGGCCTTGTCGCGCCGCCAGCGCGCCCACACGTCCAGGAAGCCGGGCGCCCCCTCGATGTCGCTCCAGCGCTCGCCGGGGAGATACGTGTGGGCGACCTTCAGCTCGGTCCCGCCCAGCCAGTGACTCAGCAAGGCCATCCGCGCGACCCCGAGCGGCCCCGAGTCGAGGAACGCCCCGAACGGCGGCACGGCGGCCTTGGTGGGCGTGGGAGCCGGCGTGGCCGGTGTCGCAGGAGTGGCCGGTGTAGCTGGTGTAGCTGGTGTGGTCGCAGTGGCCGGTGCAGTCGGTGTCGTCGGTGTCACCGGGGCCGGGGGGTCCGGGGGCGGTGCGGCCGGAGTCACGGCGAAACCGGGGCCGACCGCCAGGGCGGCCGACACGACGGCCGCGACCGCGACCACTGTCGACCGCCGGGTCCTGGCACCGCTCCGCTGTGCGCCCATGCCCGCTCCTTTCCGCACTCGGTCGCTTTCCGTCCGGCTGCGTTCCCTGTTACTGACACACAGTCATATCGGTACGAGTTCCGCCAGTGCGGTTACGGCTTTCAGGTTGCCCGGGCCCCCCGCACGGGCGAATCGAGGAGAAGGAACAGAACCCGTGTCACTCCTGGACGTCCAGGTCCCCGCGGTCCTGCTGCGGATCGACCGGAATCCCTTTCATCACGGCACCCTGGGCGCCGTGCGCTCGCTCGGCAGGGCCGGCGTGGAGGTGCATGTCGTCGCCGATGCCACCCGAAGCCCCGTCCGCGCCTCGCGTTTCGTACGCCGGCTGCATCCGCCGCCGCGGCCCGGCGCCTCCCCCGGCGACATCGCCGCCACCCTGCTCCGGGTCGCGGCCCACGTGGCGCGCCCGGCGGTGCTGATCCCGCTGGACGACGCGAGCGCCATCGCGGCCGGCCGGCTGCGCGAGGAGCTGGCGCCCGCCTATCTGCTGCCGCAGCAGCCCGGCGCGCTGCCCGAACGCGTCGCCGACAAGGCGGAGCTGGCCGAACTGTGCGCCGCCGCCGACGTCCCGCACCCGGTGACCCTGGTCCCGGACAGCGCCGAGGACGCGGCGGCGGCCGCGTGGCGGCTGGGGCTGCCGCTGGTGGCCAAGTGGAGCCGGCCCTGGCTGGTGCCGGCCGGCAGCGGGCTGCGCTCGACCGTGCTGGTGCGCTCGGCGCGCGAGGCCCGGGAGCTGTTCCTGCGCAGCGCCGAGGCGGGCAGCACGCTGCTGCTCCAGACGTTCCTGCCGCCGGGCCCGGACCGCGACTGGTTCTGCCACGGGTACGCCGACCGCACCGGCGCCGTCCGCGCGGGCGGCCCCGGCCGCAAGCACCTGGCCTGGCCGCGCGGCGCGGGTCTGACCGCGGTCGGCCAGTGGACGCCCAACCCGCAGATCACGGCGCTGGCCGAGCGGCTCACCCGCGAACTGGGCTACCGGGGCATCTTCGACCTGGACTTCCGTCGCTGCGGCAGCACCGGCCGGTACCACCTGCTGGACTTCAACCCGCGCCCCGGCGCCCAGTTCCGGCTGTTCACCGACAGCGCCGGCCTGGATGTCGTACGCGCCCTGCACCTGGATCTGACGCACCGTCCGCTGCCGGCGGGCGTGCCGCTCGCCGGGCGGCGGTTCGTGGTGGAGAACTACGCCCCGCTGACCGCGCTGCGGCCCGCGCCGGCGGGCCGGGAGCTGGCCTGGCACGCGGCGGACGACCCGGCGCCGGGCCGGGCGATGTGGACGCTGTGGAGCCGGCGCGCCGCCGGCCGCCTCGCCGGCCCGGTCACCTGCCGCCTGCGCCCCCGCACCCCCTCCCCGCAGGCAGGCGCACCGGCGACCGCATCGACCACCGCACCGCGCCTCGTGTACCAGGCGGGTGCCCCTGGCATCACCGACCTCACCGGCATCACCCGGATCACCGGTCTCACGGACGACTCCCGTGAGGACGAGAAAGCGAGCAGTTGCTGATGTACGACCTGCTGGTGGTGGGCGCCGGCCCGTACGGGCTGTCCATCGCGTCGCACGCCGCGGCGGCCGGGCTGAGCGTTGGTGTGCTCGGCCGGCCCATGGCGTCCTGGCGCGACCACATGCCCCGCGGCATGTTCCTCAAGTCCGAGCCCTGGGCCTCCAACCTCTCCGATCCGGAAGGGCGTTGGCGGCTCGACGTCTTCTGTACCTTGCGGGGCCTGGCCGCCCGGCACGCCGAGCCGCTCCCGCTGGACGTCTTCGCCGAGTACGGGCTGTGGTTCGCGCGGAACGCCGTACCCCCGGTCGACGAGCGGACCGTGACCCGGCTGGCGCCGTGTGCGGGCGGCTTCGAGGCCGTCACCGAGGACGGCGAGACGCTCACCGCGCGGACCGTCGCGCTGGCCGTGGGCGTGCTGCCGTTCACCGAGATCCCGGAGCCCCTGCGCCGTCTGCCCCGGGCGCTGGTCTCGCACAGCAGCCACCACGCCGGCCTCGACCGCTTCCGTGGCCGGGACGTCACCGTCGTCGGCGGCGGCCAGGCCGCCCTGGAGACCGCCGCGCTCCTCGCCGAACAGGGCACCCGGGTACGGGTCCTGGCCCGCGCGGACCGGCTGCGCTGGAACGACGTGCCGCCGCCCTGGGAGCGCCCCTGGTGGCGTTCGGCCCGCGCACCGCACAGCGGCCTCGGCCCCGGCTGGCGCAACTGGTTCTACGCCGAGCGGCCCGGCCTGTACCGGCGGCTGCCGGAGCGGACCCGGACCCGGATCGCGGCCGACGCGCTCGGTCCGGCGGGTGCGTGGTGGGTCCGCGAGCGGGTGGAACGCCGGGTGGAGGTGCTGCTCGGCCGGGAGATCGTGACGGCCCGTGAAGTGCCGGACGGGCTGCGCCTGGAGCTCGCGGGTGCCGGCGCCCGGGCACAGTCCCTGCACACCGGGCATGTCATCGCGGCGACCGGGTTCCGGGCCACCCGGGACCGGCTGCGGCTGGTCACCCCCGAGCTGCGGGCGCTGCTGGCGACGGGTGCGGACGGGGCGCCGGAGGTGGGGCCGGAGTTCGAGTCGTCGTACCCCGGGCTGTTCCTGGCCGGTCTGATCACGGCCGCGGGCTTCGGCCCGTCGATGCGCTTCGTGCACGGCGCGACGTTCACGGCGGGCACGCTGGTGCGCGGCGTACGGCGCCGGCTGCGGGGCGCTGCGCCGCGGGTGCCGTCGCCGGCGGCGGCCGCGCTGCGGCTGGAGGCGCCGTTGCCGTGACCGGCGATCGGGTGAATTCCCCGGCGTTTCACGCATCCGAGTTTCCTCTCCCTCCGTATTTCGTTCACAGTCTGCACGTCGTGGCACGTGTGAACGGGCGGCATATCCGATTGACATACGCCCCTGCGACGACCGCGCGGAAATCCTTCCGAGAGAAAAGACAAGAGAGTGCGACAGACCCTGAGCAAGGGATTGATCGTGGCGGCCGCCGCGACAAGCACCCTGACTCTGTGCGGCTCATGGGCATTCGCGGACTCCGGTCCGTCGGTGCCAGGGGCCGACTCGTTCGCTTCGGCCGGAAACACGGGTGCGTGGGACTTCCCGGGTGGGGCGAGCGCCTTGCGGGCCATCGAGCGCGCGGAAGGCGCGACGCAGATGGCGCGCAGGATGACGGGGGAGTTCTCGGCCCCGGCCCAGCCCACCGACGATTCCCCCAGCCGCGTCTCCTCCACCCACAGGACGGAGTCGAGTCACCGGTTCTCCTCCGGAGGCCACCGCGACGACGAACCGGGCAACCCGCCCGCCCGCGGAGACCACCGCGACGACGACCCGGGCAACCCGCCCGCCCGCGGAGGCCACGGCGACGACGACCCGGGCAACGGGCCTTCCCAGGGAAGCTACGGGGACGACGACCCGAACCAGCAGCCCTCCCAGGGAAGCTACGGCGACGACGGACCGAACCAGCAGCCCTCCTACGGAAACTACGGCGACGACGAGCCCACACCGACGCCGCCCGAGCCACCGCAGCCGCCCAGCACCCCGCCGGCACAACACCACGAGACCCCGCCGCCGGCGCACGAGCCCCCCGAGATGGCTCACACCGGAACGGACGGGACCCTCGCGGCCCTGGCCGCCAGCGGGGCTCTGCTGGCCGCCGGAACCGCCCTGTACCGGCGGGGCCGCCGGGGCACGTCCCAGAAGTAGTCGACCGGGTGCCGGACGCCTCGCGTCCGGCACCCGCCGCTTCCCCTTCAGGTCACGTTCGCCCGTCGAGGGCGTCGAGCAGTTCCGCCGACTGCGCCGAGGCGACCTTCCGGACGAAGTACATCCCGGAGGCTTCGATCGCCGGAAGGTCGGCGAGTGTCCTGGTGCCCCTGAGCATGCGGTCCACGTAGTGGAAGTTGCTCAGGTCGGAGGTGATGCGGCCGGCCCTCGGCCGGAGTACCGGATCCTCCACCTCGGCCCGCCGGCCGCTGTTCCACAGAAGCGTGTGAAAGAACATCTCGTCCGGTGCGAGCGTCGTACGGAACAGGTTCTCCCAGCGCGGGTCCTCGGCCTTGCCCAGCAGGTCCGCGACGCAGTCGGCGGTCAGCGCCGTCCACTGGCTCCCCGACACCGGCTCGATGTCGCCGAACACCGAAGGGCTGCGTCGAGGGGTCAACTCCGAGATCCCCCTCCGCAGCATGGCGCGGGCAAGGTAGGACGGGCCCGGTCCGATGGGAAGAGCGTCGAAACACCACCGCTTGAGGACCCGGCCCTCGGCAGCCGCGCCGTCGAGCAGCGGTGCCGTCCGGCAGTGCTGCCGGAACGGGGCCGTAGCGAGGTAGTCGGCGAATGCGGCCACCGGCCGGGCGGGATAGCACTGCCCGGACAGCAGGACGATGTGATCGGACGGTTGCGCGAACTCCAGCGCCGTACGGTACAGGGCCAGCATCGCGCGGACGACCGAGAAACCTCCCCACCGGACGGCGACCCGCTCGCGGACGCACGTGGTGCGAGGCACCCCCGTGAAGTCGTCACCGCGCGACCGGGCGTCCACATGGACGACCACGGGGTGGGGCGCCAGCCTCTCGACCAGGCGGGCGAACAGCCCGGGCTCGGTGTGGGCGAGCACGGCAAATACCGGCATCCTTCTGTCCTCCCGGGTTTCGCTGCGACCGCCAGCGCACTGTTCCCGACCGTGCCCGCACTATACGCATTACATCTGTTCATTACGCTTTTGCGCCCTATTACCGCTACGTGTCATCACGGGCAACCACAAAGCGGATCAGTGTACGGAAAGACATAGTTTTATGTAGTTTGACTGATATAAGTAGTGGCCGATGAGCGACTGAGGCTGCTAAGGAGAGCCATGGGCCGGTCCACCAACGCGATGTCCGGGCAGGCGTCCTTCTCCCCGCCCCGCAGAACTGTTCACCGCGAGGGCACGCGCGCTCGCTGGTACCGCCCGCTCTCCGTCTGCGTGGATCTGGCCGGCGCGGCGCTGCCGGTCGCGGCGGCGATCATCCACGTCCGGGAGCCGCACCCGCTGCGCCTGGCTGCCGCCGCCGCCGTGTTGTGGCCGCTGATCGGGCTGGCGGGAAAGCGCTACGCGTCCGGAGTCTGGGCCGACGGGGCCGGTCTGCGGGACGTCCTGAGGGACTGGCTGGTGCTGGTCGGCGCCCTGGCCACGCTCCGCGTGCTGTGCGGACTGAACAGCGTCCCCATCGAGGCCTTCACCGCGCTCCTGCCCGCGCTGGTCCTCACCGCGGCCTGTCAGGAGGTGATCCGCCGTCATCTGCGGTCCGCCTGGCGGGACGCGCGCGCACTGCGCCGCGTCCTCGTCGTCGGTGAGGGCCCTCTGGTCGACGCCGTGGTCGCGCAGCTCGCCCAGCGCACCGACCACGGATACGTCGTCGTCGGCGCCTGCGCGGTGGGCGAGGACCCGGTCTCCTCCGGCGTCGCCGTATGCGTACGGCTGGCCGGCGAAGCGCCCGGGACACCGGAGACGGACGCGGCGGCCGTACTGGGCGCCGTGGACGAACTGGCCGCCGACGTGACCTTCGTGGCGGTGAGCCGCCCCATGTCCGGCGAGCGACTGCGCCGGCTGTCCTGGGCGCTGCACGACCGGGGGTGCCCGCTCATCGTGCTCCCCGGCGTCGTCGACGTCGCCCGGCGTCGTCTCCGGGCCGCCTCCGCCGCCGGACTGACGATGCTGCAGATCGTCGCGCCGCCCTTGCGTCACGACGTTCCGGCGCTGTTCAAGGCCGCCGTGGACCGTGTGGGTGCGCTGCTGCTGATCGTCCTCCTTTCCCCCCTGTTCCTCCTTGTGGGGCTGTCGGTGCGGCTCGGCTCACGCGGCCCCGCCCTCTACCGGCAGACCCGTGTGGGCCGGCACAACAGGCACTTCTCCATGCTGAAGTTCCGCACGATGGTGGTGGGTGCCGACCGGCTCAGGAGCCAGCTGGAAGAGGCGAACGAGAACGACGGGCACATGTTCAAGATGCGCCGTGACCCACGGGTCACGCCCGTCGGACGCTTCCTGCGCCGCTACTCGCTCGACGAGCTGCCCCAGCTGCTCAACGTCCTGCTCGGCCACATGTCCCTGGTCGGACCGCGCCCCCCGCTGCCCGAAGAGGTCGACAAGTACAACCTGGTGGAGAGGCGCCGGCTCACCGTCAAACCGGGTCTGACGGGACTGTGGCAGGTGAGCGGACGGGCGAACCTCTCCTGGAACGAGACGGTCGCGCTCGATCTGCGCTACATCGACAACTGGTCCCTGGCGGGAGACGTCACCGTGATGGCCCGCACCGTGCGCGCGGTACTGAACGGCCAGGGCGCCTACTGATCACACCGCTTGCTCCGGCCCGTCGTGGCCCTCCGGGAAAGGCACAGCGTCATGCCACAGCGCACAGTCCGAGCCACGTGGTCGCTGCGCGGCTTCACCGGTGCCGGATACGACAAGGGGCGGCCCCTGCTCGTGCAGGCGGCCTGGTTCGCGGTCCTCCACCTCGTCTTCGTCAAGTGGTGGTTCCCGGCCCGCTGGCGTCCGGTGCTGCTGCGCGCCTTCGGCGCCCGCATCGGAGAGCGGGTGCTGATCCGGCACGGGGTGCGGGTGCACTGGCCGTGGAAGCTGGACGTCGGCGACGACGTGTGGATCGGCGAGTGTGCCTGGATCCTCAACCTCGAACCTGTCACGATCGGCAGCGACTGCTGCGTCTCGCAGAGCGCGCTGCTGTGCACGGGCAGCCATCTCCGTCACTCCGCCACGTTCGAGTTCGACAACGGCCCCATCCGTCTGCAGCCGGGCAGTTGGGTCGCGGCCCGGGCGGTCGTACTGCGCGGCGTCACCATCGGCCGGGGCGCCGTGGTGGGCGCCGGCGCCGTGGCGCACCAGGACCTCGCCCCGGGCCTGGTCCTCACGCCCGGCGGTACCCCGAGGGGGACGTCTCCGTCCGAACCATTGAGAGGAATCAGGCCATGAGAGTGGTCCAGGTCGTCACGCTCGTCAGCGAAGGCGCGGCCTTCGGAGGCCCGCCGAGCGTGGCGGTCACCCAGCTCCAGGAGATGGCCGCACGGGGTCACGACGTGGAGCTGGTGGCGTTGTGGCGGGGCCGGGCGCAGGCTCCCCGGCGCGTCGGCGCCATCCCGTTCGTCTCCCGCCCGGCCTGGACCGTCGTCCCGGGCCAGGGATATCTCGGCCTCATGCACCCCTTGCTGCTGCGGGACCTCTGGCATGCCATGGGGCGCGCCGACGCCGTTCACCTGCACGCGGGCAGGGACCTCGTGTCCTTGGCCGCCCTCCTCGTCGCCCGGCTGCGGCGCACCGACTTCGTCGTCCAGACACACGGCATGGTGGAGCCCCGTACCGGCATCGCCGCGCGTGTCTTCGACGGCGTCTACGTCCCCTTGCTCCGGCGGGCACGCTGCTGCCTCGTGCTCACCGAGGAGGAGCGGCGGGCCCTGACCGCGGTACTGAGCCCCAAGGCTCCGCCTCTGGTGATGCTGGGCAACGGCATGCCCCCGCCCCGCCAGGTGCCGGACGAGCAGCCGCGCGGCGGCCAGCACGTGCTCTTCCTCGCCCGGCTCCACCCGCGCAAACGGCCCGAGGCATTCGTGGAGATGGCCGCCCTCGTCCACAAGGAGTTCCCGGAGGCGCGCTTCACCCTGCACGGAACGGACGAGGGATCGCTGCGGCAGGTGAACCAGCTCATCGCCGACCGCGGGCTGACCGACGTGGTCCACTACGGCGGCGCGCTGGAACACTCCGCGGCGCTGGAGGCCTATCGCCGGGCCACCGTCTACGTCCTGCCCAGCGTGAACGAGCCGTTCGGCATGACGGTTCTGGAAGCACTGGCCGAAGGAACCCCGGTGGTGTGCACGGACAGCTGCGGCATCGCGGAGGAACTGGCGAGCAGGCAGGCGGCGCTGATCACCGACGAGAGCCCGGAGGCCCTGGCCGAGGCGGTGAGCCGGCTGCTCGGCGACGACGCTCTGCGCAGTCGGCTGGCCGACGCCGGGCGCCGGGCGATCAGGGAGGTCTTCTCCATCCGCGCGGTGGTGGACCGGCTGGAGCGCCTCTACCGGGATCGCGCACGGCACAGGTGAGGGTGAGACCCCCGCCGGGCGCCCGGCGGGGGTCTCAGCCGGGTGCTCAGGGCGCCGGAGCGCCGGTCACCGCCGTGAGGATGTCCTCGAAGCGGGAGGCGGAGCCCTCCAGGGCGAACTCCCGCTCGGCCAGGACGCGGCTCCGCTTGCCCAGCAACGCGGCGTACTCCGGGTCGGACAGGACCTCCTGGACCCAGCCGGCGGCGTCCTCAAGTGACGACTCCGCCGGCGGGAAGACCGCCGAGCCCGCCTGGTGAAGCAGCTGAGCGGCCAGGTTCTCGGCAGGCATCAGACCGAGCACCGGGCGCCCGGCGCACAGGTACGACAGGGTCTTCGACGGGACCGAGAACATCCCGGCGTCGCCTTCGAGGAGAACGACCAGGACGTCACCGGTGCCCAGTACCTCGGGCAGCCGCCGGTAGGGCTGGAAGGGCAGCAGCGTGACCTCGACCCCGTGGACGGCGGCGGCCCGTTCGAGGACGGGCACGGCGGGGCCCTCGTTGACGACCACGAGACGCACGCGCTCGCCCCGCCGCCGCAGCCGCTCCACCAGCTGCACCAACAGCACGGGGCTGTGCTTCAGGCCCAGCGTGCCGGCGTACAGGAGGGTTTTCACGCCGCTCAGGTTCTGCTCGTCCGACCAGGCATTGGCCCGGGCCACGGGAACGATCTCGTCCAGCGGTGCCCAGTTGGGGATGACGGTCACCTTGTCGGCAGTGCCCCACTGCCGGTGCACCTCGACGAAGGAGTCGGCGATCACCACGATGGCCGAGGCCTGACGTGCCGCCCACTTCTCGCCGGCACCGAAGACCTTCGCGGCGATGCCCATCGCGTCGGCGACCTCCGCCGCGGCGAAGCTCTTGAGCGCGACGGCGGTGACGTCCTGGTGCCACAGCACCCAGGGGATGCCGAGCCGCTTCAGCACTGCCGCGGTCACGACGAGCGTGGGAATCGGCATGTTGGACAGCAGCGCCACGTCGGGCTTCGCCCGCCGCACCTGCCGGGTGAGCTCGATGCCCAGCCGGCTCTCCTGGAAGAGCCGGCGCACATAGGCCTGCTTCTTCAGCACCGTGCGGTCCCCGATGGTGACGAAGCGCAGGCCGGGGACGTCCGACTCAAGATCACCCTTGCCGCTGCGGTAGGCCGTACAGGTCGAGTGGACCACCGCGTGACCGCGGCGGGCCAGCTCCCTGCTGAGCTGGGCCTGGAAGGGGTGACCGCTGTAGTCGTGAACGAAGATCCGCATCGGCTCGTGGTGTCCTCGCACCGGGGCCTCAGCCCTGGGAACGCTTCACCTGGTCGTAGACCCAGGCGTAGGTCTTCTCCAGGCCGTCCACCAGCGGGGTCGACGGCTCCCAGCCGTAGATCTCGCGGATCAGGGTGTTGTCGGAGTTGCGGCCGCGTACGCCCTGCGGAGCGTCGTACCGGTAGCTGCGTTCGCAGCGGATGCCCGCGATCTGTTCGACCAGGCCGACCAGCTGATTGATCGTCACGAGCTCGGAGGAGCCGAGGTTGACCGGTACTCCGCTGTCCCCCTCCGTGATCATCTGTGTGCCCGTGAGGCAGTCGTCGATGTACATGAAGGAACGCGTCTGCAGGCCGTCGCCCCAGATCTCGATCCGGTGGTTCCCGGAGAGCACGGCCTCGGCCACCTTGCGGCACACCGCGGCCGGGGCCTTCTCCCGGCCGCCGGTCCACGTGCCGTGCGGGCCGTAGACGTTGTGGTAGCGGGCGACGCGGGTGGCGAACCCGTAGTCCTCCGCGTAGTGCCGGCACATGCGCTCGGAGAAGAGTTTCTCCCAGCCGTAGCCGTCCTCCGGCTGTGCCGGATAGGCGTCCTCCTCCTTGAGGGCGGTGACCTTCGGGTCGGTCTGCTTGCCGGCGGCGTAGACGCAGGCGGAGGAGGAGTAGAAGTACCGCTCCACGCCGGCCTCGCGCGCGGCCCGCACCATGTGGGTGCTGGTGAGCACCGACATCATGCACGCGGCCTTGTTGTTCTCGATGAAGCCCATGCCCCCCATGTCCGCGGCCAGCATGTACACGCGCCGAGCGCCTCGGACCCCGTCGCGCGCGCCGTCCAGGAGCGAGAGGTCCGCGATCAGGTTCTCGGCGTCCTCGTGGACCTGGTACCACTCACGCCAGGGCTTGACGTCGATGGAGCGGACCGTCAGACCCTGGGCCAGCAGGGCGCCCACCAGGTGCCCGCCGATGAATCCCCCGCCCCCGGCAACGACGGCGTCGACCTGCTTGTTCATGGACAGCTCCTCGGGTGAAGGGGAATGCGAGATGCCCAGAGTATTAAGGTTTGTCTGATTTGCTCCGCATTGGCGCGCCTGATGCGATATGCGGTATAGAGGCCGCTATACATCTGCCGGTGAGGTTTCCGCCGAAGCACTCGCCGTACCCGCCGTACTCGCCGCCCCCGCCGCCCGCAGGAATCCCCGGTGTCCCGGTGCGGGACGCGCGCGCCCGCGGTGTGCCCGGGGTCTGCGTCTGGGCCGTGGTGCTGATCGTCATGCTGCCGGTGCTGGTGCTCCGGCCGCACCACGGGCCCGTGCCGACGGCCCTGCTGCTGCAGGGCGTGGTCGTGGCGCACACCGGGGGCGCCCTCACCCGCGTGCTGACCGCGGCCAGGGTCCGGCTCGTCGCCTTCGGCTTCTGGACGTTCTCCTACATCTGGTTCGGCCTGGCCCCCCTGGCACAGCTCACCTCGGACACCTACCCCTGGCCCTACCGGGCCGGCGAGGAAACCTCCTTCACGGCCGTGGCGGTCGTCGAGCTGGGGCTGCTCGCCTACAGCGCCGGAACGGCCCTCGCCGCCCGAGGCGCGGCCCGCCGTGCCGCCCGGCCCGGCACGCCGGAACGGCTGCTCGCCCGCCGCCTCGCGCCCTGGCGCGTCCTGGTGCTGTGCGGACTCGCGCTGGCGCTCGCGGTGCTGCTGATTCCCGGCCAACCGGGCGGAGTCATGGCCTACTTCACCAGCCGCCAGGCCGTTCACGAGACCGGCGCCCTGAACGACGCGTCGGACTCCTTCCTGCAGCCCATGCGAAGCTGGTCGCTGTCCGTGCCCGCCTTCTGGGGCCTGCTGGGCCTGCTGCGCCTCCCGCGCCTGCCGGACGGCGACCGCCTGCTGCGCGGCCTGCGATGGCTGCTGCTGCCCCTGCTCGTCGCCGTGAACATCGTCGTCAACAACCCCATCAGCAAACCGAGGTTCTGGGCCGGCACGGTCCTGCTGACGCTGCTGTTCAACGCGGACCGGCTGTGCCGGCCCCGGGCCTCGCGCGCGGTCGCCGGCGCCGTACTCGCCACGGTGCTCGTCGTCTTCCCCTACAGCGACTACTTCCGCTACGACGACCGGCAGACGGTCGCCGTCGTGTCGATGGCCGAGCAGTTCACCGCCAAGGGCGACTACGACGCCTTCCAGCAGGTGCAGACCGGCCTCGACTACGCGCGGGAAAAAGGGGTTTCCCCCCGGTCCGCACTCGGCCCGCTCCTCTTCATGGTGCCGCGCTCGGTGTGGCCGGACAAACCCGACGACACCGGTATCGCGCTGGCGCGGTACGCGGGTTACGACTTCCTCAACCTGTCGGCGCCCCTGTGGATCGAGAGCTATCTGTGGGCCGGCCCGGCCGCCGTGGCCCTCGTGTTCTGCCTGCTGGGCGCGGCGGGGCGCCGTATGGACGACGCCCGGGAACGCCTGCGGGACCGGCCCGGCACCCTGGCGGCTCTGCTGGTCCCCGCCTTCGCCTTCTACCAGTTGATGTTTCTGCGCGGAAGCCTGCTCGGCATCACGGGCCCGATGCTGCTGATGATGACCGTCCCGCTGCTCATCAGCACGTCGAGGCGCCAGGCGTCCGAACTCACCTCACCGGCGGCCCTGTCCGCCCCCGTCCCGCACGCCTCACTTCCTCACCCAGGAGGCCACCTGTGACCGGTCCCGTCCCCTTCGACGACCGTTTCGGCGAACCGGACCAGCTCCGTGACCAACTGCGACTGCTCCTTCGCCACCGGGTGGCGATGGCCCTGGGGGTCGCCCTGGGGCTGCTCGGCGGGCTGGCCATGGCGCTGTACGACGCCGGCACCTACAGCTCCACCAGTGAGGTTCTGGTCCGCGCCGGCGCCGACCCCTTCGACACCGTCAACGTCCCCGTCGACAACCAGATCAGCATGACCACGGAGCAGCAGATCGCCGCCGGCGCGGCCGTCGCCGTCCGTGCGGCGCGAACCCTGGGACAGCCCGACAGCCGGGTCACCTCCCTGCAGGACCATCTCCGGGTCACCAACCCGGCCAAGTCCCAGGTGCTCCGCTTCGAGTTCACCGCGAACGACCCCCAGCGCGCGGCGCGCGGCGCCGACGCCTTCGCCGAGGCCTATCTCGCCGACCGCAGCAGCCGCAACGACGCGGCGGTGCAGCGGGCCGTCGACGGCATGAGAACACAGATCGCCGCGCTGAGCCGGCAGACGGCGAAGTACTCGGACAACAGCGCGGACGCCTCCGCCGTACAGAGCGAGATCGGCAGCCTGCGCAAACGCGTTTCCGAGATCAACTCCCGTGACACCAGCGGTGGCGACATCGTCCGCGGGGGCGCGGCGCCCGCCCGGCCCGCGGGTCCCGGGGCGAGCACGCTCGCCGTCCTCGGTCTGGCCGGCGGTGCCGTCCTGGGCGTCCTGCTGGCCTGGCTGTGCTCGGCCCTCGACAGCCGGGTGCGGTCGGCCCGCGAGGTCCAGGCCGCCCTGGGCGCGCCCGTGCTGGGCAGCCTGCCTCCCGGTCCCGGCGCGGACGACGCGCTGCTGACCGTCGGCCGTACGGACGGCGCCCGGGTGCAGGCCTACCGGTCTGTGGCCTTCCGCACCGGGCTCTCGGGCGGCGGTCGTCTCCTCGTCGTGGCGCCACGGGCCGACGACAGCGCCGGGGAGGTCGCCGCGAACCTGGCCGCGGCCTTCGCGGAGTGCGGACGGGAGGTCGTGCTCGTGGACGCCGGCCACGGCGCGCCCGGTCTCGCGGCCCGCCTGCCGCTGGTGCCGGCGGAAGAGCGCACCGCGCCGGGGACCTCCCTGCCCGAGGGCGGCGTCCTCGTCGACGCGGGCTCCGCGGGGCGGTTCGCCCTGTGCCCCGGTGGCGAAGCCGGCCGGTCGCCGCACACCGACGCGTCCCGGGCGACGGACCAGGCGGCGTCCGGCACCTGCCCACCCACCACGGTCATCGCCGGCAGGCCCCTGCTGGAACACCCGCACGCGCTGGCGGCGGCCCAGCACGTCGACGGTGTCGTGGTGGTCACCGGACGTGACACCCTGCGGGACGACCTCAGGCAGACGGGCGAGCTGATCAGTTGCTCCGGCGTACGGCTGCTGGGCGCCGTGGTCGACGCCGGACGCGCGCGGGGCGGATCCGCCGTGCTCCGCCGGGTGAAGCCCGGTTCCCGGACCGAGAGCGCGCTGCCGGGCACACAGCCTGCGGGGCAGCACGACACACTCACGGCCTCCAGGGGATGACGGCGCCCGGGGCGGTCGCTCCCACCACCGGGGCCACCGCCCGCAGTACGGTCGCCGCCGCCGCACGCGGCGGTGTGTGGGGCGCGGTGGGTTCCGCCACGAACGCCGTGTTCGCCTTCCTCCTGGTCGGCCTGGTCACCCGGGCGGCCGGAGCCCAGGGGGCCGGAGCGATCTTCACGGGCGTCGCCGTGTTCACCATCGCCAGCAACGTCTGCAAGCTCGGCGCCGACACCGGGCTCGTCCGCTTCATCCCCGGGGATCTCGCTCTCAACGGCGGCCGCTCGGTGGGCTCCCTGCTGCGCATGGCGGTGCTCCCGGCGGCGGCAGCCGCCACCGCGACCGGCGCGGTGCTGCTGCTGTGCCCCGCGGTGGCCACGACGCTCCTGCCGCACCTGCCCCGCGCCGACGCGGTCGCCCTGATCCGGTCCTTCGCCCTGCTCCTGCCCGCCGCCACCGTCAGCCTGCTCCTGCTCGGCGCCACCCAGGGATACGGCACCGTGGTGCCGTTCGTCGCAGTGGAGCAGATCGGCAAGCCCGTGCTCCGGGTGCTGATCGCGGTGCCGGTGGCCTACTGGGCCCCCCGTGTGATGCCCCTGGCCGCGGCCTGGCTGCTGCCGGCGCTGGCCGGTCTCGCAGCCGCGTGGCTGGGCCTGCGCCGCTGCCGGACCCACCATCGCACCACGACGGCCCCACGCGGTGAAGAACCCGTCTCCTGGCGGGCGTTCTGGGCCTTCTCCGCACCCCGCGCGATCTCCTCCGTCTTCGACATCAGCGCGGTCTGGGTGGGGGTCATCCTGCTGTCGGCGCTGGCCACCGACGCCGAAGCGGGCATCTACACCGCCATCGGCCGCGTCGTCACCGCGGGCACCCTCCTCCAGCTCGCCGTCCGCCTGCCCGTCGCGCCCCAGCTCAGCCGGCTGCTCGCCCTCGGCGAGGTCGCCGAAGCCCACCAGCTGCACCGCACCTCGACCTGCTGGATCGTCCTCTTCTCCTGGCCCCCGTTCGTCCTCATCGCCGGCTTTCCCCGCACCGTCCTCGCCGTCTTCGGGCCGGAGTTCACCAAAGGGGCACCCGCCCTGGTCATCCTGTGTGCCGCCGCCATGGTCAATGTCGCGGTCGGCAACGCGCAGACCGTGCTGCTCATGGCCGGCAAGAGCTCGTGGCATCTGGCCTGTACGGCCGCGGCGTTCGCGGTGCAGCTCACCGTGGGCGTGCTCGCCGTGCCCCGGTGGGGCATCCTCGGCGCGGCCGTCTCCTGGGGCGCGGCCATCGTCGTGGAGAACCTCTCGGCCGCTCTGCTGGTCCGGCTGCGGCTCGGCTTCACCACCGTGGCCGCCGGGTACACGAGCGCCCTCGGTATCGGCCTGGCCGTCTCGGTGGTGCTGGCAGCCGTGCGCGTCCTGTCGGGTGACACTCCGTCAGGACTCGCACTCAGTCTGACTTTCGGAATGTCGGCATTTGGTACTTTTTTGTGGCGATATCGCACGCCTCTGGGTGTGAGCGAGCTGGCCCAGGTGCTGCGCCGTCGCACCGCGTGAGCCGGCACCGTCCGCAACGGCGCCCTCGTCCTGCCCGCCCCCTTCTCCTTCGAGGTGCCCCTTGCGTCAGCTCCGTAAGAAGGCCGCCACGGGCCCGGCTGCCGCTGCCCTCATCTGCGCAGGCGCTCTGCTCAGCGCTCCCGCCGCCGCAGCCGCGGGCCATGCACCGGCAACGTTCAGCGCGGATCCACTGGCCACCTGGCAGACGGACGGCATCGTCTGGTCCCTGGCCTACGCCCGCGGTGTCGTCTACGCCGCGGGCTCCTTCGACACGGTCCGGCCGCCCGGTGCCGCGGCGGGCACCCGGCAGGTCCAGCGGCACAACTTCGCCGCGTTCGACGCCGCGACCGGCAAGCTGCTGCCCTGCGCCCTGTCCTTCACCTCCGGTGCCGGCCCGTACACGACCGGCACGGTACGGGCCATGAAGCCCTCCCCCGACGGGCGGGTGCTGTACGTGGGCGGCTCCTTCGGCCGCGTCGGGTCCACGGGGGTGGCGAACGCCGTGGCCGTCAACACGGCCGACTGCACCCTGCGCAAGGACTTCCGGCCCGCGGTGAACGCAACCGTGCGGGCCATCGACACGACCGACCGCGGGGTGTACCTGGGCGGTGACTTCGACACGGTGGACGGCCGGAGCAGGAAGCGCGTCGCCGCCTTCACCCACGGCGGTTCGCTGCTGCCCTTCAAGGCCGACGTCGACCTGCCGGTCCGTGCCCTGTCGGCCGTGCCCGCACAACGCGAGATCCTGGTCGGCGGTGACTTCGCGTCGGTCAACAGCCGGCCGGTCCACGCCCTGGCCGCGCTGGACATCACCTCCGGGGCGACGCGCCACACCTATCCCGACTGGCTGCCGGCCGCTTCGGTGGTCAAGTCGATCGCACAGGACGGCTCCCACTTCTACATCGGCGCCGAAGGAACCGGGGGCGGCGTCTTCGACGGACGTATCTCGGCCCGGCTCAAGGACGGCACGATGACGTGGAAGGACACCTGTCTCGGCGCCACCCAGGCCGTCCTGCCCTACAACGGCGTCCTCTACAGCGCCTCCCACGCGCACGACTGCTCGCAGACCCCCGGCGGCTTTCCCGAACTGGGCGTGCGCCACACTCTCCTGGCCCAGTCGGCCACGGACCGGCACATCCTGCACTGGTTCCCCGACACCGACGGCGGGCTCGGGGAGGGAGTCGGCCCGCGCGCCCTGACCATGGCCCGGGGCGTCCTCTGGGTGGGTGGCGAGTTCACCCAGGTCAACGACCGGCCGCAGCAGGGACTCACCCGCTTCGGCACCGGAACCCCCACCAGCCTGCCGCAGACGCCCACCCCGGCGCTGCTGGCCGCGAACCCGGGGAAGGTCACCATCGGCTGGCGCGCGTCATGGGACCGCAACACCGCCGCCCTGACCTACCGGCTCTACCGGGACGGCAAGCTCGTCTCCCGGCAGACCGCCTCCTCCACGTCCTGGAACCTTCCGCAGATGAGCTACACCGACTCCGTGCCCGCCGGTACGCGCCACCGGTACGCCATCGACGTGACCGTCACCGGCACCCGCACCTCCCACCGATCGCCCTCCCTGTCCGTGACGGTGCCCGCACCCGCCGGCCCGACGACCGGAGGCTGACCCGTGGAAGCGACACTCATCGGCTACGCGCCCGGCGTCTGGGACCTGTTCCACATCGGGCACCTCAACATCCTGCGTCAGGCGCGCCGACGCTGTGACCGCCTGGTGGCCGGGGTGGTGTCCGACGAACTGGCCGGGCGCCTCAAGGGCAGACGGCCGGTGATCCCGCTGGCCGAGCGCCTGGAGATCGTCCGCAGCATGCGCCACGTCGACGATGTCGTGGTGGAGACCCACGAGGACAAACTGCGGACCTGGCGGCAGGTCGGTTTTCACGTCGTCTTCAAGGGAGACGACTGGAAGGGCACACCCACATGGAAGAACCTCGAACGCCGCTTCGCGGACGTGGGTGTCGACGTCGTCTACTTCCCCTATACGGTCCACACCTCAAGCACACTGCTGCGCGGGGCGCTGGAACTGATGCAGTTCCCGGTACCACTTCACCAAGAAGGCGAAGAGGAACAGGACATGAGCCAGCAGCAGCCCGCAGTACAGAACTAGGAACATGGCCGGACTGCCGAGAAAGAGAAAGCTGATACAGGTCGTGCCGTAGTCGACCGGCAGGAGCAGCACGGGCCCCAGCACCGAGGCAGAGCCTCTGTCCGTTCCCGCCACCGCTCTTCCCCCCTTGAGCTTCTGCGTGAGAATGCCGCCGAAAAAGATCACCACCGCCGCGGACTGGAACACCAGAGGGGCCAGCAGCAAGAGCGGACTGGGCAGCACGAAGAAACGGTAGAACGCCACCAGGACGACCGAGTGCAGCGTGACGATCCTGACGCAGTCCAGCACATGGTCCAGCCATTCACCCGACAGGCTCGCAGAGCACTGGATCCGCGC
Source organism: Streptomyces sp. MUSC 14 (assembly GCF_001866675.1). Taxonomy (NCBI): domain Bacteria; kingdom Bacillati; phylum Actinomycetota; class Actinomycetes; order Kitasatosporales; family Streptomycetaceae; genus Streptomyces; species Streptomyces sp. MUSC 14. The sequence continues at coordinate 24,280 of NZ_MLYN01000019.1, forward strand.
GAGCTGACCGTCTGCCGCGTCCAGGACGAAGCCCAGGGCAAGGGCCACGCCGACACAGACCGACACCACCGGCGCGGGCCGCAGCAGGGCCACCGCCGCCAGGGCCGGAAAAGTGAACAAGGCACCGAGGAGCGTCAGCTGATTGGGAGTCGCACCGATCCTGAAGGCCAGCGCGGCCATGAGGCGGCCGGCCGGGCGATTGACGAACCGACTGTAGACCGACACTCCCTTCGCCGGTTTCTGTGCCGTCGAGAGTTGCCTCAGCGTCTCCGCGAACTCGGCCATCACCCTCCTTGGTGACACAACCACTTGAGAAAAGAAGGCAACCATGTCAGAACCGGGTGGCGAGATCTCACGCAACCGTCGGAATATTCTGCGCGGCGGAACGTCACTGCTGTTCGCAGCGGCCCTGCCCGCCAACAGCGCGTCCGCCAAAAATGCGGCCCCGGGGCGTACGTCCGCGATCAATGTAACCGATCTCGGTGCCGTGGGCGATGGATACACCGACGACACAGAGGCGTTCGAATCCGCTTATGCGCTCGCCGCCTCCCATGTCCGGGACGGGGTGGGCCGCCTGGTGATCGAGATTCCCGCCGGGGACTTCCTCATCACCCGACCGCATGCGCTGCTGAACGGCGTGGCCCCGCCGCGGCCCGCCAACGGGCTGCGCTTCACCGGGGCGGGCAAGAACATGACCACCCTGGTCTTCCGTCCGGGCACCGGCCCGGGCTCCTTTCTGTGCCGCAATGAGGACAGCTGGTCGAACCTGTCCTTCGAACGCATGCAGTTCCGCTCGGCCACACCGGGCGCGTCCTTCTTCAGTTCCTATTCCACCGGCCAGGCCCAGGACTACCGGTTCTCGGAATGCGAGTGGCTCGGGGAATGGGAGTACGGTCTGGCCCTCGACGGCACGGACACCAACTCGGAAATGCGCTGGGAAGCCTGCACGGTCGCCGGCAGCTACCGGAAGGCGTTTCTGTACTCGGGGCTCGCGGGCCGCAAACAGGCCAGCCCCAACGTCCAGGACCAGTTCTTGAACTACTGGTTCACCGACATGAAGGTCGAATACGAGTGGGGCAACTTCCTGGAGTTCCCCTACGGCGGATCCATCGACTGCCGCGGCGGCTCGTACATCATCACCGGCAAGCGCCCCAAGAACACCCCGGAGTACGGCACCACCAGCACCTTCTTCCGATTCCCGGTCAGCCGGCACCACGACTCGGTACAGCGTTTCCACGCCCAGGACATCCGATTCGAGGTGCGTGACCCGGACGTCAGGATCATCGACTGCGTGTGGAGCAGCGGAACGGTCCACTTCAACGACTGCGACGACACCGGGATCGCCTTCAAGGACTTCTCCGCCGAAGTCCGCCCGCACCGCTACACGGTGGGCCCGCGGGGACCCCTGATCCGCTACGACTCCTGCCAGCTCGTGGGCCGCCACGAGTACCGGACGGCCCGCAAGGAGGAGATCCTGCCGACCGTCGTCCGCTACGACATGTGCCTGCTCCGGAGCCACTCGCGGACCGACTTCGCCGTCACCGACGCCACCGGCCCCGCTCACTTCGTCCAGTTCATCGACTGCATCGACACCGAGCCCGCCGACGGCACGACCCCCCGGGCGACACCCGGCGCCCCGGTGGTGACCCCCGGCCCGACCCCTCCTCGGCCCTGAGCGGGCCCGGGCTGTCCCCGGCCCGCTCAGCTGCGTGTTCCTCAGTTGTACTTGGTCGGCTTGACGCAGAAGTCGACACGGCTGAGGTTCGCGTACTTGCCGGTCGAGTTGACCGGGGCGTGCAGCGGACCGGCGGCGGCAACGCCGTCGGGGAAGCCCGTCGTGCTGTCGTAGTTGACCACGGTGGAGCCGGCGGTGCCGCCCGTGGCGGTGACCCGCACGACGGAGCGGTGAGCGCTGCTGGGGATGTTGAAGCTGAACACCTGTCCCTGGGTGGCGCTGGAGACGGTGAGCTGGAAGCTTCCGTCGCCGGGGATCGCCACGGACTCGGTCATGGGATTGGTCACGCTGACCGCGGTCGAGCCCGAGGGGCAGACCGGCGGCGGAGGAGGCGGCGTCGTCTGGCACCCGCACCCGGACGTGGGCGGCTTCGTCTGGCACACCGAACACCCGGACGTGGGCGGCTTGGTCTGGCACGCCGAACACCCGGACGTGGGGGCGGGCGTCGCCTTGCACGCCGTGCACGGCTGCGCCGCTCGGGGGACGGCCTGGGCCGACACGGAGCCGACAGCGATGCCGAATGCCGCGGTCGCGGTCAGACCGGCGCCGACGAGCCCCGCTCCCCAACCCAACCGCCGTGACTGCGTCCTTGTTCGGGCAGCTACTCGCATGACGAGCACTCCTCCTCATTGCCTGGGTACCAGAACTCGGGTACCTGATCTCGCCCGACGTTCCCACGAACAGCATGCCGTCGCGGGTTACGACTCCTTTTCCTAGGCCATTCGAGCTTCCGCGAGGCCTGAAGGGCGGAGCGCGCCGTCGCGGCGTCGCGATATCCGCCACCGGGTGTCTACTTTCCAATTCCATGCGACCAAGTAAAAGCACGGCCAAGACCACCACCACGGCTTCCGCGGTGGTCCTCCTCGCGGCCGCTTCGCTCACGTCCGCTTTCGGCGCACAGGCGCACGAAACAACCTTGACTGCGGCCCCGTTGGCGACCTGGCAGACGGACGGCATCGTCTGGTCGGTCGAGTACGCACGCGGTGTCGTGTACGTCGGCGGCACCTTCGACAGCGTCCGCCCGCCCGGCGCGAAGCCCGGCCAGAAGCAGGTTGCCCGGAAGAACTTCGCGGCCTTCGACGCGGTGACCGGCAAACTGCTGCCGTGCGCCCACTCCTTCACGGAAGGCGCCGGGACGGTACGGGCGCTGAAGGCCTCACGCGACGGCAAAGTACTGTATGTCGGCGGATCGTTCGGCAAGGTCGACGGCGCCGGAGTCGCCAGTGCGGTCGCGCTCGACACGGCCGGCTGCTCGCTGCGCAGGGACTTCCGCCCCGCTGTGGCGGCGCCCGTACGAGCCATCGAGACCACCGGCACGACCGTGTACCTGGGCGGTGACTTCACGGTCGTCGACGGCCAGGAGAGAAAGCGCGTCGCGGCGTTCAGCCGCAGCGGCACGCTGCTGCCGTTCAAGGCGGACATCGACGAGCCGGTCCGGGCCGTTCTGGCCGCGCCCGACCGGGGACAGCTGCTCGTCGGCGGAGCGTTCCACAACGTCAACGGCAAGCCGGAACAGGCACTGGTCTCCCTGAATCCCACGACGGGTGCGACGGTGAAGTCCTTCCCCGACTGGCTGCCGGAACGATCCGCGGTGACGTCGCTGACCCGCAACGGCGACCGCTTCTACCTGGGAGCCGAGGGCGAGGGGACGGGCATCTTCGACGGCCGTATCGCGGGCCGGCTCGCCGACGGCAGGATGATCTGGAAGGACACCTGCCTGGGCGCCACCCAGGATGTCGTCGTCTACAAGGACATCCTCTACAGCGCATCCCACGCCCACTACTGCGGCCTCACCCGCGGGGGCTTCCCCGACGGACCCCGACGGCATTTCCTGGCCCAGTCGATCGGTGACAAGACCATCCTGCACTGGTTCCCCGACACCGATGACGGCATCGGGGAGGGAGTCGGCCCCCGGACGCTGGTGATGGCCGGCAGCATCCTGTGGGCGGGCGGCGAGTTCACCACGGTCAACGGCAGGCCCCAGCAGGGTCTGACGCGCTTCGGGACCGGTCCCGGCGACACGGCCCCGCAAGCGGCGCCCGGGCTCACCGGCGGGCGTACGCGCGCCGGAAAGGTCACGCTCGCCTGGCGTGCCGCATGGGACAGGGACGACGCGGAACTGACGTACCGGATCTACCGCGACGGTGTTCTCGTGGCCTCGCCGAAGCGGCGGTCGACCGAATGGGACCGGCCGGCCATGACGTACACGGATTCCGTCCCTCGCGGCACACACCACCGCTACACGATCGCCGTCACCGACGGAAGGCATACGACGCCCCGCTCGGAACCGCTCGACGTGACCGCCTGACCAGCGTGCCGGAGTCCCGTACGCGGATAATCCGATGACGTTATTCGCGAGGTCATTCGGGATGTATGAGTTCCAGGAACTTGCAGCCAGTGGAGTTTCCCGCGGCGTATCTCTCTCGTTTAGCCCAGCAGAAGCGCGACCCGAGCTCCCGAGCTGCGGACGAAAGGAACACAATGAAGAAGCTGAAGGCTGCGGCCCTCATGATCGGCACCCTGGCCATCGCAGGCGCTGCGGCGCCCGCTGTCGCCGCGGACGTGCCGGCGCAGGGCATTCTGGAGGACGGGAAGACGGTGACCCGCGCTCTTCCCAACGCAGCCGAGATGCCGACGGGCGCCGTCACCAACGACGTCAGGACCGCGGCGGAGGGCGTGAAGCAGTCGGGCATCGTCAAGACACCCGTCTTCGGCGGCACCCTGCCGAACCCTCTCGACGGCAAGCCGCCCGCCCAGCTTCCGGCCAAGCTTCCGGTCGTCAAGTAACGACGTGGCGCCCGGCTGACGCAGATCCGGTGCCGGAGTCAATTCGGCGATGATCCGGCCGGGTTGCTTGATGCGACAGAGCCGTACGGGCCAGGAGAGATGTCACAGTCTCCTGGCCCGTACGGCTCTCTTCATGTCACGCCCCGGCCGCCACGACTGCCGTGCACCGCGTCACAAGGACACACACCGCCGAACGGTTCAGGGCGAAAACAGCTGGCGGCCCGCCGGAATTCGGCAGGCCGCCAGGTGCTTGAGAACTGCTCAGAACAGCAGGCCGCCGGTGTAGGGCGCCCACTGCGACTGGTCGACCGGGGCCGTGTTGCACGCGGCGTAGTGCGAGTTCGGCGCGACCACGCCACCGAGCACGGCACCGTTGGACCACGGCGCGATGCAGCGACCGTCGATCAGCGAACCGTTGGAAACGACAAGCCCCTGCTGAGGGGAGTTGACGACGACCGGAGACTCCGAGAAGCCGTTGCCACCGGTGACGGTCGTGCTGCTGTCGGCAGCAGCGGTACCGGCGGCGGCCAGGACGAGGCCCGCGGCGAGCGCGGAGAGGGCCGTAACCTTGTTACGCATGAGATGCGCCTTTCGGTTGTGGGAGGGGGATGGGTTGGGCGGGGACATCTGCTGACATCCCCGCCCCGCTCAGGGGTCGGAGCGCGAAGGGGTCAGAACAGCAGGCCGCCGGCGTACGGCGCGTGCTGCGCCTGGTTGACGTTGGCCGTGTTGCATGCGGCGTAGTGCGAGTTCGGCGCGGCGACGCCGCCGAGAACGGCACCGTTGGACCACGGGGCGACGCAGCGGAGGTCGACAAGCGTGCCGTTGGAGACGATGGCGCCCTGCTGGGGGGCGTTCACGACGACCGGGGACGACGAGAAGCCGTTGCCGCCGGTGACAGTCGTGCAGTTGTCGGCTGCGGCGGTGCCCGCGGCCGCCAGGACGACACCTGCGGCGAGGGCGGAGATGGCCGTAACCTTGTTACGCATGAGATGTCCTTTCCGGACTGCGTTCTGGGAGGGTTCGCCTGCCCCGAATTGCTCGGAGCGGGAGATCAGAAGAGCAGGCCGCCCGCGTACGGAGCGTTCTGCGACTGGTTGACAGCAGCGGTGTCACAGGCCGCGTAGTGCGAGTTCGGCGGAACGACTCCGCCGAGAACGGCACCGTTGGACCACGGTGCGATGCAGCGGCCGTCGACGAGGGCGCCGTTGACGACGACCACGCCCTGCTGGGGGGCGTTCACGACGACCGGAGACTCCGAAAAGCCGTCACCGCCAGTGACGTTGGTCGTGTTCGAGGCGGAGGCAACGCCCGCGCTGCCGCAGAGAGCGCTAAGGGCCAGTGCAGTGACGACCGCGAACTTCCTGGTCAACTCGGTTCCTTCCTGGATTCACGGTAACCCGCGCTTACATGGCAAGAAACCGAAATATGCGGCGGAAAGTCACGCGGACACCGGCCATACCGGACGGATTCCATCGGATGGCGGAACGATGCCGTGCCCCGCTTACCGAGTGCCGCACAAAGGCAGGAGCGGTCGCCGACATGCGTCCGGCCCACTGGATATGAGAAGTCCAGTGGGCCGGACAGGCTTAAGGCGTATCCCGGGCACGACATCGGGCACCGGGCGAGCGCGGAGCTGCTGGTCCGGCTCCAGACTCTGGTCAATGCCCCGAGGAGCCGGATGTGAATCGTGCCGGGGTGGCCACCAGGCCGATCCGTCCGCGGCACTGCGATGTCGGTCTCCGGCTGACGAGAGCCGGATCAGAGTGTCAGAATTCCGGCGGATTTCACTGCACCGACTCCCGACGGTTTACACGTCACCCCTGGCTGAGCAGGCTACCGATCCCGGCGCTGGTCGGCGCATTCAGGGGATGGAGCTGAACGGATCCGGTTCCGACCGGGTTCTTCACCGGAATTGCGGGCTTCTTGCCGCTGTCGCGCCCCATCCCGTCCAGGTATACACCGGAAACCCTCGCCGCCTTGTTCGTACCGGTGACCGTCCCCGACTGGTTCTCGTCGAACGCACTGCCCTTGGTGAGGCTGCCCTGCTTGGCCACCCGCATCACGGTATCGGCCGCGGGCACGATCGCCGGAGCCACCTCGGTCTGGGACATGAGACCGAGCGGGCCGGCTTCGTGGGCAGGCGCCTTGGCGGTGCCCGTCGCCGCGACGGCGGAGCCACCCACGAGACTTGCGCCGATCGCCAACGCCGCAGTTGTGAAAACTGCCTTCTTCATGCTCACCTCACTTGGAGTTACCTCTGATCCGACAGACGCAGAACATAGCAGTCCACGGCCCATCAAAAGCGAAGCGCTACTCCATACGCATGAAGATTTCTGCAGTGAAGGAGCGCGCATTGTCCGGCTCCCCCGGAGCGATTCACATCTGGTCGGCGAATCGATTGATCATAAAAAGGAATCAAGAAACCACGTCCTTGCGGGCGAAGCCTCTGAAGGCCAGGGCGAAGAGCACCAGGGCATAGGAGACGGAGACCGCGGCGCCCTGGATCATGCCGGACCACTCGGCGTGCGGCTGGACGGCGTCGGCCCAGGCGAACTGCCAGTGCGCGGGCAGGAAGTCGCGCCAGTGGCCGAGGGCGGTGACGGCGTCCAGGACGTTGCCGACGATCGTCAGGCCGACCGCGCCGCCCACCGCGCCGAGCGGGGCGTCCGTCTTGGTGGACAGCCAGAACGCGAGCCCGGCGGTGACCAGTTGGGAGACGAAGACGTACGCCACGACCACCAGGAGTCGCTGGGCCGCCGTGCCGCTGTCCAGGGCGCCGCCGGTCGGTATCCGCAGCGGGCCCCAGCCGTAGGCCGCCGTGCCGACGGCGAGCGCGACGACCGGGAGCAGCACCATCGCGGCGAGGCTCATCCCGAGCGCGACGACGAGCTTGGACCACAGCAGCCGGGCCCGGGGCACGGGCGCGGCCAGCAGATAACGCAGCGAGGACCACCCGGCCTCCGAGGCGACCGTGTCCCCGCAGAACAGGGCGACCGGGATCACCAGCAGGAAGCCCACCGAGACGAACAGGTTGACCGCGGCGAAGTTGGCGCCCGAGGCGGTCGCCGTGTCCATCAGCGTGACCTGGCCACCACGGTCGTGCGGGCTGCCGATCGCGAAGGCGATCAGCAGCACGAACGGCAGCAGGGCGAGGACCGCGCCCATGGCCAGGGTGCGCCGCCGCTTGAGCTGGCGGACCAGCTCGACCCGCAGGGGCAGGGTGTGCCGGGTCTGATAGCCGGAGGCGACCTCGGTGAGCGTGCTCATGCGGAACCTCCTATCAGGGTCAGGAAGGCGTCTTCGAGGCGGCGGTGCGGGCCGACCGAGGCCACGGGCACGTCGAGGCGCACCAGTTCCACGACCAGCCGCTCGGCCGTGCCGCCCGGCTCCAGCCTGACCAGCAGTCCGTCGTCGGTGCGCACGGCCGAGGCGACGCCGGGCAGCGCGCCGACCTTCTCCACTACCGGCTCCTGCACCGGCACGGCCGTGCCGACCAGCAGGGTGTCGCCGGAGCCGACGATCTCGTGCACGGGGCCCGCCTGGACGAGCCGGCCGCGGTCCATCACCACCAGGTGGGTGCAGGACTGCTCGACCTCGGCGAGGAGATGACTGGAGACGATCACCGTGCGGCCGCCGGCCGCGTAGCGGATCATCACCTCGCGCATCTCGCGGATCTGCGGCGGGTCGAGGCCGTTGGTGGGTTCGTCCAGGATGAGCAGGTCGGGCAGGCCCAGCATGGCCTGGGCGATGGCGAGACGCTGGCGCATGCCCTGGGAGTACGTGCGCACCGCGCGGGCGAGCGCGTCGCCGAGCCCGGCGATCTCCAGCGCCTCCTCCAGGTGGGCGTCCGCGGGCGGCCGGCCGGTGGCCCGCCAGTACAGCTCCAGGTTCTCCCGGCCGGACAGGTGCGGCAGGAAGCCCGCGCCCTCCACGAAGGCGCCGACCCGGGACAGCACGGGCGCACCGGGCCGGATGGCGTGCCCGAAGACCCTTATCTCCCCGTCGTCCGGGGTGATCAGGCCCATCAGCATGCGCAGGGTGGTGGTCTTGCCCGCGCCGTTGGGGCCGAGCAGGCCGAGCACCTGGCCGCGCTCCACCCGGAAGGACAGTTCGCGCACCGCGTACCGGTCGGCGGACTTGGCGTACCGCTTGCTCAAGTCCATGATGACGAGCGGGACTTCGGCCAGTTCGGGGTCGGGCGCGGGGGCGGTCGTGCGGCGGCGGGCGGTGAGCAGCAGGGCGAGCGCGACGGCCGCACCGGCCGCGGGCAGCCACCACACCCAGGCGGGCAGCGGCGCGGCCGCGGTGCGGACGGCGGGGGCCGTCGGCACGCTCAGGGCGCTCTTGAGGGAGACGGTGTAGGTGGCGGGGGCGGCCGGGGAGGCGTAGCCGAGGTCGGTGGAGGCGAGGACCAGGCGGAGCCGGTGGCCCTTCTGCACCGTGTGGTCGATCGCCGGGAGGGTGATCGTCACGTCCTTGCCCGCCTGGGCGCCGGTCACCCGGAAGGGCGCGACGAGCTGGCTGGGCAGCACCTGCTGGGTGCCGCCGGGGCCGACGTCGTAGACCTTGCCGAACAGGACGGCGCCGTCGCCGGTGGAGGTGAGGTGGACGGTGGCGGTCGGGGTGCCGGTGATCTGCAGGTCGCGGGTGAGCGGGGCGGAGTCGAACTTCGCGTACTGGCCGGGAAAGTCGAGGGAGATGCCGACGCCGAGCGCCGAGAGCTGGGACAGGCCGCCGGCGCCGCCGAGGCCGGGCAGGGCGGAGACGCCGGGCGGGCTGGCGCCGGCCGGGTTGGCGATCCGCTGGGCGCCGCCGGTCAGGGGGACGGCCCGGAGGTGGTCGCGCAGGCCCGGGTAGGCGGGCGCGGTCGCGCCGCGCAGCTGGGCCGTGCCGTCGTTCGAGTTCACGCCTCCGGTGCGGGTGACGCGGAAGGCCGGGCCGGTGTCGGTGTTCTCGTCGCCCTTCAGATACCGGTCGAACCACGCACGCACGCGTGCCTGGACCCGGCTGGTCTCCATGTCGCCGCCGTCGTGGCCGCCCGCGATCCAGTCGACGTCCACGGGGGCGCCGTTGGCGCGGATCGCCTTCTCGGCGGCGTCGGCCTGGCCGAGGGGGAACAGGGAGTCCGTCTGGCCCTGCAGCAGCAGCGTGGGCACCTTGATGCGGGCGGCGACGGCGGACGGGGAGCGCTCCTCCAGCAGGGTGCGGGCGGCCTGGTCAGGGGTGCCGGACTCGGCGACCCTGTCGTACATCCGGCACAGCTCGGGTTCGAAGTGGGCGCAGCCGCCGCCGCTGTTGAAGAAGATGCCGGCCCACAGCTTCTTGAACACGCCGTTCGGGAAGAGGGCGTCGGCGAGGTTCCAGTACGTGATGGCCGGGGCGATGGCGTCCACGCGGTGGTCGTATCCGGCGGCGAGCAGGGAGATCGCGCCGCCGTAGGAGCCGCCGGCGAGGCCCACGCGCGGGTCACCCGGCTTGTCGAGCTGGACCTGGGGCTGGCGCGCGAGCCAGTCGATGAGCCGGGAGACGTCGGCGACCTCGGCCTGGGGGTCGTTGAGGCCGATCTTCCCGGTCGACCTGCCGAAGCCGCGCGCGGACCAGGTCAGGACCGCGTACCCGTCCCGGGCGAGGTTCTCGGCCTGGCCGCGCATGTCGTCCTTGCTGCCGCCGAAGCCGTGCCCCAGCAGGACGGCCGGGTGGCGGCCGGAGCCGGCCGGAGCGAAGAAGGAGGTGTCCAGGCGGACGCCGTCGACCGCCATCATCCGGTCGGTGCGGTGCACCGGGGGCGGGCCGCCGGAGGCGGCGGCCGTCCAGGTGCCGGCGCCGGCCAGCACCACGACGGCGGCCGCGGCGGCCATCAGCCGCCGCGGCCCCTTGAGCAGCCCTCGCAGCGAGGGCACCCGAAGATCCATGCCTCAACGGTACGGGCCCGCACTGACATCCGACGGCTCCCCCGGGCTGAACCCCGGCCCCTCCCAGGGGAGTACGGGTCCGCCCGGCGTACTTCGGGCGTGGTACGCGGGGTCCCCGGTCGTGGTACCGCGGGGCCACACGGCCGGCTCCGTCGGCCGGCCGTCAGGCCTCGGCGTCCTCCGGGATCGAGACCAGCCAGCGGGTGTCGCGGCGCGGGCGGAGGTAGAGGGCCCAGTAGAGGGTGGCGACGGCGGTGATGGCGCCGGTCCACAGCAGGTACGAGGGGTCCTGCTCGACGAGGATGTAGACGAGGACCGCGATGAGCAGCACCGGCATCGCGGGCCACAGCGGCATCCGCCAGGCCGTGCGGCTGGCGTGCCCGCCGCGCCGGGCGAGCAGCGCGGCGATCGCGACCAGCAGGTACAGGCCCGTGACGGCGACGCCGGTCACGCCGTACAGCGTGTCCAGGTTCACGAAGCAGAGGAAGGCGCCCGGCACGCCGACGACGAGGGTGGCGACCCACGGGGAGCCGAACCGGCCGAGCTTGGCGAGGGCGTTGTTGACCGGCGTGGGCCAGGCCTTGTCGCGGGCGGAGGCGAACAGCACGCGGGAGTTCTGGATGACCATGACGATGCCCGCGTTGATGATCGCGAGGGCGACGCAGAGGCTGACGAAGGTGCCGACGGCGGAGTTGCTCCAGGCGATGACCATGCTGCTGATGTCGCCGCCGGTCAGGGACGTGAGGTCACCGGCGCCCAGGGTGATCGCCACGACCGGCACCAGGATGACCACGCTGGAGATGGCGAGCGTGGCGAGGACGGTGCGGGCGACGTTGCGGCGCGGGTGCTCCAGTTCCTCGGAGAGGTAGATCGCGGTGGAGAAGCCCTGGGTGGCGAACAGGGCGATGGCGAGCCCGGACAGGACCATCATGGCGGTCACGGGGTTCACGTGCGCGTGCTCGCCGGCGATCTGCATCGAGCCGAGGCTGCCGAGGCCCCGGTGGGAGTGGGTGAAGCCGAGGAGGGCGACGACGCCGGCGGCGACGACCTCCAGGACCAGGAAGATGCCGGTGATCCAGGCGTTGGCGCGCAGGTCCAGCAGGCCGGCGAGGGTGGCCGCGAGCATCACGCCGGCGCCGGTGAGGGACGGGTCGAGGTGGACGACCGGGGCGAGGTAGTCGGCGGTGCCCATCGCGATGACCGGAGGGACGATCATCACGACGAGCAGGGACATCACGAAGGCCAGCCAGCCCAGCAGCCGTCCGGCCAGCGTGGAGACGATGGCGTACTCGCCGCCGGCGCTGGGGATGAGGGTGCCGAGCTCGGAGTAGCAGAAGGCCACGGGGATGCAGAGCAGGGCGCCGATGGCGAGACAGAGGGCCGTCGCGGTGCCGAGGCTGGAGAACAGGTCGGGCACGATGACGAAGAGCGTGGAGGCGGGGGTGACGCACGAGAGCGTGAGCAGGGTGCCGCCGACGACGCCGATGGACCGCTTGAGTTTCTGAGGGCTGTCAGAAGCGGCTATGACGGCTGGGTCGACAGGGCGGAGCGTGTCGGTCATACGGCGGTTCCGATCGACTCGTGCGAGTGAGGGTGAGGTCGGGAGCGCTATCGCCTCCGGCGGGCCTGGTCGTACGTGCTCTGGTCCGCTCCCGGCGGCTGAATGGAACCCCGACGAAAACCGCCACGTCAATGGGTGTTCACCTACGGAATCCGCAGCAAAAAGGCGACCTGAAGCCGGTTCTCGCAGTAACGGTCCCTATAGGCGGGCACTTGCACCGGTACGAGAATCGCAGTGCCCGGGCACAAAAAAACAGGGCCGTCCGCTATACGGACGGCCCTGTCGGTCGCTCAGTGGTTGCGCGGGAAGCCCAGGTCCACGCCCGCCGGGGCGTCGGCCGGGTCGGGCCAGCGGGTGGTGACGACCTTGCCGCGGGTGTAGAAGTGCGTGCCGTCGTTGCCGTAGATGTGGTGGTCGCCGAAGAGGGAGTCCTTCCAGCCGCCGAAGGAGTGGTAGCCGACGGGGACCGGGATCGGGACGTTCACGCCGACCATGCCGGCCTCGGCCTCCAGCTGGAAGCGGCGGGCCGCGCCGCCGTCCCGGGTGAAGATCGCGGTGCCGTTGCCGAACGGCGAGGCGTTGATGAGGGCCAGGCCCTCCTCGTACGTCTCCGCACGCAGCACGCACAGCACCGGGCCGAAGATCTCGTCCTGGTAGGCCTTCGCCGACGTCGGCACCCGGTCCAGCAGCGAGAGGCCGATCCAGTGGCCGTCCTCGAAGCCCTCGACGGTGTAACCGGTGCCGTCCAGGACCACCTCGGCGCCTTCCGCGGCCGCGCCCGAGACGTAGGAGGCCACCTTGTCGCGGTGGGCGGCGGTGATCAGCGGGCCCATCTCGGACGTCGGGTCGTTGCCCGGACCGATCTTGATCTTCTCGGCGCGCTCGCGGATCTTCTCGACCAGCGTGTCACCGATCGCGCCGACCGCGACGACGGCCGAGATCGCCATGCAGCGCTCGCCCGCGGACCCGTAGGCGGCCGAGACGGCGGCGTCGGCGGCCGCGTCCAGGTCGGCGTCCGGCAGGACCAGCATGTGGTTCTTCGCGCCGCCCAGCGCCTGCACGCGCTTGCCGTTGGCCGAGGCGGTGGTGTGGATGTGACGGGCGATCGGGGTCGAGCCGACGAACGACACCGCCTTCACGTCCGGGTGCTCCAGCAGGCGGTCCACGGCCACCTTGTCACCGTGCACGACGTTGAAGACGCCGTCCGGCAGACCGGCCTCCGCGAGCAGCTCGGCGAGCTTGACCGCCGCCGACGGATCCTTCTCGCTCGGCTTGAGCACGAAGGTGTTGCCGCACGCGATGGCGACCGGGAACATCCACATCGGGACCATCGCCGGGAAGTTGAACGGCGTGATGCCCGCGACCACGCCCAGCGGCTGGCGCAGCGAGGAGACGTCCACCCGGCTGGCGACCTGCGTCGACAGCTCGCCCTTCAGCTGCACGTTGATCCCGCAGGCCAGGTCCACGATCTCCAGACCGCGCGCGACCTCGCCGAGCGCGTCGGAGTGCACCTTGCCGTGCTCGGCGGTGATCAGCTCCGCGATCGCGTCCCGGTTGGCGTCCAGCAGCGCGCGGAAGCGGAACAGGATCTCCGTACGTCGGGCCAGCGAGGACTGGCCCCACGTCACGAAGGCCTCCTTCGCGGCGGCGACGGCGGCGTCCACCTCGTCGACCGACGCGAACGCGACCTTCGTGGTGACCGCGCCGGTCGCCGGGTCGGTGACCGGCCCGTACGTGCCCGACGCGCCTTCGGCGGTCTTGCCGCCGATCCAGTGGTTGACGATCTTCGTCATGCCCAGAAACTCCTTTTACAGATGGCGGCGTCGGGTCGAGACGTGCCGGTCGTACAGCTCACGGGCCTTGACCGCCGACGGTCGGGTCGCGGTCTCGGCCACAGGAACATCCCACCAGGCCTGCGCCGGAGGCGCGCCCGACACAGTGTCGGCCGTTTCGGTCTCGACGTAGACACATGTGGGAGTGTCGGCGGCCCGCGCCTCGGCGAGCGCCGCGCGCAGCTCCTCGACGGTCTTCGCGCGCAACACCCGCATGCCCAGGCTGGCCGCGTTGGCGGCGAGGTCGACGGGCAGCGGGGCGCCCGTGAACGTCCCCTCCTCGGCCGGGAACCGGTAGGCGGTGCCGAACCGCTCGCCGCCCACCGACTCCGACAGCCCGCCGATGGAGGCGTACCCGTGGTTCTGCACCAGCAGGATCTTGATCGCGACGCCCTCCTGCACGGCCGTCACGATCTCCGTCGGCATCATCAGATACGTGCCGTCGCCGACCAGCGCCCACACGTTCCGCCCGGGTGCGGCCAGCTTCACGCCGATCGCGGCCGGGATCTCGTAGCCCATGCAGGAGTAGCCGTACTCCAGGTGGTACTGGTCGTACGAACGCGCCCGCCACAGCTTGTGCAGATCGCCGGGGAGCGAGCCGGCCGCGTTGATGATGATGTCCGACTCGTCCACCAGCGCGTCCAGCGCGCCGATGACCTGCGGCTGCGTCGGCCGTACGTCGATCTCGTCGGCCTCGAAACAGGCGTCGACGCGCTGCTCCCAGCGCTCCTTGTCCTCGGTGTACTCGGTGACGTAGGAGTCCTGGACGCGGTGGCCGTGCACCTGGAGGGCCTCGGTCAGCTCGCCCAGGCCGCTGCGTGCGTCGGCGATCAGCGGCAGCGCGGCCAGCTTGTGGCCGTCGTAGGGCGCGATGTTGAGGTTCAGGAAACGGACGTCCGGGTGTGCGAAGAGGGTGCCGGAGGCGGTGGTGAAGTCGGTGTACCGGGTGCCGACGCCGATCACCAGGTCGGCGGTGCGGGCCAGTTCGTCGGCGGTCGCGGTGCCGGTGTGGCCGACCCCGCCCACGTCCTGCGGGTGGTCGTGGCGCAGTGAGCCCTTGCCGGCCTGGGTGGAGGCGACCGGTATGCCGGTGGCCGACGCGAACTCCGCGAGGGCCTCCTCGGCGCGGCTGTGGTGGACCCCGCCGCCCGCGACGACGAGGGGCCGCCGCGCCGCGCGGATCGCCGTGACCGCCTCGGCCAGTTCGACCGGGTCCGCGCCCGGCCGGCGTACGGTCCACACGCGCTCGGCGAAGAACTCCTCGGGCCAGTCGTAGCCCTCCGCCTGCACGTCCTGCGGCAGGGCGAGGGTGACCGCGCCGGTGTCCACCGGGTCGGTGAGCACCCGCATGGCCTGCAGTGCGGACGGGATCAGGGCTTCCGGGCGGGTGATGCGGTCGAAGTACTTCGACACCGGGCGCAGGGTGTCGTTGACCGAGACGTCGCCCGCGTACGGCACCTCCAGCTGCTGGAGGACCGGATCGGCGGGGCGGGTGGCGAAGACGTCGCCGGGCAGCAGGAGGACCGGCAGGTGGTTGACGGTGGCGAGGGCGGCGCCGGTGACCAGGTTGGTGGCGCCGGGGCCGATCGACGTCGTCACCGCGTGCGCGGACAGCCGGTTCGACTGGCGGGCGTAACCGACCGCCGCGTGCACCATGGACTGCTCGTTGCGGCCCTGGTGGTAGGGCATGGCGTCGCGGTACTCGATCAGCGCCTGGCCGATCCCGGCGACGTTGCCGTGCCCGAAGATGCCCCAGGTCGCGCCGATCAGCCGGCGCCGCTCGCCGTCGCGCTCGGTGTACTGGGCGGCGAGGAAGCGGACCAGCGCCTGGGCGACGGTCAGCCGGGTCGTGCTCATCGGTACCCCCCTGTGCTCTCTACGTGATCGGGGTGGAAGCAGATCCGCCACTCCCGCGTCGCGCCCGGGCCCGCCATGACGTTCAGGTAGTACATGTCATGGCCGGGCTGGGCGATCGACGGCCCGTGCCAGCCGTCGGGGACGAGGACGGCGTCGCCGGAGCGGACCTCGGCGAGGACGTCGGAGCCGCCCTCGCGGGAGGGGGACACGCGTTGATAGCCCAGGCCGTTCGGGCCGTCGATCTCGAAGTAGTAGATCTCCTCCAGCGCGGACTCCTCGCCCGGCCGGTGCTCGTCGTGCTTGTGCGGCGGGTACGAGGACCAGTTGCCGCCCGGCGTGATCACCTCGACGGAGATCAGCTTGTCGCAGTCGAAGGAGTCGGCGGAGGCGAAGTTGCGCACCTGACGGGCGCAACTGCCGCTGCCGCGCTGCTCGACGGGGACCTCCGGCGCGGGGCCGTAGCGGGCGGGGAGTCGTCGCTCGCACTTCGCTCCTGCCAGGGCGAAGCGGCCTCCCGCGCCGGAGGCGATCTGGACCCGGGCGTCCCGGGGAACGTACGCGAAGTCGGAGGCCTTCGCGAACACGCTGTCCCGGCCCAGGAGTTGGAACTCGTGCCGCTCGGTTGACGCAGTCTCAATTTGTACGGTACATCCGCCTTGCAGCGGAAGCACGATCCACTCGCTGTCCCCGGCGGTGAACATATGCGTACCGCCCGGCGACAGCGCGACCACCCGCAGGCTGCTGTGCGTCCAGCCGGCCGACGCGGGGTCGATGTCGACCACGTACTGGTCGTTCGCGGTCGCACCCTCGGGCAGGTGCAGGTCGGTGCTGTTCATGCGGTCCTCACAGCAGTCCTACGGCGGTGTCCACGGCGGCGGCCACATCGCCGTCCGCCGGGTACAGCAGCGAGCGGCCGACCACCAGGCCGCGCACGGTGGGGAGTTGGAGCGCGCCGCGCCACTTCTCGTAGGCGGCGAGCCGGCTCTCGGGCGAGTCGCCGATGTCGCCGCCGAGCAGGACGGCGGGCAGGGTCGAGGTCTCCATGACCCGGGCCATGTCGTCGGGGTCGTCGGTGACGGGCACCTTCAGCCAGGTGTAGGCGGAGGAGCCGCCGAGGCCGGAGGCGATGGCGATGGACCGGGTGACGGCCTCGGCGGACAGGTCGTTGCGCAGCTTCCCCTCGGGGGTGCGGCGGCTGATGAACGGCTCCACGAAGACGGGCAGTCGGCGCGCGGCCATGTCGTCGATGGCCCTGGCCGTGGACTCCAGGGTGGTCAGCGAACCGGGGTCGTCGTAGTCGATGCGCAGCAGCAGCTTGCCCGCGTCGAAGCCGAGCCGCTGGATGTCCTCGGGGCGGTGCCCGGTGAAGCGGTCGTCCAGCTCGAAGCGGGCGCCCTGCAGACCGCCCCGGTTCATCGAGCCCATGACCACCTTGTGGTCGAGGACGCCGAGCAGCAGCAGGTCGTCCAGGATGTCGGCGGTGGCGAGGACGCCGTCGACGCCGGGGCGGCTCAGCGCCAGGCACAGCCGCTCCAGCAGGTCGGCGCGGTTGGCCATGGCGAGCCTCCGGTCCCCGACGCCGAGCGCGCCCCGGGCGGGGTGGTCGGCGGCGACGATCATCAGCTTGCCGCGGTCGGCCAGCAGGGGCCTGCGGGCCCGGCGGACGGCGGCCTCGGCGATCGCCTCGGGGTGTCGTGTGCGCACGCGGACGAGTTCGGCGACGTCGACCCGCGGACCTCTCCCGTCGCCGGTACGCGAACCGTCGGCACGGGAGCCGTCCATACGGGGGCCCCTCCCGCCGTCACCGCCCTCGGCGTGGGTGCCCGCGACGCGGCCGGCCCTCACAGCACCGCTCCGGCGTCGAGCGCGGCGGCCACCTCGTCCGGGGTGGGCATCGCGGAGGAGCACTCCAGCCGGGAGGCGACGATGGCACCGGCCGCGTTGGCGTGCCGCATGATCGTCTCCAGGTCCCGGCCCGCGAGGAGACCGTGGCAGAGGGAACCGCCGAACGCGTCCCCGGCGCCGAGTCCGTTGAGGACGGTGACCGGAAGCGGCGGCACCTCGGCCGAGTCGCCGTTCGCGCCGACCGCGAGGACGCCCTTGGGTCCCTGCTTGACGACGGCGATCTCGACCCCGGCCGCGAGGAGCGCGCGGGCGGCCGCATACGGCTCGCGCACGCCTGTCGCGACCTCCACCTCGTCCAGGTTGCCGACGGCGACGGTCGTGTGTCTCAGTGCCTCGGCGTAGAAGGGGCGGGCCTCGTCGGGACGGCTCCAGAACATCGGGCGCCAGTCGAGGTCGAACACCGTCGTGCCGGACTTCGCCCGGTGGGCGAGCGCCGCGAGGGTCGCCGTACGGCTCGGCTCCTCGCTCAGACCGGTGCCGGTGACCCAGAAGATCCCGGCGTCGCGGATGGCGTCGAGGTCCAGGTCGTGGGCGTCGATCTCCAGGTCGGGCGCCTTGGGCTGCCGGTAGAAGTAGAGCGGGAAGTCGTCCGGCGGGAAGACCTCGCAGAAGGTGACCGGGGTCGGCAGGTGCGGAACCGGGGTGACCCAGCGGTCGTCGACACCGAAACCGCGCAGCGCCTCGTGCAGATAGGCGCCGAACGGGTCGTCACCGGTACGCGTGATCACGGCGGTGCGCCGGCCGAGCCGGGCCGCGGCGACCGCGACGTTCGTCGCCGAGCCGCCGAGGAACTTGCCGAAGGACGACACCTGGGCGAGCGGGACCCCGGTCTGGAGCGGGTAGAGGTCCACTCCGATCCGCCCCATGGTAATCAGGTCGTACGCCATCGGCTTCCCTTCGTCACGGCTCGGCCCCGGCTCTTTCCCGGCTCGTCGCGGCTCTTCCCGGATTTCTAGCCTCCTAGACCGACCCTGTCAATATTTTGTCCAGACATACGGACCAGCTCTGGCTCGTCTCCGGATCGGATCGGCGTCCGATTCCTGGGGCGTGCGGCCCTGACGATGCTTCGAAGGGCACCCTTGCGGCAGTTCCGTCACAAACACCCCTCTTGTGTCACATGTGTCGCGTGTACGTCGGCTGTGCGTCACACCGTGACGACAGGCGCTGTCCGCTGCTCACTCCGTGTCGTTGACCGGTCGCAGGCTTGGTGATCGCCAGCGCAGCGCCCGGCTCCCCCGACGGCTTTCCCGGCCGCCGCCGCGGTGTGCGCAGGGAGGTGCAACTCATGACCGACCGCAGGCTCTGGTCCTACAAGGAGATCGCGGCGCACATCAGTGTGCAGCCCGACACCGTCCGGTCCTACCGCAAGCACGGGCTGCTGCCCCCGCCCGACCACGTGGAGCGCGGCAAGCCCTACTGGTACGCGGACACGGTCCGTGCCTGGGTCGCCTCCCGCCCCCGCAACCGCGGCCGCCGGTTCGACTGACCGGGCCGACGATCGTCAGCTGCGGCCCCGGACGACCGGGGCCGCACCGCGTCCAGTCGGAGGCGGGCGAAACGGTGACGGCTGCCGTGGGGCGGGAGGGCGCCGCCGTCAGCGCCACGGCTCGATGACCGTCACGCCCGCGCCCGGCGCCGTACCCATCGCGGCCAGGGCCTGCGGGGCCGCGTCGAGCGGGATGGTGCGCGTCACCAGCAGGTCCGGGCGCAGCACCCCGGATCCGACCAGCTCCAGCATGGCGGGATAGGCGTGGGCGGCCATGCCGTGGCTGCCCAGCAGTTCGAGCTCCAGGGCCACGGCGCGGGCCAGCGGGACGGGCGTGGTGCCGTCGGCCGAGGGCAGCAGGCCGACCTGGACATGGCGGCCGCGCCGGCGCAGGCCGTTCACGGACGCCGCACAGGTGGCCGGGGAGCCGAGGGCGTCGAGGGAGAGGTGGGCGCCGCCGCCGGTCAGGTCGCGGACCGCCGCGGCCGTCTCCGGGGTGCGCGAGGCGTCCACGCACCGCGCCGCACCGAACGTCCGCGCCAGGTCCAGCGCCTGCGGCGACACATCCACGGCGATCACCCGCGCCCCCGAGGCCGCCGCGATCATCACGGCGGACAGCCCGACCCCGCCGCAGCCGTGCACCGCGACCCACTCCCCCGCCGCCACCCGGCCCTGCTGCACCACCGCGCGGAAGGCGGTGGCGAAGCGGCAGCCGAGGGCGGCGGCGGTGGCGTACGCCATGTCGTCCGGGATCGCGACCAGGTTGACGTCGGCGTGGTCCAGCGCCACGTACTGGGCGAAGGAGCCCCAGCGGTGGAAGCCGGGCTGGGTCTGCCGCTCGCACACCTGCTGGTCGCCCGCCGCGCAGGCCGGGCAGGTGCCGCAGGCACAGACGAACGGCACGGTGACCCGGTCGCCGGGCCGCCGGCGGGTCACCCGGGAGCCGACGGCCTCGACGACACCGGCGAGTTCGTGCCCGGGCACGTGCGGCAGCTCGATGTCGGGGTCGTGGCCCATCCAGCCGTGCCAGTCGCTGCGGCACAGCCCGGTGGCCTCGACCCGGACGACCACGCCGTCGGGGGCCGGGCGGGGGTCGGGCAGCTCGCGCACCTCGGCGGGGGCACCATTGCGTTCGAAGACGACGGCTCGCATGGGCAGTCCTTTCGGGAACCTCCGTGAAGAGTAGACAGTCCGGTCGTCTCAACCGGTGACGATGCGCTGGGGCCGGTCGCGCTCCGCGGCAGCGCCGCCAGCCGGTACCGCCCCGGGCCCTTGGAGGGGCGCCTTCGGCTCGCCCTCGCTCAGTCCGAACCGCTCGTGCAGCCGCCGCAGCCACGCCGGTGCCCACCAGGTCGCCCGGCCCGTCAGCCGCATGATCGCCGGGACCAGCAGGCTGCGCACCACCATCGCGTCCATCAGCACCGCCAGGGCGATGCCCAGGCCGAGCATCTTGGTGTTGGCCACCCGGGAGGTGCCGATCGCGACCATCACCACGGCGAGGATGACCGCCGCGGCGGTGATCAGCCCACCGGTGCGCTGGAGTCCGTGCCGTACGGCAGCGTCGTGGTCGCCGGTGCGGTCGTACTCCTCCTTGATGCGGGACAGCAGGAACACGCCGTAGTCCATGGAGAGACCGAAGGCCACGCAGAACATCAGCACGGGCAGGGTGGTCTCGATGGAGCCGGTGCTCGTGAAGCCGAGCGGGCCGGAGAGATGGCCGTCCTGGAAGACCCAGACCACGGCGCCGAACATCGCCGTCAGGCTGAGCGCGTTCAGGACGACCGCCTGGATCGGTATCAGCACGCTGCCCGTCAGCAGGAAGACCAGGAGCAGGGTGACGACGGCGATGAACCCGGCCGCCCAGGGCAGACGCTCGGCTATCGCGTGCTTGGTGTCGACCAGGACGGCCGCCGTGCCGGTCACCTTCGTGCCGAAGGGGGCGTGCAGGGCCCGTAGGTCGCCCACCAGGCGCTGGGCCGGGTCGTCCACGGCCTCACCCCGGGGCTGCACCGTGAAGTAGGCGGTGTCGCCCTTGACCAGCGGGCCGTCGACGCGGACCACTTCGGGCAGGGCGGCAACCCGCTGTTTGTAGGCGGCGTACTGGTCCGGGGCCGCCCTGCCCTCGGCGAGGATCTCCAGACCGCCGCCGGGGCTGCCCGGGAAGCTCTCGCGGAGGTGCTGCTGCACCACGTGGGACTCGGCGGTCGCGGGCAGCTGACGGTCGTCGGCGGTGCCGAACTTCACGCCCAGGAAAGGGAGTCCGAGGACGACCAGCAGGACGCTCGTGCCCAGTGCGAAGAGCGGGGCGCGGCGCATCACCAGGGCGGCCGCCCGCGCCCAGGCCGCACCCTGGGCGGTCTTCGGCTCGCGGCCGCGGCGCCACAGGCGGCGCAGGTCCAGGGAGTTGACCCGGTGGCCGAGCAGGACCAGGGCCGCCGGGAGCAGGATCAGGGCGGCGCCGGCGGCGAGCAGGACCACGGCGATGCCGGCGTAGGCGAAGGAGCGCAGGAAGTACTGCGGGAAGACCATCATGGCGGCGAGGGAGACCGCGACCGTGAGGGCGGAGAAGAGCACCGTGCGCCCGGCCGTGCGCAGTGTCGTCGCGACCGCGGTCGACGGGTCGGCGCCCGTGGACAGTTCCTCGCGGTAGCGGCGGACGATGAACAGGGCGTAGTCGACGGCCAGGCCGAGGCCGAGGGCCGTCGTCAGGTTGAGCGCGAAGACCGATACGTCGGTGAACGTCGTCAGACCGCGCAGGACGGCGTTGGTGCCGAGGATGGCGACGATGCCGATGCCGAGCGGCAGCAGTGCGGCGACCGCGCTTCCGAAGACCATCACCAGCAGCACCAGCGTGATCGGCAGGGCGATCAGCTCGGCGCGGGTCAGGTCCTCCTTGATGAGGGTCTGCATCTCCTGGCGCACGGCGACGATGCCGCCGAGCTTCACCCGCACCGGTCCGTGCGCGCCCCGGTAGTGCGGGGCTATCCGGTCCAGGGTCTTGGCCGTCGCGTTCTCGTCGCCGGTGATGCGGGCGGCGATCAGCGCCTCGTGGCCGGCCTCGGCGCGCAGGGCAGGGGCCTGCGCGGGAGCGGCCTGCCAGTAGGAGGCAACGCCGGTCACCCCCTTCTCCGCGGCGAGCCGGCGCGTCAGGTCACGGGCCTGGGCGGCGACGGCCGGGGCGTCGACGGAGGCGTGGCCGGCGTCGACCAGCAGGAGCAGGTTCGGCTGCGAGTCGGGGAACGCGCGCTCCAGAGCCTTGGTCGCGTACGACGACTCGGCGGCCGGATCCTCCCAGCCGCCGCTGCCGAGGCGGTCCGCGACCCCGCTGCCGGCCACCACCGCGAGCGCGGTGAGCACCAGGGCCACGAGCAGCGACAGACGGGGGCGGGCGGTGACGAACCGGGTCCAGCCGCCGGGCCGGGGTGGGCTGTTGACTTCGGTCATCGTGCGGTGTCCCCTTCACCTTGGCTCATGGGCGCGCAGGCAGGCAGCATGAGTCGGTCATTGCCCGTAAACTGGCAAACACGAGAGCTCGCTCGCGTTTCACAAGAATGCGAGTGGCCGCTCGCGTTTGTCAATCGCGTTCGGAGATCTGGGGATAACGCGTGCCCGACAACCCGCAGACACAGAAGGAGCAGCCGCGCCGCCGGCAGGCCCGCGGCGAGCGCCGCATCGCCCAGCTGCTCGAAGCGGCCGCCCAGGTCTTCTGCACCACCGGCTACACCGCCGCCAGCACCAACGCGATCGCGCGCGAGGCCGGGGTCTCACCGGGCACGCTCTACCAGTTCTTCCCGAACAAGGAGGCCATCGCGATCGAGCTGGGCGACCGGCTCATGCACGAGATGCGCGACGCCTACGGCGAGGCGCTGGCGCCGGTCGACCCCGCCACCCCGCTGGAGCAGGCCGTCGGGTCCGCCGTCGACCGGTTCATCGCGTTCAACACCGACCATCCGGTCTTCTTCGCGCTGATGCACGGCCCGGACATGCCCGGCGGGATCGCCGACGCGCACGACCAGCTGCACAGCTCGCTGATCGGCCGCACCGAAGGCCTGCTCGCCTCCCTCGCGCCGGACGCCTCACCGGCGGACGTCACCCGCACGGCGCACGTCTGCCTCGGCATCTACAAAGCGGGCCTGGAGCTGGTCCTGACCCATGAGGGCCCCGAGCGCGCGGCCTACGTCCAGGAGATCAAGAGCGTCCTCACCCGCTACCTGGAGCCGCTGGTCGGCAACCGGATCGGGCAGAGCGGCCCCGGGCCCGCCTCCGGGTGACCCCGGCAGTCACCCGGACTGCGCCGTCCGGCACATCTGCCTAGAGTGCGGAGAGATCGCCCAGCAGCAGTCGAGGGGACTCCCGTGACCCACTCCCCGCCGCCCGGCACCCCCAGGGCCCGCATCCCCGGCCCGCAGCAGCCCCCGCCGCCGTACCCCCGCATCCGTGCGGGTCTGTGGCGGCGCTGCCTGGGCGGCGGGCTCGCCCTGTGGGCGCTGGCGGCGTGGGTGACGTACGAGACCCGGGACGGCACGCCGCTGCCGACGCTGATCCTGCTCGGCAGCTTTCTGGTGCCGGTCGTCTTCGTGCTGTGGGCGTACGAGCGGCACGGCCGCGACCTGGGTGTCAGCGCGATCCTCGGCTGCTTTCTGGCCGGCGGCGCGCTCGGGGTGTTCGGCGCCTCGCTGACGGTGACGTATCTGCTGCACCCCTCCTTCGGACTGTCCCTCGGCGCCGCCCTCATCGAGGAGGCCGCAAAGCTCGGGGCACTGGTGTTCGCGCTGCGCGGGCAGCCCGGTATCCGCGGCACGCGCGCGGGGCTGGTGCTCGGCGCGGCCGTCGGCTTCGGCTTCGCGGCCCTGGAGAGCGCCGGTTACGCGTTCGCCGCGGCCGTCTCCGCCGAGGGCGTGACCCTGCGCACGCTGCTGGAGACGGAGATGCTGCGCGGGGTGCTCACGCCGCTCGGGCACGGCCTGTGGACCGCGATCGCGGGCGCCGCCCTGCTGTCCCGGCGCCGCCCGAACGGTCAGTTCCGCCGCACCGCGCCGGCCCTCGGCGCCTGCCTCGGCACCTCCCTGCTGCACACCCTGTGGGACTCGACGCACGGCATCGCGATCCGGGCGACGGCCCGGCTGACCGGCGCCGACGCGAACCGCCCGCTCTTCACGCACGCGTATCTCACCCGCCCGAGCGCCGCACAGGAGCACCTGTTCACCCTGTTCTCGGTCGGCGGGCTGGCCCTGGTGGCGCTGGCCGGGGTCGGCTGGGCGCGCTCGCTGGCGCGTCGGGACACCTCTTGGAGAAATACCCCCTAGGGGTATACTCTGAGGAACATGGAGGTTCCCCCACGGCCCCGGTGGCCCTCGCGGACCCCACTGGCCCCCTACGCCTCGACGAGGAGTAACGACATGACCGCCCACACCGACACCCCGGGTTCCGTCACCACCGTCTACAAGGTGACGGGCATGAGCTGCGGCCACTGCGAAGGCGCCATCGCCGCGGAGGTCTCCGAGATCCCCGGTGTCACTTCGGTGAAGGCCGTGGCGTCGACCGGCGAGGTGACCGTCGTCTCCGCGTCCGAGCCGGACGACGAGGCCGTGCGCGCGGCCGTGGACGAGGCCGGCTTCGAGCTGGCAGGGCGCGCCTGAGCCACACCCTCGATTCCCCGACCGGGCCGTACCGACCAGCTGATACTGGCTCCGCACGGTCCGGTCCGATGTCTGGAGTCCGGACATGACCAGCACCACCAGTGCAGACAACACCCCGGCGATAACCGAGGCCCCCGCCGAGGCCGCCGAGACCGAACTGCTCATCGGCGGTATGACCTGCGCCTCCTGCGCCGCGCGCGTGGAGAAGAAGCTCAACCGGATGGACGGCGTCAGCGCCACCGTCAACTACGCCACCGAGAAGGCGAGGATCTCCTTCGGCGAGGGCGTCGCGATCGCCGACCTGATCGCCACCGTGGAGAAGACCGGCTACACCGCCGAGGAACCCGCCCCGCCACAGCCCGAGGCGACGGCCGAGCAGCCTCCCGCGCACGACGCCGAACCCGGCGCGCTCCGGCAGCGGCTACTGGTCTCCGCGCTGCTCGCGCTGCCCGTCGTGCTGCTCGCGATGGTCCCGGCCCTCCAGTTCGACAACTGGCAGTGGCTCTCACTCACGCTCGCCGCGCCCGTCGTCGTCTGGGGCGGCCTGCCCTTCCACCGGGCCGCCTGGACCAACCTCCGGCACGGCGCCGCCACCATGGACACCCTGGTCTCGGTCGGCACGCTGGCGGCCTTCGGCTGGTCGCTGTGGGCGCTGTTCTTCGGCGACGCGGGCATGCCCGGCATGCACGACGAGTTCCGCCTCACGATCTCGCGCATGGACGGCGCCTCCACCATCTACCTGGAGGTCGCCTCCGGGGTCGTCGCACTGATCCTGCTCGGCCGCTGTCTGGAGGCCCGCTCCAAGCGCCGGGCGGGCGCGGCCCTGCACGCGCTGATGGAGCTGGGCGCCAAGGACGTGGCGGTACTGCGGGACGGGCGTGAGGTCCGGATCGCCGTGGCGTCCCTGTCGGTCGGGGACCGGTTCGTCGTACGGCCCGGCGAGAAGGTCGCGACCGACGGCACCGTGG
Organism: Streptomyces sp. MUSC 14; assembly: GCF_001866675.1. Classification (NCBI taxonomy): domain Bacteria; kingdom Bacillati; phylum Actinomycetota; class Actinomycetes; order Kitasatosporales; family Streptomycetaceae; genus Streptomyces; species Streptomyces sp. MUSC 14. The sequence continues at coordinate 49,965 of NZ_MLYN01000019.1, forward strand.
TCGAGGGCGTCTCCGCGGTGGACGCGTCCATGCTGACCGGCGAGTCGGTGCCGGTGGACGTGGGGCCGGGCGACCGGGTCACCGGGGCCACGGTCAACGCGGGCGGGCGGCTGGTCGTCGAGGCCGGCCGGGTCGGCGCGGACACCCAGCTCGCGCGCATGGCGAAGCTGGTGGAGGACGCGCAGAACGGCAAGGCCGAGGTGCAGCGGCTCGCCGACCGGGTCTCCGCCGTGTTCGTGCCCGTCGTCATCGGCATCGCGCTCGCCACGTTCGGCGTCTGGCTGGGCCTGACCGGGGACCCGGTCGCCGCGTTCACCGCGGCCGTCGCCGTCCTGATCATCGCCTGCCCGTGCGCGCTGGGCCTCGCCACGCCGACCGCGCTGATGGTCGGCACCGGCCGCGGCGCCCAGCTCGGCATCCTGATCAAGGGCCCCGAGGTGCTGGAGTCCACGCGCCGCGTCGACACGGTCGTCCTCGACAAGACGGGCACGGTCACCAGCGGCCGGATGACGCTCCAGGCGGTCCACGTCGTCGACGGCGAGGACGAGAAGGAGCTGCTGCGGCTGGCCGGCGCCCTGGAGCACGCCTCCGAGCACCCGGTCGCGCGCGCGGTCGCCGCGGGGGCCGAGGAACGCGTCGGAGCGCTGCCGGAGGTCGAGCACTTCGAGAACGTCCCGGGACGAGGCGTACGCGGGCGCGTGGCCGGCCGCGAGGTGGCCGTGGGGCGCCTGTACGACGTCCTTCCGCACGCGTTGGTCCAGGCGGCCCGCGAGGCCGAGGAGCAGGGCCGTACGGCGGTCGTGGCCGGCTGGGACGGGCGGGCCCGCGGGGTCCTCGCCGTCGCCGACACGGTCAAGGAGACCAGCGCGGAGGCGATCCGCGAGCTGCGTGCCCTCGGGCTCACGCCGGTGCTGCTCACCGGCGACAACCGGACGGTCGCCGAGGCGGTCGCGCGGACGGTCGGCATCGACGCGGCGCACGTGTACGCCGAGGTGCTACCCGAGGACAAGGTGGACGTCGTACGGCGGCTTCGGGACGAGGGGCGTGCGGTGGCGATGGTCGGCGACGGTGTCAACGACGCGGCAGCGCTGGCCACCGCCGATCTGGGGCTGGCGATGGGCACCGGGACGGACGCGGCGATCGAGGCGAGCGATCTGACACTGGTACGCGGGGACCTGCGCGTGGCGGCGGACGCGATACGGCTGTCCCGGCGGACGCTGGCCACGATCAAGGGGAACCTGGTGTGGGCCTTCGGCTACAACGTGGCCGCGCTGCCGCTGGCCGCCGCGGGGCTGCTGAACCCGATGATCGCGGGCGCGGCGATGGCCTTCTCCTCGGTGTTCGTGGTGACCAACAGCCTGCGGCTGCGCCGATTCCGCTGAGACCGAAGCGGAAGACCCTCTGGAGTCGGACGCGCGCACCACATAAGCTCTTCACAAGGCTCGCGCATCTTCCTTACGCTTGGGCCCCGATCGTCGTATCGGGGCTCTTGCGTACCTAAAGGACATATGCAAGAGACGCAGATCACAGTGATGCGAACGTAACCATCGAAGGGGTTCGAAGGTCTAAGTTGGCGATGTCGGTTCGGCGTCTTGGGGGGCGCCAGTCGGCATCTGGGGTTGTCTTGGGGGACTGCCTCAGAAGTGCGTTGCCGGGGCACGTACACGGGAAGCTTTGAGCGGCCCTCCCTACGTGCGTTGTCCCGGCAGATCGCACCGCATCACCGGAGTGGGGCGAGTTTTGCTCGTTCTGCTCACCAGACAGCGATTCAGGCGCTGTCCCTCCGAGCGCCCGGCCGGATCCCGTGGGGGGAATCCGCACCGGGACATGGGAAGGCGCCCTGATCGTCGGCCCGTGGGGGGACCGGCGCAGGGCGCCTTCCGTTTATTCGTCTGTACGGCCACCGTACGACCGTCCCAGGGCCCGCCCCCGAGGCAGACCCTGACACTCAGTGCCTCAGCACCGCCCGACCGCGTCAGCCATCGCCGGCCGGCGTCCCGAAGACGCGCCGCCGCCGAGCGGCCAACCAGGGGCGCCACCCGTGGCCGCGCCGACCCGGGGACGACCCCCGGCCGAGTCGTCCGGAGCCATCGCCGACCGACACACCCCGAAGACGCGCCGCCGGCAAGGCCGGGCAGGACCAACCAGGGGCGCCAACGGCGCCCCCACCGGCAGGTGTCAGCGAGCCTCGACCGGCACGAAGTCGCGCTCGACCACGCCCGTGACCGCGCCGACCCGGAGGACGACCCCCGGCCCCCCGGCCGAGTCCGGAGCCATCGCCGACCGACACACCCCGAAGACGCGCCGCCGGCAAGGCCGGGCAGGACCAACCAGGGGCGCCAACGGCGCCCCCACCGGCAGGTGTCAGCGGGCCTCGACCGGCACGAAGTCGCGCTCGACCACGCCCGTGTAGATCTGGCGCGGGCGGCCGATGCGAGAGCCCGGCTCCTTGATCATTTCGGTCCACTGGGCGATCCAGCCCGGCAGGCGGCCGAGGGCGAACAGGACCGTGAACATCTCGGTCGGGAAGCCCATGGCCCGGTAGATCAGACCGGTGTAGAAGTCGACGTTCGGGTAGAGGTTGCGCGAGACGAAGTAGTCGTCGGAGAGCGCGTGCTCCTCCAGCTTCAGCGCGATGTCCAGCAGCTCGTCGGACTTGCCGAGGGCGGAGAGGACGTCGTGCGCGGCAGCCTTGATGATCTTGGCGCGCGGGTCGAAGCTCTTGTAGACCCGGTGGCCGAAGCCCATCAGCCGGACGCCGTCCTCCTTGTTCTTCACCTTGCGGATGAAGGAGTCGACGTCGCCGCCGTTGGCCTGGATGTCCTCCAGCATCTCCAGCACGGACTGGTTGGCGCCGCCGTGCAGGGGGCCCCACAGGGCGCTGATGCCGGCCGAGATCGACGCGAACATGTTGGCCTGCGAGGAGCCGACCAGGCGGACCGTGGAGGTCGAGCAGTTCTGCTCGTGGTCGGCGTGCAGGATCAGCAGCTTGTCCAGCGCGGCGACGACGACCGGGTCGAGGTCGTACTCCTGCGCGGGGACCGAGAAGGTCATGCGCAGGAAGTTCTCGACGTAGCTGAGGTCGTTGCGCGGGTAGACGAAGGGGTGGCCGATCGACTTCTTGTACGCGTACGCCGCGATCGTCGGCAGCTTGGCGAGCAGCCGGATCGTGGAGAGGTTGCGCTGCTTCTCGTCGAACGGGTTGTGGCTGTCCTGGTAGAAGGTGGACAGCGCCGAGACCACCGACGACAGCATGGCCATCGGGTGGGCGTCCCGCGGGAAGCCCTTGTAGAAGTTCTTGACGTCCTCGTGCAGCAGCGTGTGCCGCGTGATCTCGTTCTGGAACGTCGTCAGCTCGTCGACGGTCGGCAGCTCGCCGTTGATCAGCAGGTACGCCACCTCGAGGAAGGTGGAGCGCTCGGCCAGCTGCTCGATGGGGTAGCCGCGGTAGCGGAGGATGCCCGCCTCGCCGTCGAGGTAGGTGACGGCGGATTTATAGGCGGCCGTGTTGCCGTATCCGCTGTCCAGAGTCACCAGACCGGTCTGGGTGCGGAGCTTCCCGATGTCGAAGCCCTTGTCGCCGACGGTGCTGTCGACCACCGGGTAGGTGTACTCGCCGTCGCCGTACCGCAGTACTACAGAGTTGTCGCTCACGTCTTCCCTCACCGACGTAGTGCCTCATCTTCGAGGTGCCCTGACTGTCTCTACCATCCCCCATTTGGCTCAGGAGAGTGCACTCGGGGTCGACCATTGGGCCCATTGGCGGCACTCAGTGCCGCCAACTTGCCCATCCTGCCCCCTCTGAACGGCATCTGGAAGTGCTCTGTGACCTTCGTGACTCATTTGATCGATCATTTTCCGTGATGACCTGCGTCGAGCCTGAAGTCAAGGGCCGTACACCGCCGTCCGGCCGAGACCGTGCGCACCGCCTGCCCGATCGCCTTGCGTGAACCGACGAGGACGACGAGGCGCTTGGCCCGTGTCACCGCCGTGTACAGGAGGTTCCGCTGGAGCATCATCCACGCTCCGGTCGTGACCGGAATCACCACGGCGGGATATTCACTCCCCTGCGAGCGGTGAATGGTCACCGCGTACGCATGTGCCAGTTCGTCCAGTTCGTCGAATTCGTACGGCACCTCCTCGTCCTCGTCGGTCAGTACCATGAGCTTCTGGTCGACCGGATCGAGCGAGGTGACGACACCCACGGTGCCGTTGAAGACGCCGTTCCTCCCTTTCTCGTAATTGTTCCTGATCTGGGTGACCTTGTCCCCGACGCGGAAGACCCGGCCGCCGAACCGCTTCTCGGGCAGGTCGGGCCGGCCGGGCGTGATGGCCTGCTGGAGCAGTCCGTTGAGGGCCCCGGCACCGGCCGGCCCCCGGTGCATCGGCGCGAGCACCTGCACGTCCCGCCGCGGATCGAGCCCGAACTTGGCCGGAATCCGTCGCGCCGCCACGTCCACGGTGAGCCGGCCGGTCTCCTCGGTGTCGTCCTCGACGAAGAGGAAGAAGTCCTTCAGCCCGTCGGTGAGCGGATGCTGCCCGGCGTTGATCCGGTGCGCGTTGGTGACGACCCCGGACTGCTGGGCCTGCCGGAAGACCCGGGTGAGGCGGACGGCCGGGACCGGGCTGCCGTCGGCGAGCAGGTCGCGCAGCACCTCGCCGGCGCCGACGCTCGGCAGCTGGTCGACGTCCCCGACGAAGAGGAGGTGCGCGCCCGGGGGCACGGCCTTGACCAGCTTGTTGGCGAGCAACAGGTCCAGCATGGACGCCTCGTCCACCACCACCAGGTCGGCGTCCAGCGGCCGGTCGCGGTCGTAGGCGGCGTCCCCGCCGGGCTTCAGCTCCAGCAGCCGGTGCACGGTGGAGGCCTCGGCGCCGGTCAGTTCGGCGAGGCGCTTGGCGGCCCGCCCGGTCGGCGCGGCGAGCAGCACCTTGGCCCGTCTGGCCCGGGCCAGCTCCACGATCGAACGCACGGTGAAGGACTTGCCGCAGCCGGGCCCGCCGGTGAGCACGGCGACCTTCTCGCTGAGCGCGAGCTTGACGGCGGCCTCCTGCTCGGGCGCGAGGTCGGCTCCGGTGCGCGTCTTCAGCCAGCCGAGGGCCTTGGCCCAGTCGACGTCCTGGAAGCCCGGCATGCGGTCCTGCCCGCTGCGCAGCAGACGCAGGAGCTGGGCGGCGAGGGACAGTTCGGCGCGGTGGAAGGGGACCAGGTAGACGGCCGTGACGGGGTCCGCGGCGTCTCCCTCGGGCCCCGGGACCTTCTCCCGTACGACCCCCGGCTCCTCGCCGTCCTCCCCCGGCTCGGCCAGCTCGGCGAGGCACTCGATGACCAGCCCGGTGTCGACCTGGAGCAGCTTGACCGCGTCGGCGATCAGCCGCTCCTCGGGCAGGAAGCAGTGGCCCTGGTCGGCGGACTGGGACAGCGCGTACTGCAACCCGGCCTTCACCCGCTCCGGGCTGTCGTGCGGGATGCCGACGGACTGGGCGATCTTGTCGGCGGTCAGGAAGCCGATGCCCCAGACGTCGGCGGCGAGCCGGTAGGGCTGGTTTTTGACGACGGAGATGGACGCGTCGCCGTACTTCTTGTAGATCCGCACGGCGATGGAGGTGGACACCTCGACGGTCTGGAGGAAGAGCATGACCTCCTTGATCGCCTTCTGCTCCTCCCAGGCGTCGGCGATCTTCCTGGTCCGCTTGGGGCCGAGCCCCGGGACCTCGATGAGCCGTTTCGGCTCCTCCTCGATGATCTGGAGCGTGTCGAGTCCGAAGTGCTGGGTGATGCGGTCGGCGAAGACGGGTCCGATCCCCTTGACGAGGCCGGACCCGAGGTAGCGCCGGATGCCCTGGACGGTGGCCGGCAGGACCGTCGTGTAGTTCTCGACGTGGAACTGCTTGCCGTACTGGGGATGCGAGCCCCAGCGGCCCTCCATCCGCAGCGACTCCCCGACCTGGGCGCCGAGCAGCGCGCCGACGACCGTGAGGAGGTCGCCACCGCCTCTGCCGGTGTCGACCCGGGCGACCGTGTAGCCGTTCTCCTCGTTGGCGTACGTGATCCGCTCAAGCACGCCTTCCAAGGTCGCCGATCGGCGGTCCGCGTCTGACTCTTGCCTGGACATGATCCGACGGTACCGGCCGCCTCTGACAGCCGGAGCGGCTCCCGCCCTTCAGCCCGATCACCGAGTCGTCAAACCCATGTGATCCGCTCCAGGACGCCTTCGAGCACGGCGAGCCGGCGCTCGGTCGTCTGATTCCCCGCCTGGTGAGCCGTGGTCCGACGGTACCGGTGAGCGCTGACGACCGAGGCGGCTCACGGCCGGGGGCGGCGGCGCACGGCCACCGCCCCCGGCCGGGCCGTCAGGCGTCCTCGATGGTGATGAAGGGGTCCCACTGGAAGTAGCCCTTCAACTGCCGGTGCCGGTCCAGGATCTGGAAGGAGAAGTGGTAGACGACCTTGCCGACGCTCTTGACCGTCGTGCGCCAGTAGTGGTCCTGGTACTTCTGCGTCACGAAGTCCGGGCTGCCCTCGCTGCCCTCCTTCGGCAGCGGGAAGACGCCGTCGACCACCTCGATCTCCGGCGTCCTGATGAGCGTGTGGTCGCGGTCGCTGCTGACGTACCGGTACAGCAGCGCCTTGTAGTCGCTGCTCAGCGACAGCGTCGTCTCCCGCCACCTGATGCTGTCCCCGGGCTCGGCGCGCAGGTTCAGCTCGGCGCCCGACGTGCCGACGATGTGGTCGTGCCGCGTCGTCATGTAGATGAGGCTCTGGTCGACGTAGGTCGGTGCGTCCGGGTTCCTCGACGCGTTCGGGTACTGCTCGACGATCGTGGCCGCGTCGAAGGCGATGAGGACGTTCAGATCAGCCATTTCTCTCCCCCTTCAGGAAGTTTTCGGGACCTTGTAGGCCATCGCCCGCGGGTAGTCGTGCCGGTGCAGGCGGACGCGGACCAGGAGGGGCCCGGCGTTGACCGGGTCGTGCGGGTCGGCGAGGCGGGCCAGCAGGGCGTCCAGCTCCGCCGCGTGGGCGATGGCGACCCCGGTCGCCGGGGTGTCCTCGCCGGCGAAGACGGCCGCGAGGCGGTCGTAGTGCCAGGGGTGCAGGACGTTGTAGAAGTCCGGGTCGGTGGTGGCGTGTCCGGCGTAGTAGGCGGGGTTCACCAGCATCTGTTCGATGCCGTAGAAGTGCCCGTTGTCCAGGACGAACACCACCGAGGGCAGCCCGAGCCGGGTGTGGGTGGAGATCTCCTGGCAGGTCTCCTGGAAGGAGCCGTCCCCGACGAACACCATGGGGCGGGCGCCGTCGCGTTCGGGGGCGAGCGCGGCGCCCGTGGCCGCGCCGACCGACCAGCCGATGGACAGCCAGCTGATCTGGGAGAGGAACCCGCCCGCGGGCAGGGCCAGGTTCATCGAGCCGATGAGGGAGAACGCGGCGTCGGAGACGACCGTCCAGTCCTCCCGGGTCTCCTCGCCCAGGAAGTGGTTGATCCGGTCGAACAGGCCGTCGTACGTGAGGTGTTCGCCGCCCCGGGACCGGGCGCCGTCCAGGCTCAGCGAGGCGCGGTACTGCGCCAGGCCCGCGGGCCGGCCGGCCGGTGCTCCCCGGTGGCTGTAGGACTCGGCGTAGTAGTCGGAGGCGAGGCCCCCGGAGCCGTACTCCTTCACCAGCGCGTCCTGGAGGGCGGGCAGCAGATGGGCGAGCTGGACGTCGGGGAAGTAGGAGGTGCCGACGCTGACGCCGCCGTGCGCCGCCATCACCCAGTCGGTGCCGACGCTCTGCTCGCCGCCCAGGTTCTTCGACGTGGACCAGGCGCCGAGCCCGATCCGGCAGGTGGCCCAGTCCTTGAAGACGCCGTACACGTCCGGGTGGCTGGCCCTGCCGTTGTAGACGCCGTGGAACTGCGGCAGGTCCTCGTCCACGACGGCCTTGGCGCCGACGGTCGTGCAGAACGGCACGCCGGTGGCGTCCACCAGGTCGGTGAGCCGCCCGCCGAGCCGGTACCGGTCGATCTCCTCACCGGCCCACACGATCGGGCGGGGCCGGCCGTCCGGGCCGGGGTGCTCCTCGATCAGGGTGAGGATCGCGTGCACGGCGTTCTCCAGCATGGGCTGGTTGCGCGCGCTGAACGGCCGTTCGCGACGGACGATCGGCTCCGTGGGCTCGGGGCAGGGCTCGTCCCACAGGTCCTCCATGACCTCCAGGTAGACGGGCCTGCGCTCGGAGAGGCACGCGGTGAGCGCCGCGTCGATCTGGGCGGGCGCGAGGCCGGGGTTGGAGATGGCCTGCGCGTCCACGGTGACCTGCCGGTAGACGTCCAGGTTGCTCTCCGCGCGCGGGCTCATGTGGGAGGTGAGCAGGCCGACGGCACGGTAGTTCTGCCACTGCTCGTACGGCGGGCAGGCGTTGACGGCGATGAGCGGCACCTGCTCGACGTACGCGCCGCCGCACGCGTTGAGGAGGTTGAACGCGCCGACGCCGTATGTGACCGCCGCCGCGCCCACGCCGTGCACGCGCGCGTAGGCGTCGGCGGCCTGGCCCGCGCCGCCCTCCGTCGGCGTGCCGACCCACTCGACGTCGCCCTCCGCGCGCAGCGCCGTCAGGAACGGGCCGAGGTGGTTGCCGGGGACGCCGAACAGGTGGGTGATGCCCAACTCGGCCAGCCGCAGGGCGAGATAGCGGGCCACCGTGCAGGCCGGGAAGCTCTCGTTCACGGGGAGGCTCTGGTTCACGCGGACTCCCCCTCCCGCGGCGTGGTGACCGGCGGGGCCTGGTGCACGGCGAGGGCCGCGCGCACGGCGCTCTCCAGGGCGCCCTCGATCCAGGCGTGCTTGAGGGAGGTGTGCTCGCCGGCGAAGTGCACCGGGCCCTCGGGCCGGGAGACGTCCAGGTGGAAGCTGGTCATCTGGTGGGCGGTGTAGATGGCCGCCTCGCCGAAGGCGTACGGGTCGCGCGCCCAGCTCTGGGTGGCGCCCCGCCCGGTGAAGAACACCTCGATGCGCCGGCCGTGCAGGGCCTGGAGGTTGCGCAGAGCGTAGACGTAGCGCTCCGCGTCCGGCATGGAGTCCCAGCGGACCGCGTCGTCGGACCAGGAGTACGAGGCGAGGACCACTCCGCCGCCCATGCTCTCCTCGACCGGGTGCGAGGGGTAGTACAGGAACCGGTTGGGGTTGTCGGTGGCGGAGCCCCCGCCGAAGCAGTGGGTGGCGGGCCGGACCGCGGGCCCGCGCAGCGGCAGGCTGTTGTCGGCCCGCCGCATCTCCTCGGTGACGCCGCTGTCCTTGACGGCGGCGCCGAGCAGCCCGGCCCCCGGCTCCGGGAGCGTCGGGACGGACACGGCATCGGCGTCCGCCTCCTCGCCCCGCCGGTAGTACGCGTGCAGCCCGGGCGCGATGCCCTCCAGCGCGTCGCGCCAGTCGTCCTCGGTGAACTCCCACCACCGGTGGCTGAATTCGAGCAGCACCTTGGTGGCCTGGTCGTAGTGGGTCTCGATGATCGCGCGGCGCTTCTTGTACGACATCGAGGGGACGATCTCGACGAAGCGCAGCGCGGAGAACGGGATGGTGACGATCGCCAGGTCCGCCGTCCACAGCCGCGGCGGTTCCTTCGGATCGTCCTCGTCGACCGTCTGTACGGCGACACCCCACCCGTCGGGCCCGACCGCCCCGGTGCCCTCGGGGTCGGTGTCGCGGCTGGGGTCGTGGTACTCGATGCGGATCACCCGCTCGCCGAACCGCACCTCGTCGCGCAGCCCCTGGTGCAGGGCGTGCGGCAGCCGCCAACTGCCGCCGGGGATCTCCCAGTAGCGCACGCCGGGGTTGATGTCGCTGCGGCTCAGGAAGCTGTGGAAGAACGAGAGGTGGAGCCGCGACGACATGTTCTCCAGGGTGCCGAGGGCCTCGATCGCCTCGTCGCTGAGCCCGGCGCGGTCGCGCAGGAAGGCGCCCATCGAGTAGCCGTCGAAGTCGCGGATCACCCGCGCCCAGCCCTCGATCCACTCGTCCAGGGGCTTGTTGACCCGCTTGCCGTCGACGATGTCGGAGTAGTAGTCGCGCACGCTCTCCAGCGCGTCGTCGACCATCTTCACGACGGGGGCGCGGACCTCGTCGTCGGTGAGGTGGAAGCCCTCGTTGATCCGCTCGGGACCGGCGGCGTAGTCGGCGCGCCGCACCTGGACGCGGTTGGCGCGGATCCAGGAGTTGCCGCGCTTGTCGGGTTCCCGGAAGTCCGGACTGTCGTCGCCGTACGTCCAGGTCCGTCCGGTGAACGAGGTGTACGACACCGGTGGGACGGGCACCTCGGGTCCGCTTCCGCTGTGCGGATCGATGTCCACGTTGTAGAACTGCCGCCGCCCGAGCCCGAGTTTGTCGACCAGGGCGAGGACGAGCGGGTGGAAGTCGGGCAGCCGCATGGCACCGGCCTCGGCGTACTGGGCCGGGTCGGCGAAGGGCTGGTGGTGCCTGGTCGTACGGAAGGTCTTGACGCGTCCGCCGACACGGTTGGCGTTCGCCTCCAGGACGGTGACGTCGTGCCCGGCGTCCTTGAGCAGCCGGGCCGCGACGAGACCGGTGATGCCGGCGCCGATGACGAGGATCTTCTTGCGCGGGTGGGCGGTGGGGCCGAGGCGGCCCGTGTCTATCAGGGTGTGCAGGTATTCGAGTTTCAGGTCCTTTCCGTCCGGTCCGACGAGAAGGAGTTCACGGGCGAGCCTGAGGCAGGTCTGCCAGCGGGCACGGGTGGCGGAGTTGTCCCGTGGAGTCTCGGTCATAGCCTGCGATCGTAGATATGCGGAAACGGTTTCGCGGTTCACCCCGGGGACAAAGTCCGGAAAACGCCGAGGGGCACGCGTGGCGGGTTTTTGACTTTCTCGGATTTCCCCGGAGAGGGTGGCTGATCCCCGAGAGACGGATGAGAAACCGGAGCCGCACTGAAAAACAATTCGCTTGTGGAATGTGAGATTCCTGCGGTGGAGGTGTGCAGGTTCCGGCGACACCCCGGCAGGGAATCCGTCACCGGACTCCGCCAACTAGCCTACAGAGTCGTTGAGTTGGCAGTGATCTGGCATATGCATCCGGCCAACGTACCCTCGGCCGGGGTGCGCGCCGCACCCTCGGCCCGAGTGGGCGCCGAGGCGGTCTTCACGCGGTTGCCGGTTTCCAAGGGCGGCCACGGATCGCCTCGCAGTCACTTCACCAGCCGACTGGCGCCGATTGCTGAAGTCACGCGACCGCCCGGGACCGAACGACACGGATTCCGCCTCACGAAAGCAAGTTCGAAAAGCGCTCATTCACCCCCCGGAATCGACGAAAGCCGAGCCAAGAAGTACGCGAGGGGGGGCACGAGGGGGCAATGGGAACGTTTGGGCCGTGAGGCCGGTCGCGAGCCCGGCCGACGAGCCGGTCCCGGGGCGGCTCCCGCCCCCCGGCGTGGCCCGAAGCTGCCAGTCGCCGCCTCCGGCGGCGGCCACGAGCCCCGGTCACGATTAGGTTTCGGTCAACCTTCAACCTCTTGCCCAATCCCGTGTAATCGTTTCCAATCCTTCCTGCGGCACGGCGTGGAATCGATTACACGAGCGGCCGTGCACAAGAGTCCACGAGTCTCACGAGGAGGTGAGCCGTCGTTGGCGAGCATCAAGGATGTCGCCGCCTCGGCCGGGGTGTCCGTGGCCACGGTGTCGCGTGTCCTGAACGAGCACCCGTCGGTCAGCGCGGACGCACGCATGCGCGTGCTGGCCGCCGTCGAGGCGCTGGGGTACCGGCCGAACGCCGTGGCCCGCTCCCTGCGGACCGACCAGACCCACACCCTCGGGCTCGTCATCAGCGACGTGCTGAACCCGTACTTCACCGAGCTGGCCCGCTCCGTCGAGGAGGAGGCACGGGCGCTCGGGTACAGCGTGATCATCGGGAACGCCGACGAACGGCCCGAGATCCAGGACCACCATGTCCGCAACCTGCTCGACCGGCGGATCGACGGGCTGCTGATCTCCCCCACCGACGGCGGGTCCCCGCTCATGCTGGACGCCGTGCGCGCCGGGACGCCCATGGTGTTCGTGGACCGGTGGATCCCCGGTGTGGACGTGCCCGTCGTACGGGCCGACGGGCGGGACGCCGTACGGGATCTCGTGGCGCATCTGCACGCACTCGGGCACCGGCGGCTCGCCATCATCGCCGGGCCCGCCGCCACCACGACCGGCAGCGAGCGGGTCGAGGCCTTCCGGGCAGCGCTCGCCGCGTACGGGCTTCCGCTTCCCGACGCCTACACAGGCCAGGGTGACTTCCAGGCCGAGAGCGGGCGGCGGGTCACCGAGGGGTTCCTGGACCTGCCCGAGCCGCCGGAGGTCGTCTTCGCGGCCGACAACCTCATGGCGCTCGGTGCCCTCGACGCCGTACGCGCGCGTGGGCTGCGCGTGCCGGACGACATCGCGCTGGCCGCGTTCGACGACATCCCCTGGTTCGTGCACACCGATCCGCCCGTCACCGCGATCGCCCAGCCGACCGGTGAGCTGGGACGGGCCGCCGTACGGGCCCTCGTCGACCGTATCGAGGGGCGGGCCGCCGTGTCCGTCGCCCTCTCCGCCCGGCTCGTCGTGCGCCGCTCGTGCGGCGAGCCCCCCGCAGGGAATCCCGTGACGAACAGGAGCACGTCGTGAGCGACCCGGACGAGTTGCTGCGCATCGAGGGCATACGCAAGACCTTCCCCGGCGTGGTCGCGCTGGACGGCGTCGACTTCGACCTGCGCCGGGGCGAGGTCCATGTGCTGCTCGGTGAGAACGGCGCCGGCAAGAGCACGCTGATCAAGATGCTCTCCGGGGCGTACACGCCCGACGGCGGACGGATTCTCGTCGACGGCCGTCAGACGCGTATCCACGGTGCGCAGGACGCCGAGCGGCTGGGGATCGCCACCATCTACCAGGAGTTCAACCTGGTGCCGGATCTCACCGTCGCCGAGAACATCTTCCTGGGGCGCCAGCCGCGGCGCTTCGGGATGATCGACCGGAAGACGATGGAGGCGGACGCCGAGGCGCTCCTCGCGCGCGTGGGGGTCGATGTCCCGCCACGCGCGCGTGTACGTGAACTCGGCATCGCCCGGCTCCAGATGGTCGAGATCGCCAAGGCGCTCAGCCTGGACGCGCGCGTGCTCATCATGGACGAGCCGACGGCCGTGCTCACCTCGGAGGAGGTCGAGAAGCTCTTCGGCATCGTGCGCTCGCTGCGCGAGGACGGCGTCGGGATCGTCTTCATCACCCATCACCTGGAGGAGATCGCCGCCCTGGGCGACCGGGTCACCGTCATCCGGGACGGCAGGAGCGTCGGGGAGGTGCCCGCCGCCACGCCCGAGGACGAGCTGGTACGGCTCATGGTCGGGCGGTCGATCGAGCAGCAGTACCCGCGGCAGCGGGCCGAACGCGGAGCGCCGTTGCTGTCTGTCGAGGGGCTCACCCGGGACGGGGTGTTCCACGACGTCGGCTTCGAGGTGCACGCCGGTGAGGTCGTCGGGATCGCCGGGCTCGTCGGGGCCGGGCGGACCGAGGTCGTACGGGCCGTTTTCGGGGCCGATCCGTACGACGACGGGGTCGTGAAGGTCTGCGGCGACCGGCTCAGGCGGCACGACGTGAACGCGGCCATGGCGGCCGGCATCGGGCTCGTGCCCGAGGACCGCAAGGGGCAGGGGCTCGTGCTGGACGCCTCGGTCGAGGAGAACCTCGGGCTCGTCACCATGCGGGCCGCCACCCGGGGCGGATTCGTCGACCGCAAGGGGCAGCATGACGCCGCCGGGCGGATCGCCGAGCAGCTGGGCGTACGGATGGCGGGCCTCGGGCAGCACGTGCGGACCCTGTCCGGCGGCAACCAGCAGAAGGTCGTCATCGGCAAGTGGCTGCTGGCCGACACCAGGGTGCTGATCCTCGACGAGCCGACGCGCGGGATCGACGTCGGCGCCAAGGTCGAGATCTACCAGCTGATCAACGAACTGACCGCGGCCGGGGCCGCCGTACTGATGATCTCCAGCGATCTGCCGGAGGTGCTCGGCATGAGCGACCGGGTGCTGGTCATGGCCCAGGGCCGGATCGCGGGCGAGCTGCGGGCCACCGACGCCACGCAGGACGCCGTCATGGCGCTCGCCGTCTCCCATCCCGCCACCGACAAGGACACCGACAAGGAGGCCAGCCGTGGCCACTGACACGCTCAAGAGCACGACGGGCGCGGGTGGCGCCACCGGCGGCCTGCGCCGGCTGCTCCTCGACAACGGCGCGCTCACCGCGCTGATCGTCCTGGTCATCGCCCTGTCGGCGCTGTCCGGGGACTTCCTGACGACGGACAACCTGCTCAACATCGGTGTGCAGGCGGCCGTGACGGCGATCCTCGCCTTCGGTGTGACGTTCGTGATCGTCTCGGCCGGCATCGACCTGTCGGTCGGCTCCGTGGCCGCGCTGTCGGCGACCGTGCTGGCCTGGAGCGCGACGCAGCACGGGGTGCCCGTGGCGCTCGCCGTCGTCCTCGGGCTCGGCACGGGTGTCGTGGCCGGGCTGGTGAACGGTTTCCTCATCGCCTACGGCAAGCTGCCGCCGTTCATCGCGACGCTCGCGATGCTGTCGGTGGGGCGTGGCCTCGCCCTCGTCATCTCGCAGGGCTCGCCGATCGCCTTCCCCGGCTCGGTCTCGCACCTCGGTGACACGCTCGGCGGCTGGCTGCCGGTGCCGGTGCTGGTCATGGTCGTGATGGGGCTGGTCGCGGCGCTGGTCCTCGGGCGGACGTACATCGGCCGCTCCATGTACGCCATCGGCGGCAACGAGGAGGCGGCCCGGCTCTCCGGTCTGCGGGTGCCGAGGCAGAAGCTCGCGATCTACGCGCTGTCCGGTCTGTTCGCGGCCGTCGCCGGTGTCGTACTGGCCTCCCGGCTCTCCTCGGCGCAGCCGCAGGCCGCCGACGGCTACGAGCTGGACGCGATCGCCGCGGTCGTGATCGGCGGTGCCTCGCTCGCGGGCGGCACCGGCAAGGCGTCCGGCACGCTGATCGGCGCGTTGATCCTCGCGGTGCTGCGCAACGGCCTCAACCTGCTGTCCGTGTCGGCGTTCTGGCAGCAGGTCGTGATCGGTGTCGTCATCGCGCTGGCGGTGCTGCTGGACACCGTGCGCCGCAAGGCCGGGGCGAGCCCGGTGGCGGGCGGTCCCGGCGGAGGCAAGGGCAGGCAGGCGGCGACGTACGCACTCGCGGCCGTCGTGACCGTGGCGATCGTCGGTGCGACCTCCTTCCTGCACACGGGTTCGTCCGACGCCGGGAACCCGCGCATGGGCCTGTCGCTGTCCACCCTCAACAACCCCTTCTTCGTGCAGATCCGGGCCGGTGCCCAGGCCGAGGCGAAGAGGCTGGGCGTGGACCTGACCGTCACCGACGCCCAGAACGACGCCTCCCAGCAGGCCAACCAGCTCCAGAACTTCACCAGTTCGGGCCTCGGCGCGATCATCGTCAACCCGGTGGACTCGGACGCGGCGAGCAACTCGGTGCAGGCCGCCGACAAGGCGGGGATCCCGGTCGTCGCCGTGGACCGCGGCGTCAACAAGGCCGACGTGGACGCCCTGGTCGCCTCCGACAACGTGGCCGGCGGTGAGCTGGCCGCGAAGACGATCGCCGAGAAGCTCGGCGGCAAGGGGAAGATCGTCATCCTCCAGGGCCAGGCGGGTACGTCCGCGGCCCGCGAGCGGGCGCAGGGCTTCGCGAACGGCCTGAAGGCCTACCCCGGCATCCAGGTGCTGGCCCAGCAGCCCGCCGACTTCGACCGCACCAAGGGCCTCGACGTGATGTCGAACCTGCTCCAGGCCCACCCGGACGTGCAGGGCGTCATCGCCGCCAACGACGAGATGGCGCTCGGCGCGGTCAAGGCGCTCGGCTCCAAGGCCGGAAAGTCGGTCCAGGTGGTCGGCTTCGACGGCACCCCGGACGGGCTGACGTCGGTGAAGGACGGCACGCTGTACGCCTCGGTCGCCCAGCAGCCCAGCCAGTTGGGAAGGATCGCCGTCGACAACGCGCTGAAGGCCGTACAGGGCAGGAAGGTGGAGCCGACGGTGAAGGTGCCGGTGAAGGTGGTCACGAAGGACAACGTGGCCGGGTTCAACGGCTGACGGCGGACGCCCGGTCATCTCTCAGGGGAGTCAAGGGGAGTCAATTGATGTACGACTACGACCTGTTGGTCGTCGGATCGGCCAACGCCGACCTGGTGATCGACGTCGAACGGCGGCCCGCCGCCGGGGAGACGGTGCTCGGCGGCGACCTGGCCGTGCACCCGGGCGGCAAGGGCGCCAACCAGGCGGTGGCCGCCGCCCGGCTCGGCGCGGACACGGCCCTGCTGGCGCGGGTCGGCGACGACGGCCACGGCCGGCTGCTGCTCGACTCCCTGCGCGCGGCGGACGTCGACACGGTCGGCGTGCTGGTGGGCGGGGCACCGACCGGCGTGGCGCTGATCACCGTCGACCCGTCCGGGGACAACAGCATCGTGGTGTCACCGGGCGCCAACGCCCGGCTCACCCCGGGGGACGTCCGGGCGGCGGGCAGCCTCTTCCACGCCTCGCGGGTGGTGTCGGCACAGCTGGAGGTCCCGCTGGAGACGGTCACGGAGGTGGTACGGCAACTGCCCCCGGACGCCCGCTTCGTACTGAACCCGTCGCCGCCCCGCCCGCTTCCCGCGGAGGTGCTGGCGGCCTGCGACCCGCTGATCGTCAACGAGCACGAGGCCCGGGTGCTCCTCGGCGACGCGTGCGTGAGCGAGGAGCCCGCGGACTGGGCGAAGCTGCTGCTGGCCAGGGGCCCGCGCTCGGTGGTGGTGACGCTGGGCGCGGAGGGGGCGCTGGTGTGCGACTCCTCCGGCGTGACCCGCGTGCCGTCGGTGAAGGTGGACGCGGTGGACACCACGGGGGCGGGCGACGCCTTCACCGCCGCGCTGGCCTGGCGGCTGGGGTCGGGGTCCTCGCCGGCCGAGGCGGCGGGCTACGCGGCCCGGGTCGGCGCGGCGGCCGTGACGAAGCGGGGCGCGCAGGAGTCGTATCCGACGGCGCGGGAGGTCGAGGCCCTGTGAAGAAGGCGGGGATCCTGAACCGCCATCTCGCCGGGGCGCTCGCGGAGTTGGGCCACGGGGACGGGGTGCTGGTGTGCGACGCCGGTATGCCGATCCCGGCCGGGCCGCGCGTGGTGGACCTGGCGTTCCGGGCCGGGGTCCCGTCGTTCGCGGAGGTGCTGGACGGGCTGCTGGCCGAGCTGGTGGTGGAGGGCGCGACGGCCGCGCGCGAGCTGCGCGGCCCCAACCGGGCGCTGCTGGAGGGCCACTTCCGGGACCTGGAACTGGTCCCGCACGAGCGGCTGAAGGAACGCTCGGCGGGCGCCCGGCTGGTGGTGCGCACCGGGGAGGCGCGGCCGTACGCGAACGTGCTGCTGCGGTGCGGGGTGTTCTTCTGACCTGCGGTGTGCGCAGGGGGCGTGCTCAGGATGCCCGGCGCGGCTCAGGATCGTCCAGGACGATCCCCCAGGAGCCGCCGGACCCGGTCCGCACCGTGAGTTCCTGCGTACGGCGGAGGCCGGAGAAGTGCAGGACCACCTCCTGGCGTACGGACCCCTCGTCGAGGAAGTCGGCGCTCACCCCGGCGCGGGCCGCCGTGCCGTAGGCCTTGATCCAGGCCCTGGCCGCCGGACCCGCGTCCCCGCCCTCGGTGTGCAGGGCGGCCAGGCCGTCGGCGTCCGCGTCGGCGAGATGCCAGACGACCTTCTGGACCGTCTCCAGGCTTCCTGTGCTGGGGTAGCCGGTGACCCGCAGGGGTCGGTGGTTCGAGTAGTCCGTCCGGTAGTCCGGGCAGTCGTCGGCGCAGGCGGTCAGGGTGGCGCCCAGCGCGAGGGCGGCGACGGGGAGGGCGGCGGCCCGGATGCGGGGCGGTGTCACGGCAGGCCTTCGGCTCGATCGTAGGTCATGTGATCGTAAAGCCTAGCGCCGCGGCACCGCCTTCCGCGGGGCTTCTACGGGGCGACGAGTGCCCGCTCCCAGTGCTGGGTGTCGGCGTACTCGCGCATGTCGACGATCTTCCCGGCGCGGACGGTGAAGACGCCGATGTTGTGCTCGTGGTAGGCCCTGCCGGTCCTGCCGGTCGCCCAGGAGTCCCACTCGACCAGCACCTGCTCGCCCTCGCCGAAGACGTTGGTGACCTTCAGGCCGATCTCGCGGTCGGGGTCCAGGTGGGCGAAGGCGGTCGCCAGGAAGCCGTCGATCACCTGGTCCCGGCCCTGCCAGGTGCCGGAGATGGGCAGGTCACCGCCGTACCAGCAACTGCCGTCCTCGGCCCAGCTGTTCCGGATGGTCGCCTGGTCCCCGGCGGCGAGCGCCTCGAAGTAGCGCAGCACCACGCCCCTGGGCGCGTCGGGCTCGGTGCGGTCGGTGGTGGTGGTCATGACGGCGTCGGTTCCTCTCGTGGCAGGGGCGGTGGTGCGGCCGGGCAGGTGGCTACTTGTCGGCGGTGAGCGTGCCGGCCGAGCCCCAGCTGTCGGCCGGGGTCTCGTTGATCCACACCTGGACGGTGTCGGCGGGAATCTTGTAGGCGTCCACGAAGGCATCCGTGATGCGGGCAACCAGCTCGCGCTTGAGCTCGACGCTGCGGGGACCCTGCTGGACGGTGACGACGGGCATGATCAGCTCCTGGAGTCGGTGGGCGGTGCTTGCCTCGACTCCCAGTCCACCCGATCCGGGGCGCCGCACCCAGGGCCACTTCGCGCACGCAGCGTTCACGTTTCGCGATCGCTCGCGCCGATCGTCCGGCAGGCCTCCAGCAGGGACGCGACCCGGGCCGCGGGTGCGGTGCGGGGCACGGCGAGCACGGCCGGCAGGACGAGGGGGTCACTCACCGGCAGGAAGGCGACCCGCCCGGTGGCCAGTTGCGCGGCGTGCGAGGCGTACACCACGCTCCAGCCGGGGCTGCCCGCGCCCAGCGCCGCCAGGGTGTCCTGCAACGAGCTCGCCGCCGGCCCGGCCACGGGCTCGAAGCCGGCGTCCCGGCACGCGCCCACGACGAGGTCGACGAGCGGCGGATTGTTGCGCCGCGCGGTCAGATACAACGGCAGTCCGGCCAACTCACCCAGTTCCACCCGCGATTGACGCGCAAGGACGTGCCGCGCACCGAGGACCACCAGAAGCCGGTCCTGCCACACCGGGACCAGCCGGACCCCGTCGGGCCCCTCCTCCACCCCGCGCACGAACGCGGCGTCCAGCTCCCCGCGGGCCACCTGCTCCAGCCGTACGGCGGTGGGGGCGGAGGCCAGCTCCACCCGCAGCCCGGGGGCGAGGCCGGCCAGCGCCTCCAGCACCTGGTCCAGCCGGTCCCCCATCCCCGTACTGGTGCCCACCCGCAGCCGTTCGCCGCGCGCCGCGGTGTAGTCGGCCACCGCGGCGCGCGCCCGCCGCTCGGCGGCCAGCACCTCGCGCGCCGCCGGCAGAAACCGCTGCCCTGCCTCGGTCAGCCGCACCCGGCGCGGCGACCGGTCGAAGAGGTCGGCCCCCAGCTCCCGCTCCAGCCGCCGCACCTGCTGACTGACGGCCGACTGAGCGATCAGCAGCCGCTCGGCGGCACGGGCGAAGTGCAGTTCCTCGGCTACCGCCACGAAATAGCGAAGTTGGCGCAGTTCCATGCGCCCAGCTAAGCAACGACCTCCACATCGGCCGCACGGGGGAGGCTCAGCGGCGGTCGTGGCCCGAGGATGCCGGTCACTTCCGTCCGCCGCTGCTCGCCCGCGCCTGCGCGGCCGGCGGCGCGGCACGATCTCCTCGGCCCGCGCTCATACGACATCCCGCGGGTCCGGCACCGGGCCGTAGTCGTCCTCGCGGTGGCTGGTCAACGCGGCCGGCAGTTCCGGGTCGGAGTGCACCTCGGCCGTGTGCTGCCACACGACGAGCGTGCCCGACGAGGCGTTGCTCCGGCGCAGTATCGGCGGACCGCAGGTCATGGCGGAACAGCTGCACAGGATCGCGGACATGGCCGGGGCAGGTCGGTTACGACTGCACGTACCGCCGTACCGCGTAGGGGCACACGCGCTGATGCAGAGCCTGCTCACGCTCATGAGCTTCGAAGACTCCGCTCCCGTGGCGTATGCCGAAGCGTTCCTGATCGGACAACTGCTCGATGACCAGGCCCTGGTGAGCGCAAGCCAGTCGGCATACGCACTGGCCCTGAGCGACGCATCGTCGCGCCAGGAGTCACTGACCGTCGTCAGGGCAGCAGCAGAGGAACACGCACATGGTCCGCAATGAGCACATCACCGGGTGGTACAAGTCCAGCTACAGCGGTGGCGACCAAGGTGACTGCCTCGAAGTCGCCCGCGGCCACGCCTGCGTCCCCGTCCGCGACAGCAAGGTCATACCCGGACCCGCCCTCCTCTTCTCCACCGACGGCTGGGCGAACTTCGTCGCCGCCGTGAAGCACGGGCGCCTCCACCACTGAACAGCGAGCGGCTCGCCCGGACCGACAACCGGGCGAGCCGCTCAATTCATCCGTTCATCAACGGACCGAGATCGTCACGGCCTTGGAAACGGTCCGGCCGTCCTGGGTGCGGAGCGTCTGGGCACCCTTGTGGGTCGCCTTCTCGGTGAGGCGGTAGGTGCCGTGGTGCACCGTGGTGGCCACCGGCAGGGTGACCCACCGGCCACCGCGCTTCTCCTGCAGGGTGACCCTGCTGCCGTCCCGCAGACCGACGGCACGGCCGGAGAGCAGCACCTTGTCGCCGGACTTCACGTGGGTGTCGCTCGCCGAGAGGGTCAGGACCGGCTTGGGGGCCGGACGGCCCGGCGCCGCGGTGGCGGCAGCGGCACCGCCGACGACCAGTGCGACGGACACCAGGGAAACCGCGGCGGTACGCATCTTCTTCACGGGGACTCCTTGAATCGAATTGTCGTGCTTTCCATCCGCCCTTCCGGCGGACTCGATCACACAGACACACACCCCGGTTTCGCCGGTTCCAGAATTCCCCGAAGAAGAGAAATTGAAAGGCGTTCCACAGGAACGCCCAGCTCTTTCACAGATTCCATTCACACGTATATGAAAATACTATTAGCCATAGGAATGCACTAGGGAAGTTGACGTCCGAGGCGTGCCCGGGGTCTTCTGCTGCGATGACCGACCTTCGCATCCAGCAGCCGCACGACGACGCCACGTTCGCGGACTGGCAGTACGTCCACAACGCGATCATCCCCGCGCACCTCCTGTCCATCGAGGAGATACGGGAACGCGCGCAGCGCAACCACCTGGAGGTCGCGTACCTCGGCGACGTCCTCGTGGGGTGCAGCACGGTGCGTCCTCCCGCGGAGGGCACGCCGACGGCCACGGTGATCGCGCGCGTGCTCGCTCCTCACCGTGGGCGGGGCTTCGGTGAGGAGCTGTATGCGCGCGGCATCGCCCGGGCACGGGAGTGCGGCGCCGAGGTGATCGAGACGGTCGTCCTGTCCTCCAACGAGGACGGTCTGCGGTTCGCGCACAAGCACGGGTTCGCCGAGATCGAGCGGTACCTGCTGCCGGGGGACACCGTTCCCTGGATCGATCTGCGCCTTTCCTGATCCGGGCCGGCACCGCCCTCAGTGCTGAAGGGCCCGGAACCGCTGCGCCGTCTCCGCCAGCACCTCCCGCCCGTCCCGGGCCCACAGGTCGTCGTTGAAGAGCTCGACCTCGATCGGCCCGGTGTAGCCGGCCGCCTCCACGTACCCCCGCCACGCGCGCAGGTCGATCGCGCCGTCGCCGATCTGGCCCCGGCCGGTGAGGACGCCCTGCGGCAACGGGGTGATCCAGTCAGCGAGTTGGAAGGTGTGGATGCGGCCGCCCGCCCCCGCCCGCGCGATCTGCGCGGGCGCCTGGTCGTCCCACCAGATGTGGTACGTGTCCACGGTCACCCCGACCTGGTGCGCGGGGAAGCGCTCGGCCAGGTCCAGGGCCTGGGCCAGGGTCGACACCACGCAGCGGTCGGCGGCGTACATCGGGTGCAGCGGTTCGACGGCCAGGCGCACGCCGTGCCGCTCGGCGTACGGTCCGAGTTCGGCGAGGGCGTCGGCGACGCGCTCGCGCGCCGCCCACAGGTCCCTGCTTCCGGCCGGGAGGCCGCCGGAGACCAGGACCAGGGTGTCGGTGCCGAGGGTGGCCGCTTCGTCGATGGCGCGGCGGTTGTCGGCCAGGGCCGCCGTGCGGGCCCGCGGGTCGGTCGCCGTGAGGAAGCCGCCCCGGCACAGCGTCGTCACCGTCAGACCCGCCGCACCGATCAGTTTCGCCGTCGCCTCCACGCCGTACTCCTGGACCGGCTCGCGCCACAGGCCCACCTGGGTCACGCCCAACCGGACACAGGCGTCCGCGAGTTCCGGCAATGACAGCTGTTTCACCGTCATCTGGTTGATGCTGAAACGCGAGAGGCCCGCCGACGCCGTCATGAGATCACCCCGTACAGGGACAGCAGTTTCTTCATCCGCTCCTCGGCGAGCTTCGGGTCCGGGAACAGGCCGAGGCCGTCGGCGAGTTCGTAGGCGCGGGCGAGGTGCGGGAGGGAGCGGGCCGACTGGAGGCCGCCGACCATCGTGAAGTGCGTCTGGTGGCCCGCGAGCCAGGCGAGGAGGACCACACCGGTCTTGTAGAAGCGGGTGGGAGCCTGGAAGAGGTGGCGGGACAGGGCGACCGTCGGGTCCAGCAGCGCCCGGAAGCCGGACGTGTCCCCCGTGTCCAGGACCCGGACCGCCTGGGCCGCCAGCGGGCCCAGCGGGTCGAAGATGCCGAGCAGGGCGTGGCTGAAACCCTGGTCGTCGCCCGCGATCAGCTCGGGGTAGTGGAAGTCGTCGCCGGTGTAGCAGCGGACCCCGCGCGGGAGACGGCGGCGCAGGTCGATCTCGCGCCGCGCGTCCAGGAGCGACACCTTGATGCCGTCGACCTTGTCCGGGTGCGCGGCGATGACCTCCAGGAACGTGTCGGTCGCCGCGTCCGGGTCGGCCGAGCCCCAGTAGCCCTCCAGCGCCGGGTCGAACATCGGGCCCAGCCAGTGCAGGATCACCGGCCCGGCACACTGGCGCAGCAGGTGGCCGTAGATCTCCAGGTAGTCGTCCGGGCCGCGGGCCGCGGCGGCCAGGGCGCGCGAGGCCATCAGGATCGCCTGGGCGCCCGACTCCGCCACGACCGCGAGCTGCTCCTCGTAGGCCGCGCGGATCTCCACGAGAGACCCGCGGGCCATCTGGTCGGTGCCGACCCCGCAGGCGATCCGGCCGCCCACCGCCTTCGCCTCGGCGGCGCTGCGCCGGATCAGCTCGGCCGCGCCCGCCCAGTCCAGGCCCATGCCGCGCTGGGCGGTGTCCATCGCCTCGGCCACCCCGAGCCCGTGCGACCACAGGTGTCGGCGGAAGGCGAGGGTGGCGTCCCAGTCGACGGCGGCCGGCGCGTCGGGCGAGACGTCGGCGTACGGGTCGGCGACGACGTGCGCCGCCGAGAAGACCGTACGGGAGGTGAAGGGCGCGCCCGGAGACACGGGAAGCGGTTCGGTGCGGGGCTCGTACGTCCGCAACACACCTTCTGCGGAGGGGAGTCGGATGGTCACAGCGAGATCTCCGGCACGTCGAGGCGGCGGCCCTCGGCGGAGGACCTCAGGCCCAGTTCGGCGAGCTGTACGCCCCGGGCGCCGGCCAGCAGGTCCCAGTGGTACGGCGCGTCGGCGTGGACGTGCTTGAGGAACAGCTCCCACTGGGCCCTGAAGCCGTTGGCGAAGTCCCCGTTGTCCGGCACCTCCTGCCACTGGTCACGGAAGACCTCGGTGGCGGGCAGGTCGGGGTTCCAGACCGGTTTGGGGGTCGAACCACGGTGCTGGACACGGCAGTTGCGCAGGCCCGCGACCGCCGAGCCCTCGGTGCCGTCGACCTGGAACTCGACCAGTTCGTCGCGGTTGACCCGGACCGCCCAGGAGGAGTTGATCTGGGCGATCGCGCCGCCGTCGAGTTCGAAGACGCCGTAGGCGGCGTCGTCCGCCGTCGCGTCGTAGGGCTTGCCGTTCTCGTCCCAGCGCTGCGGGATGTGGGTGGTGGCGAGGGCCTGCACGGAGGTCACGCGGCCGAACAGCTCGTGCAGGACGTACTCCCAGTGCGGGAACATGTCGACGACGATGCCGCCGCCGTCCTCGGCGCGGTAGTTCCAGGACGGGCGCTGGGCCGGCTGCCAGTCGCCCTCGAAGACCCAGTAGCCGAACTCGCCCCGGACGGACAGGATCCGGCCGAAGAAGCCGCCGTCGATCAGGCGCTTCAGCTTGAGCAGGCCCGGCAGGAAGATCTTGTCCTGGACGACGCCGTGCTTGATGCCCTTGTCGCGGGCGAGCCGGGCGAGTGCGAGGGCGCCCGCCAGGCCGGTGGCGGTCGGCTTCTCGGTGTACACGTGCTTCCCGGCGGCGATCGCCTTCTTGATCGACTCCTCGCGGGCGGAGGTGACCTGGGAGTCGAAGTAGACGTCCACCGACGGATCCGCCAGCACCGCGTCGACGTCCGTCGAGATCTCGTCCAGCCCGTGGCGCCCGGCGATCTCCCGGAGCGCGTGCTCGCGGCGGCCGAGCAGGATCGGCTCCGGCCACAGCACGGTGCCGTCGCCCAGGTCGAGGCCGCCCTGTTCGCGCAGGGCGAGGATCGACCGGACGAGGTGCTGGCGGTAGCCCATGCGTCCGGTCACGCCGTTCATGGCGATGCGCACCGTCTTGCGTGTCACGTGAGTCCCCTCCACACCACTAGCAGCAAGCGCTTTCTGCTCACTGAAGCTAGCCTCTGGACAGTGGTCTGTACAAGACCGTTGCCCCTTCGAGTTGTTCGAGGGGGCGAACATCCGGGGTCGATGGCTTTAAGGTCTGCTGGACGTCCGCTCGGAACCACGAGCATGACCTGGCTGTCTACGAGGGCGTACGACACGAAGCACGACCGGAGGACGACGACATGACGGTGACCCTGGCGGATGTGGCGGCCCGCGCCCAGGTCTCCCCCGCGACGGTGTCGCGCGTACTGAACGGCAACTACCCGGTGGCCGCCTCCACACGCGAGCGGGTGCTCCGGGCGGTGGACGAGCTGGACTACGTCCTCAACGGCCCGGCGAGCTCGCTGGCCGCCGCCACCTCCGACCTGGTCGGGATCCTGGTGAACGACATCGCCGACCCCTTCTTCGGGATCATGGCGTCCGCGATCCAGGCCGAGATCGGGGGCACGGGCGGGGGACGGGCGGGCGGTGAGCGGCTGGCGGTCGTGTGCAACACGGGCGGGTCGCCCGAGCGCGAACTGACGTATCTGACCCTGCTGCAGCGCCAGCGGGCGGCGGCCGTGGTGCTGACCGGCGGTGCCGTGGAGGACGCGCCGCACGCGGCGGCGGTCGCCGCGAAGCTGCGCAAGCTGACGGAGGCCGGGACGCGTGTGGTGCTGTGCGGGCGGCCGCAGGCAGCGGACACCGGGGCGGTGGCCCTCACCTTCGACAACCGCGGGGGCGCGCGCCGGCTGACCGAGCACCTGCTCGGGCTCGGGCATCGCCGGCTCGGTTACATCGCCGGACCCGAGGAGCGGACCACGACGCGGCACCGGCTGGAGGGACACCGGGAGGCGCTGGCGGCGGCGGGGGTCGAGGAGGATCCGTGCTGGACGGTGTACGGCCGTTACGACCGACGGTCCGGGTACGAGGCCACGCTGGAGCTGCTGCGGCGGGAACCGGGGCTGACGGGGGTCGTCGCCGCGAACGACTCCGTCGCGCTCGGCGCGTGCGCGGCGCTGCGGGAGTCGGGGCTGCGGATCCCGGAGGACGTCTCGGTGGCCGGCTTCGACGACCTGCCCTTCAGCATCGACGCGGTGCCGTCGCTGACGACGGTGCGACTGCCACTGGCGGACGCGGGCGCCAGGGCCGGCCGCATCGCCATGGGCCGGGAGGAACCACCCCCCGGCGACATCGCGACCGTCCGCGGCGAGCTGATGGTCAGGGGGTCCTCGGGGGCACCCCGGGCGTGAGGAACGGTCCCCGGCGGGATCGCGACCTTCCGCGGCAAGCTGATTGACAGGGCCCTCGGGGGCACCCCGGGCGTGAGCGAGCCGCCTGGCAGCGGCAGCGGAAGCGGTGCCGCACCTTCCCGCCCCCGCCGACGAGAGTGCCGCTTGCCCCTGACGGAAAAGGAAACGGTCACGGGGCCTCCGGGCACCCCGGGCGTGAGGAACGGCCCAGCAGCGGCATTGGCCTCTCTTCCCCAATGACGGCGGTGCCGTCGCCCTTGCCGGGGCGGGGCCAGGGGCGCGAGGAACCGCCCCGGCGACAGCGCGTCCATCCGCGGCGAGCTGATGATCAGGGGGTCCTCGGGGGCACCCCGGGCGTGAGGAACGGTCCCCGGCGGGATCGCGACCTTCCGCGGCAAGCTGATTGACAGGGTCCTCGGGGGCGCCCCGGGTGTGAGCGAGCGGCCGGGCAGCGGCAGCGGAAGCGGTGCCGCACCTTCCCGCCCCCGCCGACGAGAGTGCCGCTTGCCCCCGGCGGAGGAGCGGGCGGGATCGCGGCCGTGGTCGGCCGTGGTCAGGGGGTCCTCGGGGGTGTCCCGGGTGGGAGGGAGCGGCCCAGCAGGGGCAGCGGGGTATCGCCTCTTCTACGGTCCCGGTACCAGCGGCGGCCCGTGTCGTAGGCCAGGCGGGCCTTGCGCAGGGCCGGGACCTGGTTGGCCAGGTGGGCCTGGTAGCGCCAGGGGGACTGGCGGCCGGTGCGGACGGCCATGGCGTAGGCGAAGGAGACCGGGTCGCGCTCCAGGTAGTCGTCGAGGCGTTCGAACCAGGCCATGCTGGAGCGTGCGCCGGCCTGCACGGGATGCAGTTCCGCGCGGCGGTGCTCGTCGTACGCCCGTAGTGCCGCCCGCAGGTCCGCGTGGTGCGCGAGGCTGTGGGCCAGCACGATCCCGTCGATCATCGCCAGCCGGGTGCCGGAGCCGAGCGTGAAGTGGGTGGTGTGCGCGGCGTCACCGGCCAGGACGACGGGGCGCCGGGGCTCGGCGGCGTCGACCCAGGTCTCGTTGCGGAGGTGCGTGAAGCGCTGCCACTGCGCCGGGGCGCCGCGTGACCGGCTGATCAGGGAGTGGCCGTCGAGCGCCCGGTGGAAGATCTTCTCCAGCAGCGGTACGGCCTCCTCCGGCTCCAGGGAGTCCAGGCCGAGGCCCTGCCAGGTCTCCGGGGAGCACTCCACGATGCAGGTGCTGATGCCCCGGATCGACGGATAGGCGTGGAACCAGATCCAGCCCGCCTCGGTCTTCTCGAAGCAGAACACGAAGCTGTCGAACTGCCGGTCCGTGCCGAGCCAGATGTAGGGGTTGCGGCCGGTCTCCGTCTTCGTGCCGAAGCGTGCCACGCGGCTCTGCCGGATCCGGCTGCCCGCCCCGTCGGCGGCCACGATCAGGTCGGCCGAGGGCAGGTCGGCGGGGTCGGCGAGGCGCTCCCCGTGCCGTACGTCCACGCCGAGGGAGCGTGCGCGCCGGGTCAGCGTCTGCAGCAGCGCGGCACGGCCCATGCTGTAGCCGTAGCCCCCGAAGTACGCCGTACCGTCGTGCCCGCCGCCGTACACCTGGATCTCCTGCGCCTGCCAGAGCACCGAACCGGCGCTGATCGCGCGGGCGCTCTCGGGGTCGTTGGCGTGCAGGATGTCCAGCAGGTCGTCCCAGTACACGACGCCCCAGCCGTAGGTGGCCTCGGGCGGGTCGCGCTCGATCACGGTGATCTCGTGCCCGGCGTCCCGCAGCTTCGCCGAGATCGAGAAGTACAGCCCGGCCGGGCCTCCGCCCACGCAGACGATCCTCATCCGGTCACCGCCTTCACGGCCGCCGGTCCCGCGGAACCGGCTGGTCACAGGGATCCGGGTGCCCGTTGCTCGGGCACCCGGATCCACCCTTCACTGTCGGGGGTGTCAGGTTGGTTCACCGTGGGTGTCAGCAGCCCCAACCGCCGCCGTCGCCCCAGCCTCCGCCGTCGCCCCAGCCGCCGCCGTGGTCTCCCCAACCCCAGCCGCCGCCGTCGCCCCAGCCCCAACCGCCGCCGCCGTGGTCGCCCCAACCCCAGCCGCCGCCACCGCCACCGTGGTCGTACGCGACGGCCGCGGTCGGTGCGGAGCTGGTGGCTGCGCTGGCGACTCCGGCTCCGGCCGCGAGGGCCAGGATCGGTGCCGAGCAGACCACGAGGGCCACTCTCTTGATACGGGTGGTGTGCGCGCGCATGATGTACCCCTCTCCGAGGGTGTGGTTTTTCTTCCGACGGCCCCGACGGGCCGTCCTCCTGACGCTCCGGAGCCTGCGCGCAGCTCCGGGCGGGGTCCGCCGCCCGCGAAGGCGATCTGCGACGGATCCGTCACTTTCGATGCCAAACGGACATAAGTGACGTTCGTGATTAAACCTACGATGAGAGGGCGGGGAAGTCAAAGGCAGGCCGCACGGGGAAGGAGGGGAACCGGCAAGGGAAATCAACGTACTTGAATCCTTCAACCACTGGGAACCACCGCCAGCCACCGGGAGCCGGCCATGACCGTCCAGGACGTCCGCGCCGTCGAGCGGGTGCTGTCCGAACTCGCGCACGCCGACGGCACCGACGAGGCCGGTCTGCGGGCCCGACTGGCGCTTGCGGACGGGTACTTGGCCCTGATCCGGATCCTCGACGCGGTCGAGCGGGCCGGACTGGCCGAGCGGGACTCCGCCGGCACGCGGGTGGCCCTCACCGCGAGCGGCCGGGGCGCCGCCGAGGCCCTGCGCGCCCTGCGTACGGCCCTCGGCGACACGGCCCCGCGGGGACCGGCCGAGGTCGTGCTGCGCGAGCCCCGGGCCGGTGACCTCGGCTGGATCGTGCAGCGCAACGCCGCGCTGTACGCCGCCGAGTACGGCTGGAACGCCGACTACGAGGGGCTGGTGGCCCGGATCGTGGCCGACTTCGCCGAGGACCACGATCCGCATCTGGAGCGGGTGTGGATCGCCGAGCTGATCGGGCGGCCCGTGGGCTGCGTGATGTGCGTACGGGACGACGCCCCGGGCACCGCGCGGCTGCGACTGCTGCTGGTCGAGCCCGAGGCGCGGGGGCACGGCATCGGGGACCTGCTGGTCGGCGCGGTCGTGGACTTCGCGCGCGGGGTCGGCTACCGCGACCTGGTGCTGTGGACCAACGACGTGCTCGGCGCCGCCCGGCGCCTGTACCGGCGCCACGGCTTCCTGCTCACCGCCGAACAGCCGCACCGCGCCTTCGGAAAGGACCTGACCGGCCAGGACTGGCGCCTGGATCTGCACCGGTCGGCCGAGTGACGAGTAGGGTCCGTGACCATGAAGCTAGCCTTCTCCACCCTCGGGGTTCCCGGTCTTCCGCTGCCGGACGTGCTGGCGCTCGCCACCACCCACGGCTACCACGGCATCGAGCTGCGCGCCCATCCCGAGGAGCCGGTGCACCCGGGCCTCGCGGCGGCCCAACGGGCGGACGTGGCCGCCGCGTTCAAGGAGGCCGGCGTCGAGATCCTGGGCGTCGCCGGGTACGCGCGCGTGGCCGCGCCCGGCGAGGACGGCTCGGTCGTCGAGGCCGTACGCGCCCTGGTGCGGCTCGCCCACGACATCGGCGCCCCCTTCGTCCGGGTCTTCCCCGGCGCCAACCCGGAGCTGCCTGCCGCCGAGTCCGACGCGATCGCCGCGCGGCGGCTCGGCACCGTGGCCGAGGACGCCGCCGCGCTCGGGGTGCGCGTCCTGCTGGAGACCCATGACTCCCATCGCACCGGCGCCGCCGCGATCCGCGTGCTGGGGCCCGTCGGACACCGCCACGTCGGCGCGCTGTGGGACGTCATGCACACCTGGCTGGGCGGCGAGCAGCCCGTGGAGTCGTACGCCGCCCTCGCCCCGCACCTGGGATACGTGCAGGTCAAGGACATCGCGTCGGCCGACGACACGACGCCGCTGCCGCTGGGCGCGGGAGTGCTTCCGCTCACCGAGTGCGTGGACGTGCTCTGCCGGCACGGCTGGGACGGGTGGCTGTGCTGGGAGTACGAGAAGCGGTGGTACGAGTCGGCTGCGCCGCTTCCGGGGATCCTCGGTGCCGGACGGAAGCACTTGCTGCGCTTGCTCGACGAGGCGGCTTAGGCGGCCGGTGGCCCGGGACTGACCGACGGCGGCCGGGCGCGGGTTCATCGTGGTTGATCGCGCAGTTCCCCGCGCCCCTTAGGGGCGCGTCCCGGTCGAGGTCGTCGTACGTCAATGCGCCGGTGACGACCCCTCTTCCGGTTACTGTGCAGTTCCTTGACGGAAGGTTCTCTCCGGAAGGAGCGCACGTGTCCGACACCGGCAGACCGTCCCGACGCGCCGTCCTCGCCGCCACGGCGGGCCTCACCGCCGCGCTGACCGCACCGCCCGCCACCGCCCGCGCCGCCGCCCCCGGCACGCCGCCCGACGACCGCCGGCTGCGCGCCCTGACCTCCCGGATGACGCTGGAGGAGAAGGTCGGCCAGCTCTTCGTGATGCGGGTCTACGGCCACTCCGCCACCGCCCCGGACCAGGCCGACATCGATGCCAACCTCAAGGAACTGGGGGTCCGCACGGCCGCCGAGCTGATCGCGACGTACCGCGTGGGCGGCATCATCTACTTCACCTGGGCGCACAACACCCGTGATCCGCAGCAGATCGCGGAGCTGTCCGACGGCATCCAGAAGGCCTCCCTGGACCAGGCGCGCGGGCTGCCGGTGCTCATCGCCACCGACCAGGAGCACGGCGCGGTGTGCCGGGTCGGCAAGCCCGCCACGCTCTTCCCGGGCGCGATGGCCCTCGGCGCGGGGGGCTCCCGGTCCGACGCGCGGACCCTCGGCCGGATCTCCGGCGCCGAGCTGCGCGCGATGGGCGTCAACCAGGACTACTCGCCCGACGCCGACGTCAACGTCAACCCGGCCAACCCGATCATCGGCGTCCGCTCCTTCGGCGCCGACCCGACGGCGGTGGGCGAGCTGGTGGCCGCCGAGGTGAAGGGCTATCAGGAGTCCCGGGTCGCGGCGACCGCCAAGCACTTCCCGGGGCACGGCGACACCGCCACCGACAGCCACACCGGCTTCCCGGTCATCACCCACAGCCGAGACCTGTGGGAGAAGCTGGACGCCGTGCCGTTCCGGGCCGCGATCGCCGCCGGCATCGACTCGGTCATGACCGCGCACATCCAGTTCCCGGCCCTGGACGGCTCCGGCGACCCGGCCACCCTCTCCCGCCCGGTCCTCACCGGCATCCTGCGCGGCGAACTCGGCTACGACGGCGTGGTGATCACCGACTCCCTCGGCATGCAGGGCGTGCGCACCAAGTACGGCGACGACCGGGTGCCGGTGCTCGCCCTGAAGGCCGGGGTGGACCAGCTGCTCAACCCGCCCTCGATCGACGTGGCCTGGCACGCCGTGCTGAAGGCCGTACAGGACGGCGAGCTGACCGAGTCCCGCCTGGACGAATCGATCCTGCGCATCCTGCGCCTGAAGTCCCGGCTCGGCCTCTTCGACACGCCGTACAGCTCCCGGGCGGGCGTGGAACGCACGGTGGGCACGAAGGCGCACCTGGCGGCGGCCGACCGGATCGCCGAGCGCACCACGACCCTGCTCGTCAACGAGGACCGCACCCTCCCCTTCGCGCCCCGCACCGCACCCCGGATCCTGGTCGTCGGCGCCGACCCCGACTCCCCCACCGGCACCACCGGCCCGCCCACCGGCGTGCTGGCCGCCGCCCTCACCGAACTGGGCTTCACCGCCGCGGCCCTGCCCACCGGCACCTCGCCCTCCGCCACGGCGATCGCCCGGGCGGTCACGGCGGCCCGGGACGCGGACGCGGTGGTGGTGGCGACGTACGACGTGACGGCGGACAGCTCCCAGCGCACGCTGGTGGAGCGCCTGCTGGCCACGGGCCGCCCGGTGGCCGCCCTCGCCGTCCGCAACCCCCATGACGTGGCCCAACTCCCCGCTGTGAGGGCCTGTTTGACGTCGTACGGCTGGACCGACGTCGAGGTGCGCGCGGCCGCGCGGGTCATCGCCGGGCGGGTGACCCCGCGCGGGAAGCTGCCGGTGCCGGTGCAACGGGCGGACGATCCAGCGCAGGTGCTGTACCCGATCGGGCACGGGCTGACGTACTAGGCGTACGCCGATGGATCGGGCGTACCACCGCAGGCAGGCGGAAACCCTCCCGCGCCGTCTGGCGTGGCACCGGCGCCCCGGGCCACGCTGGGCGGGGACGCCGGGGGGATGCGATGCGCGGGAGAGGTGCCTCGAAGCCGGCGTGCCTGCTGCTGGCGTGCCTGCTGCTGACCGGCTGCCGGGGCGGGGCGGGCGCGCCGGTGGGCGACGCCCGCCCGACCGCGAGCGGCGGCTACGGCACCGGGTTCCTCGCGGTGGGCGCGTGCAGTTCCTTCGGTACGACCGACGTCACCGAGGTGCCGTGCACCGGCGAGCGGGCGGCGGCCCGGGTCGTCGCCCGCTACGAGGGCGCCGCGGCCGGCGGCCCGCTGTGCCCGCCGACCACCGACTTCGTGCTGCACATCGGCACCGAGGGCTACGCCTGCATGCGCGCCCTGGAGCCCCCGCACCCCGGTGACCCGGGCGGCGGAGGCGGCCCGCGCACGATCCCCGGCGACTGCGTCTACACCTCCGGCACCGGCCAGGTCCGCGAGACGCGGTGCGACGGCGGGGGCGCACACCCGCCGCAGTACCGGATCACCGTGGCGGCGCGGACCCGGGCCGGATGCCCGCCGTCGACGGTGCTGTACGTGCAGTTGGGTGGGGACCGGCCGGTGGGCTGTGCCCGCAGGCTGTGAGCCTTCGGCTACGGCCGTCCGCGGGACGCGCTCAGCACAGGATCCAGCCCGAGTCGACCGAGCCCGAGCCCACCGAGCCCTTGATCCACACACAGCGGTGGCCGGCGTGCACGGTGATCGGGCCCGCCTCGTACCGGTAGCCGCCGCTGTCGGTCACCGGGCGGTTGCCGCGGGCCTGCACGCTCACGGACATCGTCTGGACGGCGCCGGTGCGTCTGGCGACGGTCATGGCGCAGATGTAGCCGTCGCGTTTGTAGACGTGCGTGACGCCCGTGCTGAACGACAGGGTCCGCACCTCCCGACCGGCGCAGGTGTTCGCCGGGGCCGCCTCGGCGACGCCGGACCCCAGCAGGGCGAGCGTCCCGGACCCCACCAGTACGGCCGCCCCGAGCGCCAGGCGTCGGCGTATTCCACCCATATCCACAGTTGTTCCTCCCCGTATCACCCGTCACACCCCCTGGCACGGTCACCCTCCCCCGACGGCCCGTACTGATGTACGGGACGCGTGAGTATGTCGGACGGTTGCACGACCGTCAGCGGCGCGCGTCAGGCGGTCGCGGCGACCGGCTCCTCCGGCTCCGCCCCGCCGACGAAGGTCCGCCACAGCTCGGCGTACCGCCCGCCGCGGGCGAGCAGCTCCTCGTGGGTCCCGTCCTCGGCGACCCGGCCGTGATCCATCACCACCACCCGGTCCGCGCGGGCCGCCGTGGTCAGCCGGTGGGCGACGATCAAGGTGGTGCGCGCGTAAGCGCTCGTTGAGGGGTGGTGGTCGGGCGACGGGCGGGCGGTACGACGGCCCGCCAGCCGGTCGGTGGCCTGGTTGACCTGCGCCTCCGTGGCGAGGTCCAGCGCGGCCGTGGCCTCGTCCAGGAGCAGTACGTCGGGGTCGACCAGCTCGGCGCGGGCGAGCGCGATCAGCTGGCGCTGGCCGGCCGAAAGATTGCGGCCGCGCTCGGCGACGTCGTGCAGATAGCCGCCCTCCAGCCCGGCGATCATCTCGTGCGCGCCGACCGCCCGCGCCGCCGCCTCCACCTCGGCGTCGCCCGCGTCGGGGCGGCCGTAGGCGATCGCGTCGCGGATCGTGCCCGGGAAGAGGTACGCCTCCTGCGGGACCACCCCGAGCCGGTGCCGGTACGAGGTCAGGTCGAGGGCGCGCAGATCCGTGCCGTCGGCGGTGACCCGGCCGCCGGTCGGGTCGTAGAACCGCGCGACCAGCTTGACCAGGGTGGACTTGCCCGCGCCCGTCTCTCCGACGAAGGCGACGGTCTGCCCGGCGGGGATCGTCAGGTCGATGCCGGTCAGCGCCTCCTCCTCGCCGCCGTACGCGAAGTGCACGTCCTCGAAGGCGATCTCGCCGCGCAGGGAGAGGACCTCCAGCGGCTCGTCGGCCGACCCGGTGGACGTCGGTTCGCGCAGCAGCTCCTGGATGCGGCCGAGTGAGACCGTGGCCTGCTGGTAGCCGTCGAAGACCTGGGACAGCTGCTGGACGGGGGCGAAGAACAGGTCGATGTAGAGCAGGTAGGCGACCAGGGCGCCCGTCGTCAGCGTGGCCGCCTCCACCCGGTGCGCGCCCGTGATCAGCACGGACGCCGAGGCGACCGAGGACAGCAGCTGCACGAACGGGAAGTAGACCGATATCAGCCACTGGCCGCGGATCCGGGAGCGGCGGTAGTCGTCGCTGCGTCCTGCGAACCGCGCCCCGCCGTCCCGCTCGCGCCGGAAGGCCTGCACGATCCGCAGCCCGGCGACCGACTCCTGGAGGTCGGCGTTGACCACCGACACACGCTCGCGGGCGAGTTCGTACGCCTTCACGCTCGCCCGGCGGAAGAAGACCGTCGCGACGATCAGCGGGGGCAGGGTCGCGAAGACGACGAGCGCGAGCTGCACGTCGATCAGCAGCAGCACGAGCATGATGCCGAAGAAGGTGACGACCGAGACGAACGCCGTGACCAGGCCGGTCTGCAGGAACGTCGACAGCGCGTCGACGTCGGTCGTCATGCGCGTCATGATCCGGCCGGTCAGCTCGCGCTCGTAGTAGTCGAGCCCGAGCCGCTGGAGCTGGGCGAAGATCTTCAGCCGCAGCGTGTACAGGACGCGCTCGCCGGTGCGGCCGGTCATCCGGGTCTCGCCGATCTGCGCGGCCCACTGGACCAGGACGGTCGCGAGGCCGAGCAGCGAGGCCGCCCAGACCGCGCCGAGGGCCGACTTCGTCACGCCCGCGTCGATGCCGTGCCGGATCAGCACCGGCAGCAGCAGGCCCGCGCCCGCGTCCACGGCGACCAGCCCCAGGCTGACCAGCAGGGGCGCGCCGAAGCCGCGCAGCAGCCGGCGCAGCCCGTAGGAGTCCTCACGGCGCACCGCCCGCGCCTCGTCGACGTCCGGGGTGTCGGTGGCCGGGGGCAGCGCCTCGACCTGGGCGAGCAGCTCGGGCGTGGCGGGGGTGCCGGACAGCGCCGGATCCCTGGGCTCCCGGTCGCCGGTCCACAGCCGGGGGGTCACGCCCCGCTCCGCGTCGAACTCGGCGTCCAGCTCCTCACGCACGCTTGTGTCCGGTGCGGGACCGGCCGACGGGGCGTGGCCCGGGGAGACGCCGCCGAGCTCGTCGGGGTCGGTCAGCAGCCTGCGGTACAGCGGCGACCGCTCCTGGAGCTCCTCGTGCGTGCCGAGGTCGGCGAGCCGGCCGCCGTCGAGGACGGCGATGCGGTCGGCGAGGTTCAGGGTGGAGCGGCGGTGCGCGATGAGGAGCGTGGTGCGCCCCCGCATGACGTGCGCCAGGGCCTCGTGGATCTCGTGCTCGACGCGGGCGTCCACGGCCGAGGTGGCGTCGTCCAGGACGAGCAGGCGCGGGTCGGTGAGCAGGGCGCGCGCGAGCGCGACGCGCTGGCGCTGGCCGCCGGACAGGGTCAGGCCCTGCTCGCCGACCGTGGTGTCGTAGCCCTCGGGGAGCTCGGCGATGAAACGGTCCGCCTGGGCGGCGCGGGCGGCGGCCTCGATCTCCTCCTGGGTGGCGTCCGGGCGGCCGTAGGCGATGTTGGCGCGGACGGTGTCGGAGAAGAGGAAGGAGTCCTCGGGGACGAGTCCGATCGCGGCCCGCAGCGAGTCGAGGGTCAGCTCGCGCACGTCGTGGCCGCCGATCAGGACGGCGCCGCGGGTGACGTCGTAGAAGCGCGGCAGGAGCAGCGAGAGGGTGGACTTTCCGGAGCCGGAGGAGCCGACGACGGCGAGGGTCTCGCCGGAACGTATCTCGAAGCCGAGCCCGTCGAGGACCGGGGAGCCGCCGCCGTACCCGAAGGACACGTCGTCGAACTCGACGGTCGCGGGCGCGTCGGCGGGCAGGGTCTTGGTGCCGTCCGTCATGGTCGGCTCGGTGTCGATCAGCTCCAGGACGCGCTCGGTGCCGGCGCGGGCCTGCTGGCCGACGGTGAGGACCATCGCGAGCATGCGGACCGGGCCGACGAGCTGGGCGAGGTAGCTGGAGAAGGCGACGAACGTGCCGAGCGTGATGTGCCCGCGCACCGCCAGCCAGCCGCCGAGGGCCAGCATGGCGACCTGGCCGAGGGCCGGTACGGCCTGGAGGGCGGGGGTGAACCTGCTGTTCAGCCGTATGGTGCGCAGCCGCCCGGCGAAGAGCCGGCGGCCGACCTCCCGCAGCTTCCCGGTCTCCTGCTCCTCCTGCCCGAAGCCCTTCACCACGCGCACGCCGCTCACGGCGCCGTCGACCACGCCCGCGACGGCGGCGGCCTGGGCCTGGGCGTACCAGGTGGCGGGGTGCAGCTTGCTGCGGCTGCGCCGGGCGATCCAGCCGAGAGCGGGCGCGACGGCGAGGGCGACCAGGGTCAGCGGCAGCGACAGCCACGCCATGATCACCAGGGACATCAGGAAGAGCAGCAGGTTCCCGATGGTCATCGGGAGCATGAAGAGCAGGCCCTGGATCAGCTGGAGGTCGCTGGTCGCGCGCCCGACCACCTGCCCGGTGGACAGCTCGTCCTGCCGCCGTCCGTCGAGCCGGGTGATCGTCCGGTACATCTCCGTCCGCAGGTCGTGCTGGACGTCGAGGGCGAGGCGGCCGCCGTAGTAGCGGCGGACGTAGGTGGAGGCGTAGACGAGCAGGGCGGCGCCGACCAGGGCGCCGGCCCAGGGAGCCATGGTGCGGGAGTGGTTCCCGATCACGTCGTCGATGATCACCTTGGTGATCAGCGGGACGACGGCCATGACCGCCATGCCGGCGAGGGACGAGCCGAGGGCCAGGACGACGTCCTTCGGATACCGCCAGGCGTACGCCGCCAGGCGCCTCGCCCATCCCCGTTGCGCTGCCACGCCGGTGCCTCCCGTAGGTCCTTCGGTCTTGTCTGCCGGAAGGCACCAACGCACAGGTGAGCGGATTTCATCCCTCCGTAACAGAACGAAGGGCAGCGTCAGGCTCGTACCCGCAGGTAATAGAACCGGGTCGTCTGAGCCTTGTTCTCGTTGTCGTCGCTGACCAGCACCACCTTCAGGCGGCCGGTGCGGTCCCGGCCCGTGACGGCCATCCCTTCGATGTTGTCCAGCAGCGGATTGGGCTGGGGCTGCTTCGCCGTGGCGCCGAGGGACGGGCAGGTGACGATGTCGGTCAGCAGGGTCTTCCTGATCAGGCGGACGGACGGCTGCCCGGTGAGGTTGTCGACGCCGCTCGTGTCCGAGGCGTGGCGGGGGTCGGCCAGGTAGAGGCGGACGGTGTTGCCGACGCCGGAGGTGAAGCCGCGCTCCAGGACGAGGAGGCGGCCGTCGGGGGTGGCCTGGACCTCGGGGACGCCGAGGCCGGCGTCGGTGCGGTAGCCGTACTGGGCCGCGAGGCGGAAGTGGCCGCCCCTCGTCCGCTGCCAGGTCTGGAAGCGGACGATGCCGGCGGAGTCGCCCGAGATCGCGGACTCCATGGACGCGAGCAGGGTACGGCCGCCGGGCAGCAGGGTCAGGCCCTCGAAGGTCAGGTTGCTCGTGGCGCGGCCGGCGGGGGCGACCAGCAGCGGGGACGGGACCGGGAGGCGGTCGAGGATCCGGCCGTCGGCGGAGTAGCGGCGGACGGACGGCTCGGTCTCGGAGGTGATCAGCCGGGTGCCGTCACCGTCGACGGCCAGTCCCTCGGAGTCGAGGTCGGCGCCCTTCTCGTCGGCGAGGTGGACGGCCCGCCTCGGTCGCAGCGTCGTCGGGTCGAGATCGAAGAGGGAGGAGCGATCTTCCAACGCGGCCAGCGAGCCGTCCCGGTCCACGGCCAGCGCGGAGAAGTTGCCGACGAACGTGCCGCCGTACGTCGTCTTGTCGAGCGCGTCGGAGAAGCGGTCGATCGAGACGGACGGCGAACAGGCGTGTGCGGACGGCACGTTGGCGGCGGCGGGCCCGGCGGCGGTCAGGCTGGTGGCCGCCGCCAGGCCGGCGGTGAGGGTGGCGAGTACGGTTCTCAGGCGCATGCCCGTCACCGTAGGGCGAGCGGATGTCCCGCGGGAGGCCGCCCGGTGACGCCTGCCGGAGCGTCAGCCCTGCGTCATCCCTGCGGCGGCACCGCGACGAAGGCCTCGCTCGGCGTGCTCGTCGGGGTGTACACGGCGGTCGTCGAGCTGGTCGGCACGAGATCCTTGTGCACGGCCCTGGCGACGTTCTGGATGGTCGTCACGCCGTAGTCCATGGTGGCGTTGTCCTGGGTCAGGACCGACATCATGTAGTCGTGGCCGGCGCCGTTGAAGGTGCCGAGGCTGTGCACCCGCCAGCCGTGCGTGGCGCGCTGCAGCCAGCCGTTCTTGACGTGCACCGCGACCGTGGCGGGGGCGCCGGCCGGGGTGCCCCAGCGCTGCGAGGAGATGACCTGGCCCATCAACTTCAGGAGGTAGGCGCGGGAGTTGTCGCTCAGCACGCTGTTCTTCGCGGTGACGAGACCCAGCAGCTTCTGTTCGTCGGTGACGTTCTCCTGGGTCAGCCCCCAGTAACCGCCCGTGCCCGGCACGGTCTTCGTCATCCCGGCGGCGGACAGGAAGCCCTTGATCTTTGTCAGGCCCAGCTGCTTCCACAGCGTGCTGGTCGCCGCGTTGTCCGACTTGGTGATCATGGCCGTGGCGAGCTTCGTCTCGGTGCTCGTCAGATAGCGGTCGTGCTTCTTGGCGTCCCACAGCAGCGTCGCGAGCACGGTGACCTTCACGGTGCTGGCCGAGTCGTAGGCGCTGGTGGCGCGCAGGGTGCAGGTGGTGCCGGTGCTGCGGTCGTACACGCCGAGGGCGACGGTGCCCTTGCGGTTCGCGAGGGCGGTGGTGATGTCCTTCTGGAGCTTCGCGGCGAGGCCGGCCTTGGCGGAGGTGCAGCTGACGGCGGGCGTGGCCGCGGCGGCCGGGGCGGCGGCGACCGCGGTGGGCATGAGCAGCGCGGCACCGAGCACGGCGGCGAGCGCGCCGGTTCGTCTGGGTATTCGGGAGTCCATGCCCCAGTTGACTCGCCGGGACGGCCGGACGGTTGCACACCCGGCCGCACCGAGGAAGTTCGAAGAGTTCGGAAGGTGGTAATGATCCGCCCATGCCGACGGTGAATGAGAGTCACGTCAGACGGTGGGGACGGTTGTTCGCGACGGTGGCGGTGCTGCGCTCCCTCGCGGATCCGGGCGAGCCCCTGCCCGGTGCGGACGCCTTCACGGGCAAGTTCTTCCCGGAACAGCGCATCAACGACCTGAAGTCGAGTCCGTACGACGCCCTGCTGCGGGCCCGCACGCGCGACGACGCGCGCTGGAAGGCGGCAGCGGCGGTGTTCCGCGCGTTGCCCGAACTACTGGAGCGGGGACCGCTTCCACCCACAGGCACCCTCGGCGACGACCGCCGCCCGGATTTCATCGCGGGGTACGACGCCCAGCTGGCGGCCCTCAGGAAGGACTTCCCGGACCTGCTGCCCTGATGCTGGAGGGCTTCAGTTCCGCTCCGCGAGACGGGCACCCCGGCTGGCGGCGATCCGGTGCACGTCGGTCAACGCCTCGCGCATCCGGGCGAGCAGGAACCGCAGCTGGGCGGATGTCGTGCGCTGGTCGGCCATCAAGTCGGTCGCATGACTGAGCAGTTCGGCCGCCATCCCGAGCTGCACGCTCTCGACGGTGTCGGCCACCTTGGAGAGAGGCCCGGTGCCGTCGGTCACGAGGTAGCAGGGCTTGCCCTCCGACCCGGCCCAGGGCAGCAGGCGTACGGTGGTGCCGCCGTTCACCGGGTCACCTCCATAGCGGGCGGCATCCCGCACGACCCGATGCCGATGCCGGGCACGCGGGCGGGGAGCGGCGGCTGGGGCTGCGGTTGCGGCCGCGAGGGCCGAGGGCCGGTTCCGTGGCCGGTCGGCTTGTTCCGCCGTAGCAGCGGCGAAGTGAAGAGGCGGGCGATGCGGTGACGCATGTCGTCAACTCCCTTGCGCGGGGATCGTGGTCGGCGTTCCAGGCGCCGGCACTCCCCTCCTGAGCGCTTCGACCAGTCGAGCCGCGTTGGTCATGTTGCAGCGGCCGAGGTCGAAGAGAGGGATCCCGTCCCCGTCGCCGAAGGACGCCGGGTCGAGTCGGAGACCGGGAAGGGAGACACCGGCGCCGGTCAGGGCTTCCTGCAACTCCTCAAGCGATCCGTAGCACTTGGGGAAGGCCGCCATCTGATTCCGGGTCACTTCGGACACGGGAACTCCTCTCCGTAGCGGTTTGGCTACCAGGCGAGTTCAGCGTGGCCTACAGTGAGGATGTCTTCAACTTGCGGGTTTTGCACAGGGAGTTGGAAGGTAGTCGTTGAACCGAAAAGAGTTGAACCCCGAAAAGTCACCCCTCGACGCGTTCGGTGATCGGTTACGCAGGCTGCGGGACGAACGCGGCTGGACCCAGGACGAGCTGGGCTTGCGGATGGGGTACTCGGGCACCCATATCTCGGCCGTCGAAGTTGGCCGCCGGTCTCCAACTCGTCGCTTCGCGAAGAAGGCTGACGATGCGCTGGGCACGGGCAGCCTCCTCGCCCGCCAAGGGGAGGCCGTACGGGATTCGGCACTGCTGGACGGGTTCCCGGACTTCGTGGAAAAGGAGGTCCAGGCGACGGAGATCCGCCTCTTCGAGCTGACCATCGTTCCAGGACTGCTCCAGACCCCGGAGTACGCCGCCGCCGTCACCACGGGTGAAGTACGGCGAGGCGCCATCTCGGAATTCCAGGCAGAGGAACGGCTGTCGAAGCTCGCGGAGCGCCAGTCAGCCCTGGAACGCACACCGACACCCATGGTCTACGCGGTCCTGGACGAGGGCTGCCTACGGCGAGTCGTGGGCGGCCCCGAGGTCATGACGGCCCAACTGGACCGATTGATCACGTTCGCCGAACTGCCGTCCACAGTCCTTCAGGTGGCGCCCTACGATCTCGGCGAGCGCCGGGCGTTCGATCTCCCCGTCCACCTGTTGACGCTGCCCGACCGGTCCAATGTGGCGTACGCCGAGTCCGTGCTACAGGGACGACTGGAGCGGGATATCGGGTTCGTTCAGCCCCTGCTGCGGGCCTACCATCAGTTGCAGGCCGAAGCACTCTCACAAGCGGCCTCTGTGGCCATGATCAGCCAGTTACGAAAGGGCAATCCGTGACGACCGAAGCCCCGCAGTGGTTCACGTCCTCGTACAGCAGCAACGGCGGCGCCTGCATAGAGGTCGCCACCAACCTCGCCGCCACCCACGGCCTGGTCCCCGTCCGCGACACCAAGAACCCCAACGGCCCGGCACTGAGCCTCCCCGCCCACGCGTGGTCCGCCTTCATAGCCCTGGCGAAGGACACCCAGCTCTGAGCGCCTGAAGGAAGGATTCCCGGTGACGACCGACTCACCCCGCTGGTTCACGTCCTCCTACAGCGGCAA
The DNA here is from genome assembly GCF_001866675.1 of Streptomyces sp. MUSC 14. NCBI lineage: Bacteria > Bacillati > Actinomycetota > Actinomycetes > Kitasatosporales > Streptomycetaceae > Streptomyces > Streptomyces sp. MUSC 14. Next base: position 91,618 of record NZ_MLYN01000019.1, read on the forward strand.
CGGCGGCCAGTGCATCGAGGTCGCCACCAACCTCGCCGCCACCCACGGCCTGGTCCCCGTCCGCGACACCAAGAACCCCACCGGCCCGATACTGAGCCTCCCCGCCCACGCGTGGTCCGACTTCGTAGCCCTGGCGAAGGACGCTCGCGTCTGAGCGCCGGGAACGAACACGGACTCGGCAGCGCCGAAGGGGGCGCCGCCGAGTCCCGGAATAGACGAACGACCCACAGACCCACAGCTTCCCCCCAGGTACGCCACAGCGCGTACCCATCGCCGGTCTGCAGGGTGCAGTGGTGACATCTGCCACCGATCCCCTCCCCCACGCCATGACGGCGGCCCCGGGTCCGCCGTCGCCGACGCCGACCCCGCCGGACACCGGTCCGGAGCGCGCGCCGCGCTGGTCGCTGCCCGCGCTGCTCGCGATCATGCTGCTCGCGGCCGTGCTCTACACCTGGAACCTGTCCGGCTCCAGCCTCAACAGCTTCTACAGCGCGGCCGTCTACAGCGGCACCCAGAACTGGAAGGCCTGGTTCTTCGGCTCGCTCGACGCGGGCAACTTCCTCACCGTCGACAAGCCGCCGTTCGCCGACATGGTCATGAGCCTGTCGTGCCGGATCTTCGGCTTCGGCACCTGGCAGATGATGCTGCCGGAGGTCGCGGCCGGGCTCGGCGCGATCTGGATCCTGCACTCCTCCGTGAAGCGGACGTTCGGGCACGCGGCGGCGGCCGTGGCCGCACTGGTCCTGGCCCTGACCCCGATCACGGTCGCGATCAACCGGGACAACAACCCCGACACGATCCTCGTCCTGCTGATGGTCGGCGGCGCGGCGCTCGCCCTCCGCGCCACGCGCACCGGCAGGCTGCTGCCGCTGCTCGGCTCGGCGCTCTGCTTCGGCCTCGCCTTCAACACGAAGATGCTGGCCGGCTACATCGCGCTGCCCGCCGTCCTCGCGGTCTACCTGCTCGCGGCACGCCCGACGCTCGTGAAGCGGATCGTGAACCTGCTGATCGCGGGCGTGGTCCTCGCGGTCGCCGGCTTCTGGTGGGCGATCGCCGTCTCGCTCGTCCCCGCCTCCGAGCGGCCGTACATCGGCGGTTCGACGGACGGCACCGCCTGGAACCTGATCATGGGCTACAACGGCCTCGGCCGGATCTTCGGCGGCGAGGGCAACGGCGGCGGAGGCGGGGGCGGCGGAGGCGGCTTCTCCGGCTCCGCGGGCCTCGGCCGGATGTTCAACGACATCCTCGGCGGCCAGATCTCCTGGCTGATCCCGTTCGCGCTGATCGCCCTCGTCTCGGGCCTGATCCTGCGCGGCCGCGCCCCGCGCACCGACCTCACCCGGGCCGCGCTCGTCCTCTGGGGCGGCTGGACGGTCCTGCACTACGTCACCTTCGCGACCGCCGAGGGCACGATGCACCCGTACTACACGACCGCCCTCGCGCCCGGCATCGCGGCGCTGTGCGGCGGCGGTGGCGTACTGCTGCTGCGCGCCTTCCGCGCCGACAAGCGCTGGGTGTGGGTCCTGCCGGCCGCTCTCGCGGCCACGGCGGTCTGGGCCGTGGTCCTGCTGCGCCGCGCGTCCGGCTGGAACACCTGGCTGTGGCCGACGGTGGGCGTGCTGATGGCGGCGGCGATCGTGGGCCTGCTCCTGTCCCGCTCCGCGGGCCGCGCCCGGCTGCTGGCGGCCTCCGTGACGGCGGCCGTGATCGCGGCGCTCGCGGGCCCGGCGGCGTACGCCTGGTCGGTGCCGTCCAGCTCGGGCGGCGGCATGAACGGCGTGAACCCGACGGCCGGCCCCTCGACGGGGAGCGGCTTCGGCGGCATGGGCGGGGGCCGCGGCCGGGGCGGTTTCCCGGGCGGCGGCGAGATGCCGGGCGGCGGCCGGAACACGGAGGCACGGGGCAGCTTCCCCGACGGCTCGGCGAACGGCGAGATGCCCGGCGGCGGCATGCCGGGCGGCGGCAACGCCGAGCTGGGCGGCACTCCCCCGAACGGCCTTGGCGCCGAGGCCGGTGGCGCCCCGGAGGGTACGACCGGAAACGGCCGTATGCGGGGCGGCATGGGCGGCGGCATGGGCGGCGCGGACAGCGACCTCATCGCCTACCTGAAGAAGCACCGGGACGGCGCCACCTGGCTGCTCGCGGTCTCCAACTCGCAGAGCGCGGCCTCGATCGAGCTGAGCGCGAAGGTGCCCGTCATCTCCATGTGGGGCTTCACCGGCACCGACAAGGCGATGACCGTCGCCAAGCTGGAGGAGCTGGTCAAGAAGGGCGAGCTGCACTACGTCCAGCTCGGCGGCGGCATGATGGGCGGCGGCCCCGGCGGCGCCACCAACAGCGTGTCCTCCGAGGTCACGGCCTGGGTGAAGAAGCACGGCACACTGGTGAAGGAGAGCGCGTACAGCAAGAACGCGAGCTCCTCCACGTCCTCCGCCAAGTCCTCGTCCAAGTCCACGTCGGGTACGTCCTCGCAGAGCAACACCTCGACGGTCTACCGCCTGGACGCGTCGGACGTGAGCTGACGCAGAGACTCCCGTCCACGAACAGCGCGGCGCGCCAAGGGGTTTGCCCCCTCGGCGCGCCGCGCCGTGTCAGCCGTTCCGCAGCGCGAACCACAGCTCCATGCGGACGTCCGGGTCGTCCAGGTCGGTGTCCAGCAGGGTGGCGCAGCGGGTGATGCGTTGGCGGACCGTGTTGCGGTGGACGTCCAGGGCGACCGCGGTGCGGTCCCAACTGCCGTGCAGGGCGAGCCAGTTGCGCAGGGTCTCGGTGAGGGCCGGGTGGTCGGCGAGGGGGGCGAGGAGGGCGCGGGCGTAGGACGCGGCGTCCGCGGGGGGCAGCAGGTCCGCGAGGCCCGGCCGGGTCCCGTTCCGGACCAGCGGGGTGCGGGTGGCGCGGGCCCGGGCCAGGGCGCGGGCCGCCTGGGTGTCGGCGTCCGGCCAGGCGTCCGGCGTCACGGCGGCGCTCACCCCGAGCGTCCAGCCGGGCTGCGCCGCCGGCTCCCGCCCGCCCGGCACCAGCACCCGTACGACGTCGTGCGCGAGATCGACCAGCGGCGACCCCAGCGCCGCCCCGAGCGCCGAGGCGGCCACGGCGTCCGGGAGTTGTGCCTCCGGCCGGGCGTGGACGACGACCCAGCTGCTCTCCCCGAGCAGCGGCGCGACCTCCTGCGGGCGCGCGCCGAGCAGCAGGCGGACGAAGGCGGAGGAGCGGGCGGCACCGGCGCCGCTCTGGTGCTCACCGGTCAGCAGGGACAGCAGCACGGAGGCCACGGAGGCGATGGTGTGGTCGCCGGGCTCGCGCCGGGTGCTCGCCAGGGCGAGGACGAAACCCGTCCCCAGCGCGTAGGCGGCCAGGTGCGTGTCGCCCAGGGTGTCGGTGGCCGACGTGGGGCCCGGGGTGCCGGTTCCGCCCGGTCGTACCACCTCCGCCAGGTGCGTCAGCGCCTGCCGTACCGCCGCCGCCGGCTCCCTGCCCGCGCCGGCGACCGCCGTGCCGTCGGGGCCGTGGAGCACCGCGTGGCCGGTCAGCCGATGGGCCAGCTGGCGCAGCACCGAGGGGACCGGGTCGGGGCGGGCGGCGGCGGAGGCGAGGCTCTGCTGCGCCTCGGTGACGCGCCGCAGCTCGGCCAGCCTGGCCTGCGCCATCAGCTGCCACACCGCCCGCGCCACGCCGGAGAACGTGGTCCGGGGCGGGACCTCCAGGAGCGGGAGGCCGTGCCGGTCGCAGGCGGCGACCAGCGCGCGCGGGACCGTGTCGTGCACCGGCGCCAGGCCGAAGCCGAGGGCCGCGCCGCCCGCCTCGACGATCCGGGCGACGTAGTCGTTGAAATAGGTGCCCGAGCCCGCCGCCTCCGGGACGTGCACCCCTGCCGTCAGCAGCAGCTCGCCGCCCAGCAGATACGGGTACGGGTCGGCCATCTCCGAGGTGTGCGCCCAGTGGACCACGGCCGACGGATCCGCCGGGCCCGCGATCTGCCGCAGGCCCAGGTCCTCGCGGGCGAGCAGGGCCGAGAGCGGGACCGGTGGGGTCGGCGGGACGGCTGGGGCGGTCGTCTCCGGCATGATGTGCGTTTCCTCCATCCCACCCCGTTCATATGGATGAAACGTACACTTCGCAGTCGCTTTCCGGCCACCTACTGTCGATGGGAGTCACCCGCCGGCGACCCCCAGTACGACTTCGAGTGGAGGAGGGCCTCATGGCCGTCGACTACACAGTGATCGTCGTCTATCTCGCCGGCATGCTGGCCATGGGCTGGTGGGGCATGCGCCGTGCCAGGTCGAAGAGCGAGTTCCTGGTGGCGGGGCGCCGGCTCGGGCCGGCCATGTACTCCGGCACCATGGCGGCGATCGTCCTCGGCGGCGCGTCCACCATCGGCGGGGTGGGACTGGGCTACCAGTACGGCCTCTCCGGCGCCTGGATGGTCTTCACCATCGGCCTCGGCCTGCTCGCGCTGTCGGTCTTCTTCTCCGCCCGCATCGCCCGCCTGAAGGTCTACACCGTCTCCGAGATGCTGGACCTGCGCTACGGCGGCCGGGCGGGCATGATCTCCGGCATCGTCATGTGGGCGTACACCCTCATGCTGGCCGTCACCTCGACGATCGCCTATGCCACGATCTTCGACGTCCTCTTCGACATGAACCGGACGCTCGCGATCGTCATCGGCGGCACGATCGTGGTCGCGTACTCCACGCTCGGCGGCATGTGGTCGATCACCCTGACGGACATGGTCCAGTTCGTGGTGAAGACCATCGGCGTGCTGCTGCTCCTGCTGCCCATCGCGGTCGTCAAGGCGGGCGGCTTCGGCGCGATGAAGGCAAAGCTGCCGACCTCGTACTTCGACCCGCTGGGCATCGGCGGCGAGACGATCTTCACCTACGTCCTGATCTACACGTTCGGCATGCTGATCGGCCAGGACATCTGGCAGCGGGTGTTCACCGCCCGCAGCGACACGACCGCCCGGTGGGGCGGCACGGTCGCCGGCACCTACTGTCTGGCCTACGCCCTCGCCGGTGCGGTGATCGGTACGGCCGCCAAGGTGCTGTACCCGAAGCTGGGCAGCCCGGACGACGCCTTCGCGACCATCGTCAAGGACGAACTCCCCGTCGGCGTGCGGGGATTGGTGCTCGCCGCCGCCCTCGCCGCCGTGATGTCCACGTCCTCCGGCGCGCTGATCGCCTGCGCGACGGTCGCCAACAACGACATCTGGGCGCGGCTGAAGGGCGCCGTCAGGCCCTCCGCCGAGGAGCACGACGAGGTCAGGGGCAACCGCGCCTTCATCCTGATCATGGGCGTGGTGGCGATCGGCACGGCGATCGCGCTGAACGACGTGGTCGAGGCGCTGACCGTGGCGTACAACCTGCTCGTCGCCGGTCTGCTCGTGCCCATCCTCGGCGGCCTGCTGTGGAAGCGCGGCACGGCGCAGGGCGCGCTGGCCTCGGTGGTCGTCGGCGGCCTCGCGGTCGTCGGCCTGATGGCCGGGTACGGCATCCTCGCCAACGAGCCCGTCTACTACGGCCTGCTCTCCTCCCTCGCCGCCTACGTCGTCGTGTCCCTGGCGACCAGGCCCACCGACGCGGCCGTCCTCGCCGTCTGGCGCGAGCGCCTCGCGGGACGGTCCGCCCCCGAACTCCCGTCCGAACCAGCAGCGGCGGCTCCCCAGTAGAGTCGTCTGTCGTATGACAAGCAGTGCATGCGCGACGAAGCGCAGGAAAGAAGGCATTTCACCATGAGCAGCAACGAGACGCCCCGCGGCCCCGTCGACTCCTCCCGCGTCCCGCGCTACGCCGGTCCCGCGACCTTCGCCCGGCTGCCCCGCCTGGACGAGGTCGGCACCGCCGACGTCGCCGTCGTGGGCGTGCCGTTCGACTCCGGCGTCTCGTACCGGCCGGGCGCCCGCTTCGGCGGCAACGCCATCCGCGAGGCGTCCCGGCTGCTGCGCCCGTACAACCCGGCGCAGGACGCCTCCCCCTTCGCGCTCGCCCAGGTCGCGGACGGCGGCGACATCGCCGTGAACCCGTTCAACATCAACGAGGCGGTCGAGACGATCGAGGCCGCGGCCGACGACCTCCTCGGCACGGGCGCGCGACTGATGACGCTGGGCGGCGACCACACCATCGCGCTGCCGCTGCTGCGGTCGGTGGCGAAGAAGCACGGCCCGGTGGCCCTGCTCCACTTCGACGCCCACCTGGACACCTGGGACACCTACTTCGGCGCCGAGTACACGCACGGCACCCCGTTCCGCCGCGCGGTGGAGGAGGGCATCCTCGACACCTCGGCGCTGTCCCACGTCGGTACGCGCGGCCCGCTGTACGGCAAGCAGGACCTCACGGACGACGAGAAGATGGGCTTCGGCATCGTCACGTCCGCCGATGTCTACCGCCGCGGCGCCGACGAGGTCGCCGACCAGCTGCGCCAGCGCATCGGCGACCGCCCGCTGTACATCTCGATCGACATCGACTGCCTGGACCCGGCCCACGCCCCCGGCACGGGCACTCCGGAGGCGGGCGGCATGACCTCGCGCGAGCTGCTGGAGATCCTGCGCGGCCTGGCGTCGTGCAACCTGGTCTCGGCGGACGTCGTCGAGGTGGCCCCGGCGTACGACCACGCCGAGATCACCTCGGTCGCGGCCTCCCACACGGCCTACGAACTGACCACCATCATGAGCCGCCAGATCGCGGCGGCCCGCAACGCCTGATTCTTCCTAGGGGACCGAGAGCAGTGACTCACGACCACGACCTGGTACTCCGCCCGACCGATCGGCAGACGGCGGCCGCGCTGAATCCCCCTCCCGGCCGAAGCGGCGGGGACCTGGTCGTGGAGACCCTGTCCGGGCTCGGCGCGACGACGGTCTTCGGCCTGCCCGGGCAGCACGCGCTCGGCATGTTCGACGCGCTGCGCCGCTCGTCGCTGCGGTACGTGGGCCTGCGGGTGGAGAACAACGCGGGCTTCGCGGCGGACGCGTACGGCCGTGTCACCGGCGAGGCCGCGCCGCTCCTGCTTTCGACGGGGCCGGGCGCCCTGACGTCGCTCGCCGCGCTCCAGGAGGCGGCGGCGGCCTCGGCTCCCGTCCTGGCGATCAGCAGCCAGATCCCGACGGCCGGCCTGGGCGGCGGCCGCCACGGCTATCTGCACGAACTCCCGGACCAGTCGGCCTCGTTCCGGGGCGTGGTCAAGTCCGTCCACACGGTCCGCACGCAGTCCCAGATCCCGTCCGCGATCGCGGCGGCCTGGAAGTCGGCGCTGACGGCTCCGCACGGCCCGGTGTGGGTGGAGATCCCGCAGGACGTCCTGCTGGCACCGACCGCCCTGCCGGTGGTGACGGCGATGGACGCGACGCCGGACGACCTGGTCCCGCGCCCCGAACTGACGGCGGTGGCCGCCGGCCTGCTGTCGCACGCGCGGCGCCCGGCGATCATCGCGGGCGGCGGGGTGGTGCGCGCGGACGCCTCGGGCAAGCTGAGGGCGCTGGCCGAGAAGCTGGACGCGCCGGTCGTGACGACCTTCGGCGGCAAGGGCGCGTTCCCCTGGAAGCACCCGCTCTCGCTCCAGTCCTGGCTGGAGGACCGGCACACGACGGACTTCCTGGAGGACGCGGACGTCCTGCTGGTCGTGGGCTCGGGGCTCGGCGAACTGTCCTCGAACTACCACACGTTCAGGCCCCGGGGCCGGGTGATCCAGATCGAGGCCGACCTCGGCAAGCTGGAGTCCAACGTTCCGGCCCTCGGCATCCACGCGGACGCCCGCCTGGCCCTGCAGGCCCTGCTGGAGACGGTGGAGGAGCGCGACGACGCGTCGGCGCCGACGCGGGTGCGGGAGCTGCTGGCCCGGGTGGCCGCCCGTATCGCGGCCCAGGAACTCGGTCTGGAACAGCGGGTACTGGCGGCCGTCCGCGGCGCCCTGCCCGCCGACTCCCCGTCGTTCTGGGACATGACGATCCTGGCCTACTGGGCCTGGTCGGCCTTCGACGCGCAGGGCCCCAACACGATGCACTCGGCCCAGGGCGCCGGCGGCCTCGGCTACGGCTTCCCCGCGGCCCTCGGCGCGGCGGCGGCCGACCCGACCCGCCCGGTCCTGGCGGTCTCGGGCGACGGCGGCGCCCTGTACTCGATCGCGGAACTGGCCACGGCCCGCCAGTACGACCTGCCGGTCACCTGGCTGATCGTGGACGACGGCGGCTACGGCATCCTGCGCGAGTACATGACGGACGCCTTCGGCCAGGCGACGGCGACGGAACTGACCCGGCCGGACTACGTGGCCCTGGCGGAGTCGTTCGGCGTACCCGGCGTCCGTACGACCCCGCAGACCCTGGCGGAGGACCTGACGAAGGCCCTGGCGACTCCGGGTCCGTCGGTGGTCGTCCTCCCGGCGGTACTGCGGATGTTCGCGCCGACGCACCTGGGCTAAGCGGGTTCGGCGAAGTCCGGTGCGGTTCGGCGGCGCCCCGAAGGGGCGCGGGGAACTGCGCGACCAGCCACGACGGACCCGCAGATGACCGACGGCACGTTGCGGCACTTCCAGCGGAGCGCTTAGCGCAGGAACTCACGCCAGGGCGGCCGCGGTCGCGCGCGAACCCCTCCGGGTTGTCCAGCATGATGTTGTGGCCGCAGTCCGGCACCCGGGGCACGGTGACCCCGCCGCCGCAGGGACTCGGTGCCGGTGAACGCGTCGTCGGCCTCCGCCAGGAGGTAGGTCCGTGGAATCGCCCCCCCGGGCCGTCCGGCAGCCGATACGGCCGGGACTCCCGTCCCGCCCTGCCTCACAATGGGAGGCATGCCGATATCCGGGACACCCAGCCGCACCCAGCTCGTCGACCACCTGGTGAGGACCCGTATCGCGGGGGACGTCGCCACGCCCCGCGAGAACAACCTCTCCCACTACCGCAAGCTGGCCAACGGCGACCGCCACTACTGGCTCGGTCTGGAGCTGGGCGAGCGCTGGGCGGACGAGCAGGACGTGCTCGCGGTGATGGCCGAGCGGGTGGGTGTCAACGACGACCCCGAGTACCGGTACGGGCAGGACACCATCGACCCCGAGCTGACCGTGGACGGGCTGGAGCGGATGGCGGCGCGGCTGCGCAAGGCGGCCGAGGGGCGGCAGCGGGTGCTGTTCGCGACCGGTCACCCGGGCGGCCTGCTGGACGTGCACCGGGCCACGGCCGCCGCGCTGCGCGCCGCAGGCTGCGAGATCGTGGTCATCCCCGACGGGCTGCAGACGGACGAGGGGTACGTCATGCAGTTCGCGGACGTGGCGGTGCTGGAGCACGGGGCGACGCTGTGGCACACCCACTCCGGGGAGCCGATGCGGGCCATTCTGACGGGACTTGAGCGCGAGGGGCGTCCGCTGCCCGATCTCGTCGTCGCCGACCACGGGTGGGCCGGGTACGCCGGGCAGCACGGTGTCGACTCCGTCGGGTACGCCGACTGCAACGACCCGGCGTTGTTCCTCGCCGAGTCCGAGGGCACCCTCCAGGCCGTCGTACCGCTGGACGACCATGTGCTGAGCCCGCGCCACTACGACCCGCTGACGGCCTATCTGCTGGCCGGATCAGGGCTTCTGACGGACTGACAGCACCGGAGAACAGCACTGTGCGGCTCCTCGCGCGCGGAGCCGCACAGTGAAGGCGCTGTCTGCGTCAGTGGTCAGCGGCCGCCGCCACCGCCGCCGCCGTCACGGCCGTTGTCGCCGCCACCGCGTCCGTTGTCACCGCCGCGACCGTTGTCGCCACCGCCGTTGCGGTCGCCGCCACCGCCGTTGCGGCCGCGGTGTCCGCCGTGGTGACGGCCGCCGTGCCGGTGGTGGCCGCCGCCGCAGCCGCATTCGTGGTGCCGGTGGTGGCCGCCGCGGTGGCCCTCGGGCGCCGCCGCAGCGGTGCCGGCCGCGCCGATCGAGGCTCCGCCCGCCAGCATCAGGCCGGCGGTGGACAGCACGACATAACGCTTGATGCGCTGTGCTCGCATGGGTTGTACCCTTTCGTTTCCATCATCTGCCGCGCCTCCCAGGGGAGAAGAGGGACGGGTCGGATGGTCGGGCGCCGCGCTCACGGAGGGGGAAGGCACGGCGCGCTCTTCAGGTGTCACCGCAGAGGTTGGCCACACGGCCGCGACCTCCGGCATCACACGTTCCGCTTGCACGAATCGTGTCCGGTCGGTCACGCCGTGTACTGCGGCTTCACTGAATGAGCGTAGTGGCCCGTCCGCCATCCGGCATCTCGGGACGTATCAGGCACGCGGGACGCGGACCACGCCCTCCTGGATGACGGTGATGGCGAGTTGCCCGTCCTGCGTGTAGATCCGGGCCTGGCCGAGACCCCGGCCGCCGTGCGCGGACGGCGACTCCTGGTCGTACAGCAGCCACTCGTCGGCGCGGAAGGGCCGGTGGAACCACATCGCGTGGTCCAGGGAGGCGCCCACGACGTCCCCGACGGCCCAGCCGCCCCGGCCGTGCGCGAGCAGCACGGAGTCGAGGAGGGTCATGTCGGAGACGTAGGTGGCGAGGACGACATGGAGCAGCGGGTCGTCGTCGAGCTTGCCGTTGGTGCGGAACCACACCTGGGAGTGCGGCTCGCGCGGTGCGCCGAACTGGCCGTACGGCGGCTCCTCGACGTAGCGCAGGTCGACCGCTTCCCGGGCCTCGATGAACTTCTCGACGACGGCCGGGTCGAGGTGGCCGTAGCCGCGCAGCCGCTCCTGGGAGGTGGGCAGGGTCGCCGGGTCCGGGGCGGGCGGCATCGGCGTCTGGTGGTCGAGCCCCTCCTCGTCCACCTGGAAGGAGGCGGAGAGGTGGAAGATCGGCTTGCCGTGCTGGACGGCGACGACACGGCGCGTGGTGAAGGAGCGGCCGTCGCGGATGCGGTCCACGGTGTAGACGATCGGCGCGCCGGGGTCGCCCGGGCGCAGGAAGTACGCGTGGAGGGAGTGGGCGGGCCGGTCCGCGGGGACCGTCCGCCCGGCGGCGACCAGCGCCTGCGCCGCGACCTGCCCGCCGAAGACGCGGGGTACGACGGCGGAGCGGGACTGGCCGCGGAAGATGTCCTCCTCGATCTGCTCCAGGTCGAGCAGATCGAGGAGGTCCTGAAGTGCCTGGCTCATGGCGTCAGTTGTACCGGCCACTCATGGTCGCCCGGTCGCACGGCCCTTACAGGCCCATGTCCTTGGCGATGATGGACTTCATGATCTCGCTGGTGCCGCCGTAGATGCGGTTGACGCGGTTGTCCGCGTACAGGCGGGCGATCGGGTACTCGTTCATGAAGCCGTAGCCGCCGTGCAGCTGGAGGCAGCGGTCGATCACGCGGTGGGCGACCTCGGTGCAGAACAGCTTCGCGGAGGCGGCCTCGGCGGGGGTCAGCTCGCCGGCGTCGAGGGCCTCGGTGGCGCGGTCGGCGACGGCCTCGGCGGCGTCCACCTCGGCCTGGCAGGCGGCCAGCTCGAACTTGGTGTTCTGGAAGGCGGCGACGGGCTGCCCGAAGACGACGCGCTCCTGGACGTACTGCTTGGCGAACCGCACGGCGGCCTTGGCCTGCGCGTAGGCGCCGAAGGCGATGCCCCAGCGCTCGGAGGCGAGGTTGTGGCCGAGGTAGTAGAAGCCCTTGTTCTCCTCGCCGAGGAGGTCCTCGACGGGCACCTTGACGTCGACGAAGGCCAGCTCGGCGGTGTCCGAGGTCTTCAGCCCCAGCTTGTCGAGCTTGCGGCCGACGGAGTACCCCTCCGCCTTCGTGTCCACGACGAAGAGGGAGATGCCGTGCCGGCGGTCCTCCTTGGTCGGGGCGGAGGTGCGGGCGCAGACGATCATGCGGTCGGCGTGCACACCGCCGGTGATGAAGGTCTTGGCGCCGTTGAGGACGTAGTGGGTGCCGTCCTCGCTGAGCCTGGCGGTGGTCTTCATGCCCGCGAGGTCGGAGCCGGTGCCCGGCTCGGTCATCGCGATGGCCCACATCTCCTCGCCGGAGACGAACTTCGGCAGGTAGCGCTTCTTCTGCTCGTCGGTGGCGAGCAGCTTGATGTAGGGCAGGCCGAGCAGCACGTGCACACCGGAACCGCCGAAGGAGACACCCGCGCGGGCGGTCTCCTCGTACAGGACGGCCTCGAACTTGTACGAGTCGATGCCGGCGCCGCCGTACTCCTCGTCGACGCGGATGCCGAAGACACCGAGCTCGGCGAGCTTGTAGTAGAAGTCGCGCGGCGCCTGGCCCGCGGCGAACCACTCGTCGTAGACCGGGACGACCTCGGCCTCGATGAAGGCGCGGAGGGTCTCCCGGAACGCCTCGTGATCCTCGTTGAACACCGTACGGCGCACGGTTACCTCCACGTACCTCGGCATATCGGCTGTCTAAGCGCTTGCTCAGACCCGAAGATACCGGCCAGTAGGCGACCGCGTCCAGAGATGCACGTCACTCCTCGGCGACGCCCGCCGCCTCGAACGCCCCGCAGGCCATTCGGTGCAGCAGGGTGGCCGTCGTGCCGCGGCCGGGCAGGGTGCCGGCGCGGCCGAGGTGGGGGGTGGAGTTGAGCAGGCCGAAGACCGAGTGGACGGCGGAGCGGGCGGCGGGCTCGGTCAGCGCCGGGTACACCTCGCGGACCACCTCCACCCACAGCTCGACGTACTGCCGCTGGAGCTGGCGCACCAGCTTGCGGTCGCTGTCGCGCAGCCGGTCCAGCTCGCGGTCGTGCAGGGTGATCAGCGGGCGGTCGTCCAGGGCGAAGTCGATGTGGCCCTCGATGAGCGAGTCGAGGACGGCCCGCGCACCGGTGGACCCGTCGGCCTCCGCGAGGCGCCGCTTGGCCCCCGTCAGCAGCTGGCCGCTGATGCCCACCAGCAGCTCGGCGAGCATCGCGTCCTTGCCCGGGAAGTGGCGGTACAGGCCGGGGCCGCTGATGCCGACGGCGGCGCCTATCTCGTCCACCCCGACGCCGTGGAAACCGCGCTCGGCGAAGAGCCGGGCGGCCTCCTTCAGGATCTGCTCGCGCCGGGTGGGGGCGTCGGTTCTGGTGACCATGCAGGTAATTCTAGACAGCGAGGTTAGCGGTCGTTAACCTGAAGGAAATGGTTAACGCTCATTAACACGTGATCCACGGATTCGATCACCGGTGAGGGGACCGCAGGATGCAGGAGGCACCGGAGCTCCAGAGCGCGGCAGATCCCGCGTCGGAGGCCTGGCGGGCCAATGAACAAGCCCATCTCTCGCTCGTCGAGGAGCTGCGCGGCAAGCTGGCCGCGGCGGCGCTCGGCGGCGGCGAGAAGGCCCGCGCCCGGCACACCGCGCGCGGCAAGCTGCTGCCCAGGGACCGGGTGGACACGCTGCTCGACGCGGGCTCGCCGTTCCTGGAGCTGGCCCCGCTCGCGGCCGAGGGGATGTACGACGGCGCGGCCCCGGCCGCCGGCGTGATCGCCGGGATCGGGCGGGTCAGCGGGCGCGAGTGCGTGATCGTCGCCAACGACGCCACGGTCAAGGGCGGCACCTACTACCCGATGACCGTGAAGAAGCACCTGCGCGCCCAGGAGGTGGCCCTCGACAACCGGCTGCCGTGCGTCTACCTCGTGGACTCCGGCGGCGCCTTCCTGCCGATGCAGGACGAGGTGTTCCCGGACCGCGAGCACTTCGGGCGGATCTTCTACAACCAGGCACGGATGTCCGGGGCCGGGATCCCGCAGATCGCGGCCGTCCTCGGGTCCTGCACGGCGGGCGGGGCGTACGTCCCCGCGATGAGCGACGAGGCGGTGATCGTCCGCGACCAGGGGACGATCTTCCTCGGCGGACCCCCGCTGGTGAAGGCCGCCACCGGCGAGGTCGTCACGGCCGAGGAGCTGGGCGGCGGCGAGGTCCACTCCCGGATCTCCGGCGTCACCGACCACCTCGCCGAGGACGACGCGCACGCGCTCAGGATCGTGCGGAACATCGTCGCCACGCTGCCCGCCCGGCGCTCCCTGCCCTGGGACGTCACCCCGGTCGTCGAGCCCAAGGCCGACCCCTACGGGCTGTACGGCGCGGTCCCGGTCGACTCCCGTACCCCCTACGACGTGCGCGAGATCATCGCGCGCATCACGGACGGCTCCCGGTTCGCCGAGTTCAAGAGCGAGTTCGGGCAGACGCTCGTCACCGGCTTCGCGCGCATCCACGGCCATCCGGTCGGGATCGTCGCCAACAACGGCATCCTCTTCTCCGAGTCCGCGCAGAAGGGCGCCCACTTCATCGAGCTGTGCGACCAGCGCGGGATCCCCCTGGTGTTCCTCCAGAACATCTCGGGGTTCATGGTCGGCAAGGACTACGAGGCGGGCGGTATCGCCAAGCACGGCGCCAAGATGGTGACGGCCGTGGCCTGCACGCGCGTGCCGAAGCTGACGGTGGTGGTCGGCGGTTCGTACGGCGCGGGCAACTACTCGATGTGCGGCCGGGCCTACTCCCCCCGCTTCCTGTGGATGTGGCCGAACGCCAAGATCTCCGTCATGGGCGGCGAGCAGGCCGCCTCCGTCCTCGCGACCGTCAAGCGCGACCAGCTGGAGGCGCGCGGCGAGCAGTGGCCCGCCGAGGACGAGGACGCCTTCAAGGCGCCGATCCGAGCGCAGTACGAGCGCCAGGGCAACGCCTACTACGCCACCGCCCGCCTCTGGGACGACGGCGTGATCGACCCGCTGGAGACCCGTCAGGTGCTCGGTCTCGCGCTGACGGCCTGTGGCAACGCGCCTCTGGGAGACCCCCAGTTCGGCGTCTTCCGGATGTGAGGAGGGGAACCGTGTTCGACACAGTGCTGGTCGCCAACCGGGGCGAGATCGCCGTACGCGTCATCCGTACGCTCCGCTCGCTGGGCGTGCGCTCGGTGGCGGTCTTCTCCGACGCCGACGCGGACGCGCGGCATGTCCGGGAGGCCGACACGGCGGTACGGATCGGCCCGGCGCCGGCGGCCGAGAGCTATCTGTCGGCGGAGCGGCTGCTGGAGGCGGCCGCCCGCACGGGCGCGCAGGCCGTGCACCCGGGGTACGGCTTCCTCGCCGAGAACGCCGCCTTCGCGCGCGCGTGCGACGAGGCGGGGCTGGTGTTCATCGGCCCGTCCGCGGACGCGATCGCGCTCATGGGCGACAAGATCCGCGCCAAGGAGACGGTGCAGGCCGCCGGGGTGCCGGTGGTGCCCGGCGGCCGTGATCCCGAACTGGCCGACGCCGCCCGCGCGTTGGGCGCGCCCGTGCTGCTGAAGCCGTCCGCGGGCGGCGGCGGCAAGGGCATGCGCCTGGTGCGGGACCTGACGGTCCTGGAGGAGGAGATCGCCGCCGCCCGCCGCGAGGCCCGCGCCTCCTTCGGTGACGACACGCTGCTCGTGGAGCGGTGGGTCGACCGGCCCCGGCACATCGAGATCCAGGTGCTGGCCGACGGCCACGGGAACGTCGTGCACCTCGGCGAGCGCGAGTGCTCGCTCCAGCGGCGGCACCAGAAGGTCGTCGAGGAGGCGCCGAGCGTGCTCCTCGACGAGACCACGCGCGCGTCGATGGGCGAGGCGGCCGTGCAGGCGGCCCGCTCCTGCGGGTACCGGGGCGCGGGCACGGTGGAGTTCATCGTGCCGGGCGGCGATCCGGCCGCGTACTACTTCATGGAGATGAACACCCGCCTCCAGGTGGAGCACCCGGTCACCGAACTGGTCACCGGCCTCGACCTGGTGGAGTGGCAGCTGCGGGTGGCGGCCGGGGAGCGGCTCGGCTTCACACAGGCGGACGTCACCCTGACCGGCCACGCGGTCGAGGCCCGTGTCTGCGCCGAGGACCCCGCCCGCGGCTTCCTCCCCTCCGGCGGCACGGTGCTGCTGCTGAACGAACCGCAGGGCGACGGCGTCCGCACGGACTCCGGGCTCAGCGAGGGCACCGAGGTGGGCAGCCTGTACGACCCGATGCTGGCCAAGGTCGTCGCCCACGGCCCCGACCGCGCGACGGCGCTGGCGCGGCTCCGGGCGGCCCTCGCGCGGACGGTCACGCTGGGCGTGCCGACCAACGCGGGCTTCCTGCGCCGGCTGCTGGCCCATCCCGCGGTCGTGTCCGGCGACCTGGACACGGGGCTCGTCGAGCGGGTGGTGGACGAACTGGTCCCCGCGCAGGTGCCGGAGGAGGTGTACGAGGCCGCGGCGGCCGTGCGTGCCCAAGCGCTGGAGCCCCGCGCCGAGGGCTGGACCGACCCCTTCTCGGTGCCGAGCGGCTGGCGCCTGGGCGGCACCCCGAAGCCGCCGGTCTTCCATCTGAGAGTGCAGGACCCGGTGGCGTACACGCCCCGGGGTACGGCCACGGTCACCGACGACACGGTCGCCGTCACCCTCGATGGCGTCCGGCACGCCTTCCACCGGGCCGGTGACTGGGTCGGGCGCGACGGCGACGCCTGGCAGGTGCGCGACCACGACCCGGTCGCCGCGTCCCTGAGCGGGGCCGCGCACGCGGGCGCCGACTCGCTGACCGCCCCGATGCCGGGCACGGTGACGGTGGTGAAGGTCGCCGTCGGCGACGAGGTCGCGGCCGGACAGAGCCTGCTGGTGGTGGAGGCGATGAAGATGGAGCACGTCATCTCCGCCCCGCACGCGGGCACGGTCGCCGAGCTGGACGTGACGCCGGGCACGACGGTCGCCATGGACCAGGTGCTCGCGGTGATCGCACCGCACGAGGAGAACCGCGAGGAGAACGGGGAGGTGGCGCAGTGACCGCCGAAGGTCTGCCCATGGTCGTACCGGCCACCGACCTGCCCGCGCGGGTCCGGATCCACGAGGTCGGGGCGCGCGACGGGCTGCAGAACGAGAAGGCGGCCGTGCCGACCGAGGTGAAGGCGGAGTTCGTCCGCCGGCTCGCCGACGCGGGCCTGACGACGATCGAGGCGACGAGCTTCGTGCACCCCAAGTGGGTGCCTCAACTGGCCGACGCCGAGCAGCTGTTCCCGCTGGTCAAGGACGTCCCGGGGGTGGAGCTCCCGGTGCTGGTCCCCAACCAGCGCGGTCTGGAGCGGGCCCTGGCCCTCGGCGCCGAGCGGATCGCGGTGTTCGCGAGCGCCACCGAGTCCTTCGCGAAGGCCAACCTCAACCGCTCACTGGACGAGTCGCTGGCCGTGTTCGCGCCGGTGGTGCGCCGGGCGAAGGACGAGGGCGTGCACGTACGCGGCTATGTGTCCATGTGCTTCGGCGACCCGTGGGAGGGAGCGGTCCCGCTGCACCAGGTGGCCCGCGTCTGCACCGCCCTGAGGGACATGGGCTGCGACGAGCTGAGCCTCGGCGACACGATCGGCGTGGCCACCCCTGGCCATGTCCTCGAACTGCTCTCCCTGCTGAACGAGGAGGGCGTGCCGACGAACACGATCGGCGTGCACTTCCACGACACCTACGGCCAGGCGCTCGCCAACACCTACGCGGCCCTGGAGCACGGGGTGACCACGGTCGACGCCTCCGCCGGCGGGCTCGGCGGCTGCCCGTACGCCAAGTCGGCCACCGGCAACCTCGCGACCGAGGACCTCGTCTGGATGCTGCGCGGCCTCGGCATCGAGACCGGGGTCGACCTCGGCCGTCTCACCGCCACGAGCGTGTGGATGGCCGAACAACTGGGCCGGCCCAGCCCGTCCCGTACCGTCCGCGCTCTCTCCCACAAGGACCAGTGATCAGCATGGACCACCGTCTCAGCCCCGAGCTGGAGGAACTCCGCCGTACGGTCGAGGAGTTCGCGCACGACGTGGTGGCGCCGAAGATCGGCGACTTCTACGAGCGGCACGAGTTCCCGTACGAGATCGTCCGCGAGATGGGCCGCATGGGCCTGTTCGGGCTGCCGTTCCCGGAGGAGTACGGCGGCATGGGCGGCGACTACCTGGCCCTCGGCATCGCGCTGGAGGAGTTGGCGCGGGTCGACTCCTCCGTGGCCATCACCCTGGAGGCGGGCGTCTCGCTGGGCGCGATGCCGCTGCACCTGTTCGGCACGGAGGAGCAGAAGCGCGAGTGGCTCCCCCGGCTGTGCGCGGGCGAGGCTCTGGGCGCCTTCGGCCTGACGGAGCCGGACGGCGGCAGCGACGCGGGCGCGACCCGGACGACGGCGCGCCTCGACCCGGACACGAACGAATGGGTGATCAACGGCACGAAGTGCTTCATCACCAACTCCGGTACGGACATCACGGCCTTGGTGACGGTGACGGCGGTGACGGGCCGCAAACCGGACGGCAAGCCCCTCATCTCCTCGATCATCGTCCCGTCCGGCACCCCCGGCTTCACGGTGGCGGCGCCGTACTCGAAGGTCGGCTGGAACGCCTCGGACACCCGTGAGCTGTCCTTCTCGGACGTCCGCGTCCCGGCGGCCAACCTGCTGGGCGAGGAGGGCCGGGGCTACGCCCAGTTCCTGCGCATCCTGGACGAGGGCCGTATCGCCATCGCGGCGCTCGCGACGGGCCTGGCGCAGGGCTGTGTGGACGAGTCGGTGAAGTACGCGAAGGAGCGCGAGGCGTTCGGCCGCCCGATCGGCGCCAACCAGGCGATCCAGTTCAAGATCGCCGACATGGAGATGAAGGCCCACACGGCCCGCCTGTCCTGGCGCGACGCGGCGAGCCGCCTGGTCGCCGGGGAGCCCTTCAAGAAGGAGGCGGCCCTGGCCAAGCTCTACTCCTCCACCGTCGCGGTGGACAACGCGCGCGACGCGACCCAGATCCACGGCGGCTACGGCTTCATGAACGAGTACCCGGTGGCCCGTATGTGGCGGGACTCCAAGATCCTGGAGATCGGCGAGGGCACGAGCGAGGTCCAGCGGATGCTGATCGCACGGGAGTTGGGGCTGGTGAGCTGAAGAGGGGTACGGGGGTGCTGTTCGGCGAATCAGGTGGTCCTCCCGGGGCAGGGCATTGCGTGACGGGCGTGCGGGACGTTGATCAGCGCGTCCGTCATCTGCCTGGAGGTAACCGTGAAAGCCACGAAGTACGCGACCGGATTGACGTTGGGACTGATGGTGACCGCCACGCTGGTCACCCCGGCCGCGTCCGCCGCGCCGCACTCCGCTCGGGCCGACCGTCTCGTCCTCACCGACTCCGACAACGGCCAGAGCGTGGCCCGGTCGGTCGGTGACGACACCGAGATCCGCCTGAAGGCCTCCCGCGAGCGGGGCCTGACGTACACGTGGAGCATGCCGAGCACCCGCGACGCCCACGGCCTGACTCGGACTGTCAGCGGCACGACACCGGCCGGTGACGCATACGCGGTCGTCCACGCGGACGGCCCGGGCACCAGCACCATCACCGCCGTGCGGCAGTGCCACGCCGGCCCCGGGCACACGTGCCCCCGTGCCGTCACGCCGTGGAAGGTCACCATCAAGGTGAGCTGAGACGTCGCGCGGCGTCGGCTTTCAGAACGTGCTGGTGGCGTTGAAGGCCGACGTCGCGCATCACCCTGGGCCCGGTTGAGGGCACGAGTGAGACCGAAGCCGCCCACGCAGAACCGTCGTGTCGCGCCGCACGCCCAACGGGCAGCGGGCATGTTGCCGTCGCACCAGTCGTTCACGCGCTTTCGGATGCCGGAGACCATCGGGAGCGCGCCGACTTCGCGGGGCCTGCCGTACCTCGCCGTCGTCGTAGGCAAAGACGTGGTGCGGGTTGGTGTACGTGCCTACGATGCCGACGGTTTCGACGTCGAACCCGGTCTCCTCGCGGGTCTCCCGGATCGCGCAGTCCGGCAACGACTCCCCGATGTGCATCGCACCTCCAGGAAGCGCCCACATGTCGTTGTCGCGCCGACGTTGAAGAAGGATGCGCCCGGCGTCGTCGGCCGAACTGCCCGCCCGTCCGTTTCTCCCCGTGACGGACAGGCGGGGCCCCACGGCCGGACCCTTCCCGCGCCGCAGTGCCGTACCGAACGATCCCGCTGCTGACGCACCGCCGAGGCGCCCCCACCCCCTGGACGTCGAGTGAGGTTAGGCTAACCTATCTTCGAACCTGTCCGGCGGGCGCCTCGCCCCGTTCGAAAGCAGTCGTATCCATGCCCCTTGCCCGTGCCACCCACCTCACCCGCCGCGGAATCCTCGCCGTGGGCGGCGCCATCGGACTCGGTGCCGCGCTCACCGCCTGCGGGGGCGACAAGGGGAAAGACAGTGGCTCCGGCAAGGGAACGGCCGCAGGCAGGTCCGGGCCCTGGTCGTTCAAGGACGACCGCGGCACGACCGTGAAGCTGGACAAGGTCCCCGCGGACATCGTCGCGTTCACCGGCGTCGGCGCCGCGCTCCACGACTACGGCGTCCAGGTCAAGGGCGTCTTCGGACCGACCACGGCCAAGGACGGCAAGGCCGACGTCCAGGCCGGCGACATGGACGTCAGCAAGGTGACCGTCCTCGGCAACGCCTGGGGCCAGTTCAACATCGAGAAGTACGCCTCGCTCGCACCCGACGTGCTGATCTCCACGACGTTCGACAGCGCCGGCACCCTCTGGTACGTCCCCGAGGAGTCCAAGAAGAAGATCGCCCAGCTGGCCCCCAGCGTCGCCGTCTCCGTCTACGACCGCCAGCTGACCAAGTCCCTCGAGCGCATGTGGGAGTTGGCCGCGTCGCTCGGCGGTGACATGAAGGCCGCCACGGTGACCGACGCCAGGAAGCGGTTCGAGGCCGCCGCGACCCGGCTGCGCTCCGCCGCCAAGGCCAGGCCCGACATCAAGGTGCTGGCCGGCTCCGCGAGCGACCCGCTCTTCTACGTCTCCGGCACCCACCTCTCCGTCGACCTGGAGTACTTCAAGACCCTGGGCGTGAACTTCGTCGAGCCGCCGGAGAGCGCGAAGAAGGCGACCGGCGGCTGGTTCGAGTCGCTGAGCTGGGAGAACGTCGACAAGTACCAGGCCGACATCATCATGATGGACGACCGCTCCTCGGCGCTCCAGCCGGCCGCCATCACCAAGCCGACCTGGAAGAAGCTGCCCGCGGTGAAGGCGGGCCAGGTCATCTCCCGTTCCCCCGAGCCGATCCTGTCCTACGACAAGTGCGTGCCGCTGCTCACCACGCTCGCCGAGGCACTGGAGAAGGCCAAGAAGGTCAGCTGAGGAGCCCCTTATGACGACGGCCGTAGCCGCCCCGTTCCGTTTCTTCGCCCTGCACGTCGTACGGACCCGGCGGCTCGGGCCGTCGCTCGTCCGTGTCACCTTCGGCGGGAGCGATCTGCACGCTTTCCACTCCGAGGGGCGGGACCAGTCCCTCTCCCTCTTCCTGCCGCATCCCGGCCAGCCGGAGCCCGTCGTACCCCTGGATCTGGGGGACAGCTGGTGGCAGGCCTGGCGTGAACTGCCGGACGACGTACGGGCCGTGATGCGCTCGTACACCCTGCGGGCCCTGCGCCGGGACCCCGACGAGATCGACATCGACTTCGCCCTGCACACCCCGGCGGGCCCCGCCTCCCGCTGGGCCGCCCGCGCCCGCGCCGGCGACCGGGCCCTGGTGCTCGGCCCGGTCCTCGCCGACAACCGCGCGATCCGCTTCCGGCCGCCCGCCGACACCGACCTCGTCGTGCTGTGGGGCGACGGGACCGCCGTACCCGCCGCGACCGCGATCCTCGAATCCCTCCCGGCCGGCACCCGCGTCCGGGCCTGGCTGGAGGTGCCGGACGCCGGTGACATCCAGGACGTGCGCACCGAGGCGGACGCGGAGATCACGTGGCTCGTACGGCACGACGGGACCCCCATGGCCGTCGACGCCGTACGGGCCGCGGCCCTCCCCTGCGGCGAGCGGACGTACGTGTGGCTCGCGGGCGAGTCCGGTCATGTCAAGGCGCTGCGGCGGTACTTCGTCGGGGAGGGCGGGGTCGACCGGCGGCGGGTGACCTTCGTCGGGTACTGGCGGCAGGGGATGACCGAAGAGCAGTTGCGGGCCGCCGAGTAGGCACCGCGCCACCCCGCACCGCCCGTGACAGTGATCACGGGTGAGGCATGCCCCGATTTCAAGAAGTTAGGTTAGCCTTACCTAAGTTCGATCACCCCTCGGAGGACCCCCACATGCGCTCGCACCTGCTCAATGGCCTCACCGCGGAGCACTACCGCAGCTCCGTGACCGAAGGAGTCGAGCGGGTGGCGGCCAAACTCGCCACCACCGACCGGCCGTTCACCGGCGTCACCGCGGACGCCCTCGCCCCCCGCGTCGACGCCATCGACCTGGACCGCCCGCTCGGCAGCGCCACCGCCGTCCTGGACGAGCTGGAGGAGGTGTACCTGCGCGACGCGGTGTACTTCCACCACCCCCGCTACCTCGCCCACCTCAACTGCCCGGTCGTCATCCCGGCGGTGCTCGGCGAGGCCGTGCTCTCCGCCGTCAACTCCTCCCTCGACACCTGGGACCAGTCGGCCGGCGGCACCCTGATCGAGCGCAGGCTCATCGACTGGACGGCCCGGCGGATCGGCCTCGGCCCCGCCGCCGACGGCGTGTTCACCTCCGGCGGCACCCAGTCCAACCTCCAGGCGCTGCTGCTGGCACGCGAGGAGGCCAAGACCGGCTCCGCCTCCACGCTGCGGATCTTCGCCTCCGAGGTCAGCCACTTCAGCGTGCAGAAGTCCGCGAAACTGCTGGGCCTCGGCCCGGACGCGGTGGTCTCCATACCCGTCGACCACGACAAGCGGATGCAGACCGTGGCCCTCGCCCGCGAGCTGGAGCGCTGCGTGCGGGACGGCCTCGTCCCCATGGCCGTCGTCGCCACCGCCGGCACCACCGACTTCGGCTCCATCGACCCGCTGCCCCAAACAGCCGAGCTGTGCGCGCAGTTCGGCACCTGGCTGCACGTCGACGCGGCCTACGGCTGCGGACTGCTCGCCTCCCGCAAGCACCGGGACCGCATCGACGGCATCGAGCGTGCCGACTCCGTCACCGTGGACTACCACAAGTCCTTCTTCCAGCCGGTGAGTTCGTCCGCCCTCCTGGTGCGGGACGCGGCCACCCTGCGCCACGCCACCTACCACGCGGAGTACCTCAACCCGCGCCGCATGGTGCAGGAGCGCATACCCAACCAGGTGGACAAGTCCCTGCAGACCACCCGCCGTTTCGACGCGCTCAAGCTGTGGATGACGCTGCGGGTGATGGGCGCCGACGGCATCGGCGAACTCTTCGACGAGGTCTGCGACCTGGCGGAGCAGGGCTGGGAGCTGCTGGCCGCCGACCCCCGTTTCGACGTCGTCGTCGCGCCCGCGCTCTCCACCCTCGTCTTCCGCTACGTCCCGGCCGCCGTCACCGACCCGGCCGAGATCGACCGCGCCAACCTCTACGCCCGCAAGGCCCTGTTCGCCTCCGGTGACGCCGTCGTCGCGGGCACCAAGGTGGGCGGCCGCCACTACCTGAAGTTCACCCTGCTCAACCCCGAGACGACCACGGCCGACATCGCCGCCGTCCTCGACCTGATCGCCGGCCACGCCGAGCAGTACCTGGGAGAGTCCCTTGACCGCGCTTCCTGAAGCCCGCCGCATCCATGACTTCGTCGGTGTCGGGCTCGGCCCCTTCAACCTCGGTCTGGCCGCTCTGACCGAGCCGATCGCCGAACTGGACGGCGTCTTCCTGGAGTCCAAGCCGGACTTCGAGTGGCACTCCGGGATGTTCCTGGACGGCGCCCACCTCCAGACGCCGTTCATGTCGGACCTGGTCACCCTCGCCGACCCGACCTCGCCGTACTCCTTCCTCAACTACCTGAAGGAGAAGGGCAGGCTGTACCCGTTCTACATCCGCGAGAACTTCTATCCCCTGCGGGTCGAGTACGACGACTACTGCCGCTGGGCGGCGGGGCGGCTGAGCAGCGTCCGGTTCGGCACGACGGTCACCGAGGTGACGTACGAGGAGGGAGACGGCAAGGACGGGGTCTACGTCGTCCACACCGAGGGCGGCGAGACGTTCCACGCCCGGCACCTCGTCCTCGGCACCGGGACCACCCCGTACCTCCCCGAGGCCTGCCGGGGCCTCGGCGGTGACTTCCTGCACAACGCGCGGTACATGCACCGCAAGGCGGAGCTGCAGAAGAAGAAGTCCATCACCATCGTCGGCAGCGGCCAGAGCGCCGCCGAGATCTACCACGAGCTGCTCGCCGAGATCGACGTACACGGCTACGAGCTGAACTGGGTCACCCGCTCCCCGCGCTTCTTCCCGCTGGAGTACACCAAACTGACCCTGGAGATGACGTCTCCGGACTACATCGACTACTTCCGCGCACTGCCCGAGGAGACCCGCTACCGGCTGGAGAAGCAGCAGAAGGGGCTGTTCAAGGGCATCAACTCGGACCTGATCGACTCGATCTTCGATCTGCTCTACCAGAAGAACGTGGCGAGCGGCGACCGCCCGGTTCCGACCCGGCTGCTCACCAACTCCTCGCTGAACAGCGCCCGTCACGAGGACGGCGGGTACACCCTCGGCTTCCGCCAGGACGAGCAGGGCAAGGACTTCGAGATCCGCTCCGAGGGCCTGGTGCTGGCCACCGGCTACCACTACACGCCGCCCGCCTTCCTCGCCCCCGTGCGCGACCGGCTCCGCTTCGACGGCCACGGCCGCTTCGACGTCGCCCGCAACTACGCCGTCGACACCACCGGCCGCGGCGTCTTCCTCCAGAACGCCGGCGTCCACACCCACAGCATCACCAGCCCCGACCTGGGCATGGGCGCGTACCGCAACAGCTGCATCATCCGCGAGCTGCTCGGCGCCGAGTACTACCCGGTCGAGAAGTCCATCGCCTTCCAGGAGTTCGCCGCATGACGCCCGACTTCGACTTCCGTACCGTCGACCCCCTCAAGGACGCCGAGCTCCTGCACCCCTGGGTCACCCACCCCAAGGCCGCCTTCTGGATGATGCAGGACGCGACGCTCGTCGACGTCGAGCGGGCGTACATGGAGATCGCCGCCGACGAGCACCACCACGCGCTGCTCGGGCTGCGCGACGGCGAGCCCGCCTTTCTCATGGAGTACTACGACCCGGCGCGGCGTGAACTGGTCGGTCTGTACGAGCCGTTGCCCGGGGACGTCGGGATGCACTTCCTCACGCCGGCGACCGACACGCCCGTGCACGGGTTCACCCGGGCCGTCATCACCGCCGTCATGGCCCGGCTCTTCGAGGATCCGGCCGTGGCCCGGGTCGTCGTCGAGCCGGATGTGGCCAACACGGCCGTGCACGCACTGAACGAGGCCGTCGGGTTCGTGCCCGAACGGACGATACGGAAGCCGGAGAAAGTGGCGTTGTTGAGCTTCTGCACGCGTGAGCGGTTCCTCGCGGCGACGACGGCGACGGAGGTGGCCGCATGAGCCTCGCCGACGCCGTGGCCCATCTCTCCCCCGAGCGCTGGGCCACCGCCAACCGACAGCTGATCCGCAAGGCGCTCGCCGAGTTCGCGCACGAGTGTCTGATCACCCCCGAGGCCGACGGTGAGGAGTACGTCGTCCGCAGCGACGACGGGCTCACCGCCTACCGCTTCCGCGCCGTCCGCCGCGCCCTCGACCACTGGCAGGTCGCCCCCGAGTCGATCACCCGGCACCGTGACGGGGAGCAACTTCCGCTCGCTGCCCTGGACTTCTTCATCGAGATGCGGGGCTCGCTCGGTCTCAGCGACGAGATCCTGCCGGTCTACCTGGAGGAGATCTCCTCCACTCTCTCCGGCACCTGCTACAAGCTGACCAAGCCCCGCGTCACCTCCGCGGAGCTGGTCACGGGCGGGTTCCAGGCGATCGAGACCGGGATGGCCGAGGGACACCCGTGCTTCGTCGCGAACAACGGGCGGCTCGGGTTCGGCATCCACGAGTACCTGTCGTACGCCCCGGAGACCGCGAGCCCGGTCCGGCTGGTGTGGCTGGCCGCGCACCGCTCGCGGGCCGCGTTCACGGCGGGCGCCGGCATCGAGTACGAGACCTTCCTGCGCGGGGAGCTGGGCGAGAAGACGCTGGACGGATTCCGCGTCACGCTCACCGAGCAGGGGCTCGACCCCGCCGACTACCTCCTCATCCCGGTCCACCCCTGGCAGTGGTGGAACAAGCTGTCCGTCACCTTCGCCGCCGAGGTGGCCCGGCGGCACCTGGTCTGCCTCGGGGAGGGCGACGACGAGTATCTGGCCCAGCAGTCCATCCGGACGTTCTTCAACAGCAGCGCCCCGCACAAGCACTATGTGAAGACGGCCCTGTCGGTCATCAACATGGGCTTCATGCGCGGTCTTTCGGCCGCCTACATGGAGGCCACCCCGGCGATCAACGACTGGCTGGCCCAGCTGATCGAGAACGACCCGGTGCTGAAGGCGACGGGCCTGAGCATCATCCGGGAGCGGGCGGCCGTCGGCTACCGGCACCAGGAGTACGAGCGGGCCACCGACCGCTACTCGCCGTACCGCAAGATGCTGGCCGCGCTGTGGCGGGAGAGCCCGGTGCCCTCCCTCGGGGACGGCGAGTCCCTCGCGACCATGGCCTCGCTGCTGCACGTCGACCACGCCGGCGCCTCCTTCGCGGGCGCGCTGATCGAGCGCTCCGGCCTCGCGCCCGCCGAGTGGCTGCGGCGGTATCTGCGGGCGTACTACACCCCGCTGCTGCACAGCTTCTACGCCTACGACCTCGTCTTCATGCCGCACGGCGAGAACGTGATCCTGGTGCTGGAGGACGGCGTCGTACGGCGGGCGGTCTACAAGGACATCGCCGAGGAGATCGCGGTGATGGACCCGGACGCCGTACTGCCGCCGGAGGTGCGGCGGATCGCGGTCGAGGTTCCCGAGGACAAGAAGCTGCTGTCGATCTTCACCGACGTCTTCGACTGCTTCTTCCGCTTCCTCGCCGCACACCTGGCCGCCGAGGGGATCCTGACGGAGGACGGCTTCTGGCACACGGTCGCCGAGGTCACCCGCGAGTACCAGCACGCGAACCCCGAACTGGCCGACAGGTTCCGGCAGTACGACATGTTCGCCCCCGAGTTCGCGCGCTCCTGCCTGAACCGGCTCCAGCTGCGCGACAACCGGCAGATGGTGGACCTCGCCGACCCGTCCGGCGCGCTCCAGCTCGTCGGGACCCTGGAGAACCCCATCGCGGGGCTCTGAGGGCGAAGGCCCGGCCGACGGACGCGGGCACCCCGGAGTACGGTCCTCCGGGGTGCCCGTTCAGCCTACGCGGCGGGCCAGGGGACCTGCGGCGAGCGGTAGTAGCCGATCCCGAGGGCGTCCCAGCGCGGGGCCTGGGCGGCGAGGCGCACCTTGTAGGTGTTCCAGTCGTGCGTGGCCGCCGGGGACCAGCCCAGCTCGGCCGCGCCCGGAAGCCGCGGGAACGCCATGTAGTCGATGTCGGCGGACGTCTTCAGCGTCTCGGACCACAGGGGTGCCTCCACGCCCTTGACCGCCGAACCCGGCGCACCGGCGAGGTAGGTGCCCGGGTCCCAGTCGTACGACCGCTGCACCTCCACCAGGCCCGCCCAGTCGAGGCCCAGCTTGGTGTCCTTGGTGTACTTCATGTCGAGGTAGACCCGGTCGGCCGGGGACAGGATCAGTCCGGTGCCGTTCTTGGCGGCCTGGACGACCTGGTCCTTGTCGGCGGCGCTGGTGGTGTCCAGGCCCCAGTACTGGGCGATGGCGCCCTTGACCGGGTGGGCGCCGGTGAGCTGGTGCCAGCCGATGACCGTCTTGCCGTACTTTCCGACCAGGGGCTGCACCCGGTCCATGATGGTCACGTAGTCGGCGTGGCTGGTGGAGTGCGCCTCGTCGCCGCCGATGTGGAGGTAGCGGCCGGGGGTGAGCGCGGCCAGTTCGCGCAGGACGTCGTTCGCGAAGTCGTACGTCACCTGCTTGGCCGCGCACAGCGAGCTGAAGCCGACCTTGGTGCCGGTGTAGAGCGGGGGCGCCTCGCCGTTGCAGTTGAGCGGGGCGTATGAGGCGAGGGCCGCGTTGGTGTGGCCGGGCATGTCGATCTCGGGGACGACCTCCAGATAGCGGGAGGCGGCGTAGCGGACGATCTCGCGGTACTCGGCCTTGGTGTAGTAGCCGCCCTTGCCGCCGCCGACCTCGGTGGAGCCGCCGTAGGTCGCGAGGCGCGGCCAGGAATCCATGGCGATGCGCCAGCCCTGGTCGTCGCTGAGGTGCAGATGCAGCTCGTTGACCTTGTAGAGGGCGACTTCGTCGATGTAGCGCTCGACCTGGGACACGGTGAAGAAGTGCCGGGAGACGTCGAGCATGGCGCCGCGGTAGGCGTAGCGGGGGCGGTCGGTGACGGTGCCGCCGGCGATCTGCCAGGGGCCGGGCTGGACGGTCCGCTTCTCCACGGCGGCGGGCAGCAGCTGACGCAGCGTCTGCACGCCGTGGAAGAGCCCGGCGGGGGCGCTCGCGGTGATGGTGACGCCGTCGGCGCCGCTGTGCAGCCGGTAGCCCTCCGCGCCGTAGTCGCCCTTCGCCAGGTGGAGCCGGATGCCCGCGGCGGCGGACTCGGTGAGCGGCAGCCGGTAGCCGGTGGAGGGCCGCAGGATGCCGGCGAGGTAGGCGCCGATGCGGCGGACCCCGGGGGTGGCGTCGACCCGGACGGAGGCACCGCGGGCGAGGCGGTACGGGGTGCCGCCCGGCTGGACGGAGGCGGGGGCCGGGATCACCCGGTCGAGCGGGGTGGGGGGCACCGCCGCCCGTGCGGAGGGCGCGGCGCCAAGGGTGAAGACACCGGCCGCCGCCACGAGGAGCAGAGACCCGAACACACGGGAGGACCTGGGCAGTCGGGGGGTTCGGGGAGTCGAGCTGTGGTTGCGTCTCACATGCGCTCCCTTCCAGAGATGGTCGAGACCACTCTCCCGCAGATCCGGTGAAACAATCCCTCCATGGCGGAAATCATCCAGAAGGACGGCACCTGGGCCTTCGACGGCGATGCCCTGCGCCTCACTCCGGGCCGGGACAAGAACGTGAGCCTGCTCCGCCGTGAGCTGGGCGAACTCGTCGTACCGATCGTGGCGTTGGCCGGTGTCTCCTTCGAGCAGGGGCGCAGGTCGGGGCGGTTGAGGCTGCGGCTGCGCGACGGCGCCGACCCGTTGACGCAGGCGACCTGCGGACGGCTCGCCGAGGCGGACGACCCGTATCAGCTGGCGGTGCAGAGCGACCGGTACGGCGTCGCCGAGTACGTCGCGGACGAGGTGCGCAGCGCGCTGCTGCTGGAGCAGGTCTCGCCGGAGCCGGCCGACGGGTACCTGCTGCCGGGCCCGGCGCTGCCGGTGTCCGCCTCCGCCGGGGACGGCACGGCGAGCTTCGACGGGGACCAGGTGCGGCTGGAGTGGAACTGGAAGACGGAGGACGCCAAGGCCGCCGCCGGGCCCCGGGCGCTTGCCGTGGCGGAGATCACCGGCGTGGAGTGGCAGCCGGCGGCCGGGCTGGAGAACGGGTATCTGCGGTTCCTGGTGCGCGGCGCGCCGATCACGGCCCCGCCCAAGTACGACCCGAACGCGGTCGAGTTGTGGGGCTTCAAGAAGGACCCGCTGATGGCACTGGTGGCCGCCGCCGTGCAGGCCCGGCTGCCGCATCCCGCGGCCCCCGCCCCGGCCGCCGTACCGCAGCAGCGGCCGGCGCCCGCCGAGGAGCCGGTCGGGGGCGAGGACCACGACGCGCTGCTGCGGCGGCTGCGCGAGCTCGGCGAGCTGCGCCGGGACGGGGTGCTGACGGACGAGGAGTTCGCCCTGGCCAAGCAGGCGGTCCTCAAGCGCATGTGACGCAGGCCATGTGGCGCAGGCCATGTGACACAGACGGCTCCATGCCGCCGCTGCCCGATATCGGGCACGATTCTTGCGAAACCGCGCCTCGTACCCCAGGATCTACCGGGTGCACGACGAACTTGTTGATCATCTGACGCGCTCGACGACCCTGAACCGGGGCGAGGCGCTGCGGGTGGTCCAGGACGTGCTCGCCTACTTCGACGAGTCGACGGAGGACTACGTCCGTCGCCGCCACCGCGAGCTGCAGGCGCAAGGCCTGGTGAACGCGGAGATCTTCGAACGGATCGCGGCGGACCTCAGGTATCGAGCGGTGGCACCGCCCGAGCTGACGCTCAGGCAGTTGCGCCGCATCGTCTACGGCTAGGAATACCCATACATGTGCGGAATTGTCGGATACATCGGAAAGCGTGACGTCGCCCCGCTGCTGCTCGAAGGGCTGCAGCGGCTGGAGTACCGCGGCTACGACTCCGCGGGCATCGTCGTCAGCTCCCCGAAGACGCCCGGTCTGAAGATGGTCAAGGCCAAGGGCCGGGTGCGCGACCTGGAGGCCAAGGTCCCGGCGCGCTTCAAGGGCACCACCGGCATCGCCCACACCCGCTGGGCCACCCACGGCGCCCCCTCCGACGTCAACGCCCACCCGCACATGTCGGCCGACGGCAAGGTCGCCGTCGTGCACAACGGCATCATCGACAACGCCGCCGACCTGCGCCGCAAGCTGGAGGCGGACGGCGTCGAGTTCCTCTCCGAGACGGACACCGAGGTCCTCACCCACCTCATCGCCCGCGCCACCGCCGACAAGCTGGAGGACAAGGTCCGCCAGGCGGTCCGGGTCATCGAGGGCACGTACGGCATCGCCGTCCTGCACGCCGACTTCCCCGACCGCGTCGTGGTGGCCCGCAACGGCTCCCCGGTCGTCCTCGGCATCGGCGAGAAGGAGATGTTCGTCGCCTCCGACATCGCCGCCCTGGTCATGCACACCCGCCAGATAGTGACCCTCGACGACGGCGAGATGGCCACCCTGAAGGCCGACGACTTCCGCACCTACACCACCGAGGGCACCCGGACCACGTCCGAGCCGACCACGGTGGAGTGGGAGGCCGAGTCGTACGACATGGGCGGCCACGACACCTACATGCACAAGGAGATCTTCGAGCAGGCCGACGCCGTGGACCGCGTGCTGCGCGGCCGCATCGACGACCGCTTCTCCACCGTGCACCTCGGCGGCCTCAACCTGGACGCCCGCGAGGCCCGGCAGATCCGCCGCGTGAAGATCCTCGGCTGCGGCACCTCGTACCACGCGGGCATGATCGGCGCCCAGATGATCGAGGAGCTGGCCCGCATCCCCGCCGACGCCGAGCCGGCCTCCGAGTTCCGCTACCGCAACGCGGTCGTGGACCCCGACACGCTGTACGTCGCGGTCTCCCAGTCCGGTGAGACGTACGACGTCCTCGCCGCCGTCCAGGAGCTCAAGCGCAAGGGCGCCCGGGTCTTCGGCGTCGTCAACGTCGTCGGCTCGGCGATCGCGCGCGAGGCCGACGCCGGGATCTACGTCCACGCCGGGCCCGAGGTCTGCGTGGTCTCGACGAAGTGCTTCACGAACATGACCGTGGCCTTCGCCCTGCTCGCCCTGCACCTCGGCCGCACCCGTGATCTGTCGGTCCGCGACGGCAAGCGGATCATCGAGGGCCTGCGCAGGCTGCCGGACCAGATCACCGAGATCCTCAAGCAGGAGGAGAAGATCAAGGAGCTGGCCGAGCTGTACGCCGACGCCCGCTCGATGCTCTTCATCGGCCGCGTCCGGGGCTACCCGGTCGCCCGCGAGGCCTCCCTCAAGCTCAAGGAGGTCTCCTACATCCACGCCGAGGCCTACCCCGCCTCCGAGCTGAAGCACGGCCCGCTGGCCCTGATCGAGCCGGCCCTGCCGACGGTCGCGATCGTCCCCGACGACGACCTGCTGGAGAAGAACCGCGCCGCCCTGGAGGAGATCAAGGCCCGCAGCGGCAAGATCCTCGCCGTGGCCCACCAGCACCAGGAGAAGGCGGACCAGACGATCGTCGTCCCGAAGAACGAGGACGAGCTGGACCCGATCCTGATGGGCATCCCCCTCCAGCTCCTCGCTTACCACACGGCCAAGGCGCTCGGCCGTGACATCGACAAGCCGAGGAACCTGGCGAAGTCGGTGACGGTCGAGTAGTTCCACCACAACAGAACGGACCCCCACGTGGCCACCATCACGTGGGGGTCCGTTCAGTGCTGCTGGAATCAGCCGGCGGCCGTCACCCCCCGGCCCGCAGCACGACCGGGAAGCGCCGTCGGCCAGTGCGCCAGCGCGGCCGTCGCCGCGTACCAGGCCACCGCACCCGAGACCGCGGCGACCCAGCCCCCGGCCTTGGTCAGAGAGGAACTGCCGGCGAAGGCGGCGACGGCCAGCACCAGCATCGCCAGGAACAGCAGCCCGTGCATGACCTGTCCGAGGCTGTCCCCGCCCGCGAGGGTCAGGGTGAGCGCCACGAGGGCGAACAGAAGCAGGAAGAGCCCGGCCGCGTTGGCGGAGGAGTGACCGCCGACCGCCCAGGTGAACCACAGCGCGCCGAGGGCCGCAAAGCCCGTACCGGAAACGCCGTCACCACCACGGAAGGCCAGCAGGCCGACCAGGAACAGAGCAACTCCGCCCACATAGTGGGCCACTGACACGGCGTCGGACGCGACCACGCCGTGGATCACGCCTGTCGTACCGAGACCGAACGCCAACAGGGTGATTCCCAGGGCGAGTCGGCCGACCACCGTAGTACTTCCGTTGTCCACGGCGGGCTCCCTTCGTGCTGCGCTGATGCGGGGTGACCGATATATGCCCTTCACAAGGGCACAAACCACCTCTACGCGCGAGTAGTTTCGCGCTGCACAAAGGGAGTCGGAGTACTCAGGGAATGACGATCACGGGCCGCTGCGCCCGCTTGGCGAGCCGCCCGGCGACCGAGCCGAAGATGCGGCCGACGATGCCGTGCGTGGAGCCGACGACGATCGCGTCCGCCTCGTACTCCCGCCCGACCTCTTCCAGTTCGTGGCAGATGTCCCCGCCCCGCTCGACCAGGATCCACGGCACCTCGGCCAGATAGTCCGCACAGGCCAGTTCGAGTCCGAGGACCTCGGTGCGGTGGTCCGGCACGTCGACGAAGACCGGCGGTTCGCAGCCGGCCCACACGGTGGTCGGCAGCCGGTTGGCGACGTGCACGATGATCAGGCCGGAGTGGGAGCGGTGGGCCATGCCGATCGCGTAGGCGAGGGCACGCTCGCTGGAGGTGGAGCCGTCGAAACCGACGACGACTCCGTGCCGGAAGGCTGGGTCGCAGGAGGGGCGTGGCTCTTCCGCCGCCAGGGGCTCGGACGCCGTGTGATCGGCGACGGGCCGCTTGCGGTCCGCTGGTTCGAAGAATTCGTGACCGGCCATGGCTGTCTCGGCGTCTTGATCCTTTACGGGTGGGGACGACAGTTGTGCGTCGGAGCAGGCACGGAGCTGTGTCCGGGAAACATCTTCCCAACCCCATACCCCCAAGGGTACGGCGGCACGCCTCCCGAGCCCAGATCTCGCACACGCTCCGTAAGCGGTCCCCCGACGTCGGGGAGTGGGTTCACCGGAGCATGCACGAGCCGCGCCCGTAACGCAATGGTTGCTGCCCCGTACAGGCGGTTTGCACACCGTTAACTGACACGCGACCGGTGATCGGCCGGTGACCGAGTGGTCGAACGGGCGTTGAACGGGGTGAGCCACCACCTCGGACGTACCCCCAAGGAGTACACCCGGGGAGTACGAAGGGGAGTACGAGATGCCCGGACCGCGATCCGCCGCACGGCCACGTCCGGCGCCGCCGGACGGCGCGGGCGAGGTGATCCGCTGGGCCGCCTTCAGCTGCGTCCTCGTCCCCGTCGTCCTGGTCTGGTACGGCACCTCGCCGGCCGGCGCCGCGGGGGCCGCGCTGGGGCTGGCCGCCGTCACGGCCGTGTGCCGGGTGCTGCTGCGCCGATCGGAACGGTGCGCCGCCCGGAGCGCCGCGCGCGGCGCCGCACGCACCGGCGCGCGGAGTGCCGCACGGCGCTCCGCGCGGTCCGCCGAGCCGTACGCGAACCGTTCCGGCCCGCAAAGCGGCAGACGCCACACCCGGGGGCGGACACCGGTCAACTGACCTGTTTCCGTACCCCCGAAGGTCTCTTTTCAGCCAACTTCTCAATGTCGACCCAGGGGGGCCGCAGCCACCCCCCAACCCCCGTTTGACCTGCACGGAAAGGGTCCATGGGCGGCGTCGCACCCTACGCGGTTCGGCCACGGCGACAAGGCGCACTTCCCTCCACCCCCCGTGAGTGCAACGCTTCGTGATCGAATGCTTCACGCCAAGTTGTCATGTCGACAATGTCCGGCGTGTCGAACCGGCCACCGTGAGACCGCGGTAGCCACTAGATTCGATCTTGACTGTCTTTATGGCGGGGGACTCGTGCAGGACCGAGGGGAAACGTGCAGGAGCGACACAACCGAGGAGCCGCGACCACCGAGGGGGGCTTAGCAGTATGAGCCACGACTCCACTGCCGCGCCGGAAGCCGCGGCCCGGAAACTCTCCGGGCGCCGCCGCAAGGAGATCGTCGCGGTGCTGCTGTTCAGCGGCGGCCCCATCTTCGAGAGTTCCATTCCGCTGTCGGTGTTCGGGATCGACCGCCAGGACGCCGGCGTGCCGCGCTACCGACTGCTGGTCTGTGCCGGCGAGGAAGGTCCGCTGCGGACCACAGGGGGCCTGGAACTCACCGCACCGCATGGCCTGGAGGCGATCTCACGCGCCGGGACGGTCGTCGTACCGGCCTGGCGTTCGATCACCTCGCCGCCACCGGAGGAGGCACTGGACGCCCTGCGCCGGGCACACGAGGAGGGCGCCCGCATCGTCGGGTTGTGCACCGGCGCCTTCGTCCTCGCTGCGGCCGGCCTGCTGGACG
The DNA here is from genome assembly GCF_001866675.1 of Streptomyces sp. MUSC 14. NCBI lineage: Bacteria > Bacillati > Actinomycetota > Actinomycetes > Kitasatosporales > Streptomycetaceae > Streptomyces > Streptomyces sp. MUSC 14. The sequence goes on from NZ_MLYN01000019.1 coordinate 126,209, forward strand.
GCCGTCCCGCGACGACGCACTGGATGTACGCGCCGACGCTGGCCAAGCGCTATCCGTCGGTGCACGTCGATCCGCGAGAGCTCTTCGTGGACGACGGCGACGTGCTCACGTCGGCGGGGACGGCGGCCGGAATCGATCTCTGTCTCCACATCGTGCGGACCGACCACGGCAACGAGGCGGCCGGCGCGCTCGCCCGCCGCCTGGTCGTCCCACCGCGCCGGACAGGAGGCCAGGAGCGCTACCTGGACCGCTCTTTACCAGAGGAGATCGGCGCCGACCCGCTGGCCGAGGTCGTCGCCTGGGCGCTGGAACACCTCCACGAGCAGTTCGACGTGGAGACACTGGCGGCACGCGCCTACATGAGCCGCCGTACGTTCGACCGCCGGTTCCGCTCGCTGACCGGGAGCGCGCCGCTGCAGTGGCTGATCACGCAGCGGGTGCTCCAGGCGCAGCGGCTGCTGGAGACGTCGGACTACAGCGTGGACGAGGTGGCGGGCCGCTGCGGCTTCCGCTCCCCCGTCGCGCTGCGCGGGCACTTCCGCCGCCAGCTCGGCTCGTCCCCCGCCGCCTACCGGGCCGCCTACCGCGCCCGTCGGCCGCAGGGCGACCGGCCGGGTGAGCCGGAACCCGCGCTGCCCCAGCCGGGCGCCCCGGCCGGCCTGCCCGGACCGGGACCGGTGACCGGCCCGGTCCCCGCCCTCCTGCATCCGGAGAGCGGTGTCCCGATGCAGAGCCGCCGGCAGGCGGCGGGCGCGGTCGGTCTGCTGCCGGGGCCCCGGCACGGCAGCTGAGCACCACCGGAGGGGGCGGGTCACACCCGCCCCCTCCGTCTCTTGTGCCCCACCGGTACCCGGCGCCCCGCAGGACCGCACCGGCACGAGGGGACCGAAAGACACCGGCCCGCTTTAGGGTGGTCGCATGAACGATCGCATGGTGTGGATCGACTGCGAGATGACCGGCCTCTCGCTGTCCGACGACGCTCTCATCGAGGTGGCCGCCCTCGTCACCGACTCCGAGCTGAACGTACTCGGCGAGGGAGTGGACATCGTCATCCGCCCGCCGGAGCGGGCGCTGGAGACGATGCCGGAGGTGGTGCGTCAGATGCACACCGCGTCCGGGCTGCTCGACGAGCTCCCGAACGGCACGACGCTGCAGGACGCCGAGAAGCAGGTCCTCGCGTATGTGCGGGAGCACGTGAAGGAGCCCGGCAAGGCCCCGCTGTGCGGCAACTCCGTCGGCACCGACCGTGGCTTCCTGCTGCGCGACATGCCGACCCTGGAGGACTACCTGCACTACCGGATCGTGGACGTCTCCTCCATCAAGGAGCTGGCCCGCCGCTGGTACCCGAGGGCGTACTTCAACAGCCCCGAGAAGAACGGCAACCACCGGGCCCTCGCCGACATCCGCGAGTCGATCGCCGAGCTGCGCTACTACCGCGAGGCCGTCTTCGTCCCGCAGCCCGGCCCGGACTCCGACACGGCGAAGTCGATCGCCGCCAAGTACGTCCTGCCCGCGCAGTAGCCCCCGGGAACGGTGCTCGCGAAAACATGTGCGCGAGCACCCCTGTGGACCCTGTAGACTTCTTCTCGGCCGGTCGGGGAAACGACAAGTTCCACCACCGGTCATGGTGGGTGTAGCTCAGCTGGTAGAGCACCTGGTTGTGGTCCAGGATGCCGCGGGTTCGAGTCCCGTCACTCACCCTCACCGAGCAGCCGGTGATTCCGTCGCGAGACGAGTCACCGGCTGTTCTCGTCTGCCGGCAGGCGCAGCCGGAACAGAGCGCCGCCCCCCGGAGCCTGATGGGCCGTCAGTTCGGCGCCGTGGGTGTGGGCGATCTGCCGGGCCATGGCCAGGCCCAGCCCGGAGCCGGGCAGGGCGCGGGCGGTGCGGGAGCGGTAGAAGCGGTCGAAGACATGGGGCAGGTCGGCGGGGTCGATGCCGGGGCCGTGGTCGCGGACGGTGATCTCCAGCCGGCCGTCCTGCGGTGCGCGCAGCGCGGCCGCCTCGACGCGGCCGCCCACCGGGGAGAACTTCGCCGCGTTGTCCAGGAGGTTGGAGAACAGCCTGGTCAGACGACTGGGAACGGCAGCGGTCAGGGCGGCGGCGGCCGAGGGGGTCGTCTCCAGCACGAACCCGATGTGCGGCCAGTGGTCCCGGGCCGCGGCCACGGCATGCTCCAGCAGCGCCGTCGGCGCCACCACCTCCAGCGCCAGCTGCGGCTCCTCGTCGCGGGCCAGGTCGATCAGGTCGTTGACCAGATTGGTGACCTCCCGCAGCTGGCGGCCGAGCGCGCCCGTCGCGCGCTCCCGCTGGCGCGGGGTCAGCCGGTCCGCCCGGAGCAGGATCTCCGCGTTGGCGCGCAGCGCGGTCAGCGGGGTGCGCAGTTCGTGCGAGGCGTCGGCGACCAGGCGCCGCTGGGCGGCCAGGGACTCCTCCAGGGCGTCGAGCATGGTGTTGAAGCTCACCGCGAGCCGGGTGATCTCGTCCTCCCGGCCACGCGGACCGGGCGGCCCGGGCGGCAGCTCGATGCGGTGTCCGGCGTCACGCGTGGCGGTGATCCGCTCCGCCGTCGAGGTCAGCCGGGCCACCGGGGCCAGGCCCGAACGGGACACCCAGTAGCCGAGCAGCGCGGCCACCGGCACCCCGGCCCCGCCGATCACCGCCAGCAGCCCGGCGACCTGCCGCTCGGCCCGCCGTACCCCGTCGGAGCGCAGCGCCACCTGCATGGCCAGGCCCTTGCCGGCGGGCGTGGTCAGCACCCGCACCGGGTGCCCGGCCACCGAGGCGGCGCTGAAGTACGGCGCCCGGTCCCGGCCCGCCACCTGGCGCACGGCGCCTGTGACGGGCAGCAGATACCTCTCCTTCGGGTCGTCGGCGGCCGAGGCGGGCACGAGCTGGGCGCACGCGGGCGCGGCCAGATAGCGGCACTCTCCTGCCTGCACGCCGGGGCCGTTCTGCTGGTGCTGCTGGATCGCCAGCGTCGCCGCCTGGGTGAGCTGGAGGTCGAACTGCCGGTTCAGGGTGTAGACGGTGACCGCGTACGCGCCCGCGCACACCGCCAGCGCCACACCGGCGACGGCGGCGGAGGCAGTGAGCGCCAGCCGACGGCGCAGCGGCGGGCGACGATGCCGACGGGGCCGGCGGCGGGGGCCGGTCATCGCTCGTCCAGGACGTAGCCGACGCCGTACACGGTGTGGACAAGCCGCGAGGCACCGCCCGCCTCCAGCTTGCGGCGCAGATAACCGACGTACACGGCAAGCGAGTTGGAGTCGGGGCCGAGGTCGCGGCCCCACACCCAGCGCATGATCGTCTCCCGCTCCAGGACCTGGCCCGGATGGCGCAGCAGCAGGTCCAGCAGGGCCCACTCGGTGCGGGTGAACTCCAGCCGCCGGCCCGCGCGCACCGCCGAGCGGCTCTCGGGGTCCAGGACCAGGTCGGCGAAGCGCGGCGCGTCCGGCTGCGGCAGCTCGCCGGGGCCGGCGCGGCGCAGCAGGGCACGCAGCCGGGCCGCCAGCTCGTCCAGCGCGAACGGCTTGACCAGGTAGTCGTCCGCGCCCGCGTCCAGACCGTCCACCCGGTCGCTGACCGCGTCCAGCGCGGTCAGCACCAGGATCGGGGTACGGTCGCCCAGCGCCCGCAGCTGCCGGCACACCGCCAGCCCGTCCACCACCGGCATCATCACGTCCAGCACCAGGGCGTCCGGCTCCCAGTCCACCGCCGCCGCGAGCGCCGCGTGGCCGTCCGCCGCGCCCCGCACGGTGAAGCCCTCCAGCGTCAGTCCGTCCTCCAGGGCGGCCCGGACCTCCGGGTCGTCGTCCACCACCAGGACCCGCCCGAAGGCGCCGGGGGACGGGGCGTACGCTGCGTCGTTCATGGCCCCAGCCTGCCAAACCGCTCTCTTAAGAGCCTCTTAGAACAGCTCGCGAGCGTGCCGGGCATGGACACTCCGCTCTCCGTCGTGATCGGTGCCGGGGGCACCGGCGGCCACATCTATCCCGGGCTCGCACTGGCCGACGCGCTGCGCCGCCGGGCGCCCGACGCGGTGATCTCCTTCGTCGGCACCGAGCGCGGCCTGGAGACCCGGCTCATCCCGGAGGCCGGGTACCGGCTGCACACGGTCGACATGATCCCCTTCGACCGCTCCCTCGGCGCGAAGCGCTTCACCCTGCCCGCCGCGCTGCTGAAGTCGGCCGGGCAGTGCCGGGCCATCCTGCGGGAGCAGGGCGCGCAGGTCGCCGTCGGCATGGGCGGCTACCCGAGCGCCCCGGTCGTCCTCGGCGCCCGCCTCGCCTCGCTGCCGAGCGTCATCCACGAGTCCAACGCGGTGCCCGGCCGGGCCAACGCCTTCGCCGCCCGGCTCACCCCGCACATCGCGCTCGCCTTCGAGGCCGGCGCCGACCGGCTGCCCGCGTCCGGCCGGCCCGAGCTGGTCGGCATGCCGCTGTCCGGTCCGCTGGCCGCCCTCGACCGGGCCGGCGCGCGCGAGGGCGCCCGCCGGGAACTGGGCATCGGCGGGCGGACCCGGCTGCTCCTCGTCAACGGCGGCAGCCTGGGCGCGGCCCGGCTCACCGAGGCGGCCCTCGGGCTCGCCGAGCGCTGGCGGGAGCGCACCGACGTACGGCTGCTGATCAAGACCGGGCCCGCGGCCCTGGAGGAGGCCCGCGCCCGGCTGCACGCCACCGGGGCCGACCGGGTCGCCGAGGCCGTGGCCTATCTGGACCGCATCGACCGCACGTACGCCGCCGCCGACCTGCTGGTGTGCCGGGCGGGCTCGGCGACCGTCGCCGAGCTGGCCACCATCGGCCTGCCCGCCGTCCTCGTGCCGTACCCGCACGCCCCCGGTGACCACCAGACGCACAACGCCCGCACCCTCACCGGGATCGGCGCGGGGGTACTGCTGCGGGACGAGGCGACCACGGCCGCCTCCCTCGACGCCCTCGCCGGCCCCCTGCTCGACGACCCGCGCCGGCTGGACGCCATGTCCCGCGCCTCGGCCGCGGCCGGCGTCGGCGCACTGCACCGGGACGCGGCCGACCGGCTGGCCCGCAAGGTGCTCCGGCTCGCGGGTCGCCCGCTGCCCGCCCCCGTCTCCCCCACGCTCTGACGTACTCCGAGAAAGGACCGCCATGAACGCGACCGCCCACCCCACGACCGACTTCTTCCACGGCCGTACCGTCCTCGTCACCGGAGCCGAGGGCTTCATCGGCTCCACGCTGGTCGACCTGCTCGTCCGGCAGGGCGCCACCGTCCGCGCCCTCGTCCACTACAAGCCGTACGCCGAGAAGGGCAACCTCGCCCGGCTGCAGGACCACCCGCAGGTGGAGCTGATCGCGGGGGACGTGCGCGATCCGGGCCGGGTGATGGACGCCGTGGCCGGCTGCGACACCGTCTTCCACCTGGCCGCCCTCATCGGCATCCCCTACAGCTACGACTCCCCGGGCGCCTACGTCGCGGTCAACGTCACCGGCACCGAGAACATCGCCGAGGCCTGCCGCCGCCACGGGGTGCGCCGCCTGGTGCACACCTCCACCAGCGAGGTCTACGGCACCGCGCTGACCGTCCCGATCGGCGAGGACCACCCGCTCCAGCCGCAGTCGCCGTACTCGGCCTCGAAGATCGGCGCCGACATGATGGTCCTCTCCCACCACCACGCCTTCGACCTGCCCGTGACCGTCGTACGGCCCTTCAACACCTACGGCCCGCGCCAGTCCGCCCGCGCCGTGATCCCCACCATCCTCGCCCAACTGCACGCCGGGGCACGGGAGATACGCCTCGGCTCGCTGACCCCGACCCGTGACTTCACCTACGTCACCGACACCGCGCGCGGCTTCCTCGCCGTCGCGCAGAGCGACCGGGCGCTCGGTGACGTCGTCAACCTCGGCACCGGCGAGGAGATCGCCATCGGTGACCTGGCGCGCAAGCTGATCGCCGTCTCCGGGCGGGACGCGGAGATCGTCGTGGACGAGGCGCGGCTGCGCCCGGCCGGCAGCGAGGTGCACCGCCTGCTGTCGGACAACTCCCGGGCCCGCACCTGGGCTTCGTGGAAGCCGGAGGTCTCCCTCGACGAGGGCCTGCGCCGCACCTCGGACTGGATCCGCGGCAACCTCCGCCTCTTCGCACCCGGCCGCTACGCGGTCTGAACCCGGCGGGTCACCGTCCCGGCAGCAGTCCGATGCCGGACACCGGTCCGAGGTGAGCGAGCTTGTCGGGGTTGGACACGGCGTGGACCGCCCGGACCGCGCCGTCGGCGATGTCGAGCACGACCACACTGGCCACGCGGCCCTCGGCGTCGTACGTAACCCCTCCCGGACGGCCGTTGACCCAGGCCGGTTCGAGGATGGCGCCGAGTGCCCGGACCCGGCGGAAGCCGCCGACGAGCAGCCGGCCGATCCGCCGCGGCCCGGTCACCGACGCCGCGAGCGCCTGCGCCTTGCCGCCGCCGTCGCCCTGGAACACCGCGTCAGGAGCGAGCATGCCGAGCAGGGCGCCCAGGTCGCCGCCCGCGGCGGCCGCGAAGAATCGCTCGGCCAGCCGCGCGCCCTCCGCCCGCCGCACCGGGAGCGGCGCGGGGCCGGCCGGCCGCGTCCCGGGGGCGACGCGCTTCCTGGCGCGGGCGAGGATCTGCCGGCAGTTCGCCTCGGACTTGCCGGTGATCCGCGCCACCTCCGGGTAGCCGTGCCCGAAGACCTCGCGCAGCACGAACACCGCGCGCTCCACCGGCGAGAGGACCTCCAGCAGCACGAGGAACGCCATCGACAGCGCGTCGCACAGCTCGGCGTGCTCGGCCGGGCCGGAGCCGTCGGCGGCGACCACGACCGGCTCGGGCAGCCAGTCGCCGACGTAGGTCTCGCGTCGTACCCGCGCCGATTTCAGATGGTTGATGGCGAGCCGGGTCACCGCCGTGGTCAGGTACGCCTTCAGGTCGGTGATCACGGTGCCCGCCCGGCGTGCCCGGGTCAGCCCGAGGAAGGCGTCCTGCACGAGGTCCTCGGCGTCGCCCACGGAGCCGGTCATGCCGTAGGCGACGGAGAACAGCAGCGGCCGGTATCCGTACGCGTCCGTGCCTGCGGACGCCTCCGCGGAGACGCACATCACATCTCTCTCCTTCACAGCGTGCCCGGGTGTCCTGTCTCAGAGGGGCGACAGCACAGCACACGCAACCACCCCGCGAGGAGAGAACCATGAACGTCGCCCTGTGGATCGTCGCCGGACTGCTGGCCGCCGCCTACCTGGCGGGCGGCGGCTACAAGGTGATCACCCCGAAGGAGAGGATCTCCGCCGCCGGGGCCGCCGGCCGCTGGGTCGAGGACTTCGGCGCCGGCAGTGTGAAGGCCATCGGGGTCCTGGAGGTCCTGGCCGCGGTGGGCCTGGTCCTGCCCGCCGCGCTCGGCATCGCGCCGGTGCTGGTACCGCTGGCCGCCCTCGGGCTGGTGCTGCTGATGACCGGTGCCGCGCTCACCCGCGTCCGACGGCACGAGTACCCCCTGGTGGCGGTGGACCTGGTCTACGTCGCCCTGGCCGCGTTCGTGGCCTGGGGCCGCTTCTGAGCACGGGGGCACGGGGGCACGGGGGCACGCTACGACGACGCCCGCACCACCAGCTCCGTCGGCAGCACCGCGTGCCGCCGCTCCAGCCCCCGGGAGGCGGCCGGGCGTCGGTCGGCGATCTCGGCGAGCAGCAGGTCGATCATGGCGCGGCCCATCTCCTCGATGGGCTGGCGGACACTGGTCAGCGGCGGGTCCATGTGGCGGGCGATGGCGGAGTCGTCGTAGCCGATCAGCGCCACGTCGTCCGGGATACGGCGGCCCGCCTCGCGCAGCACCTGGCGGGCGCCCGCCGCCGTCACGTCCGAGCCGGCGAAGACCGCGTCCAGACCGGGGCACCGCGCCAGCAGGGCGGACATGGCCCGCCGCCCGCCCTCCTCCGTGAAGTCCCCCGGCTCGACGAGGAGTTCGTCCGGCCTGCGGCCCGCGTCGCCCAGGGCGTCGCGGTAGCCGTCGACGCGGCGCTGGGCGCCGTAGACGTCGAGGCGGCCGGTGATGTGGGCGATCTCGGTGCGCCCCCGCGCCAGCAGGTGCTCGACGGCCGAGCGGGCACCGCCGTAGTTGTCGGAGTCCACCGAGGTGAGCGCCTCGGCGGCCGAGCGCGGGCCGCTGATCACGGCCGGGATCTCCAACTGGGCCAGCAGGTCGGGCAGCGGGTCGTCGGCGTGCACCGAGACCAGCAGGACGCCGTCCACGCGGTGCGCCGCGAGGTACTGGGCGAGGCGCTGGCGCCCCCGGTCGTTGCCCGCGAAGGTCAGCAGCAACTGCATCTCGCTGTCGGCGAGTTCGGCGCCGACACCGCGCAGCATGTCCGAGAAGTAGGGCTCGGCGAAGAAGCGGGTCTCGGGCTCGGGGACGACGAGGGCGATCGCGTCGGTGCGGTTGGCCGCGAGGGCGCGGGCCGCGGTGTTGGGGACGTAACCCAGTTCGGCGACGGCCGCCTCGACAGCGGCGCGGGTGGCGTCGCTGACCCGGGGCGAGCCGTTGATCACCCGCGAGACCGTGCCCCGGCCGACCCCGGCCCGCGCGGCGACCTCCTCGAGCGTGGGCCGCCCACCGCTCCGGCCCCGCGCTCCGTGGCTTGCCATGGGCTCCGCCTTTCCGCAGCATCGTCTGTGCTGGCCGAATGTAACAGGCACCCTTCACCGCGGCAGCCACCCCTGGGAGCTGCCGTCAGCATGATCCGAACGACACCCCCTAACGCTCCGATAACCGAAGGCACTCCCGCGTGTCCGCTCCCTTGACACCCCGCTCCCGAGCGACGACTCTTCAACCCATCACGTGTGGGAGCGCTCCCACACCACCTGACACATACACGTCCCGCACGTTCCCCGCCCGAGCCGCAGCGAGCAACAGACGGGCCCAACAGTGCAGTTGGCCGGGGGGTCGGCACGTCAGGCAACAGGAGGACGCAATGCGCACGAGCATCCGCCGGTCCCGCAGGCTGGGGGCCCTCGCGGCCGTGGCCGCGCTGACCACGGGACTGCTGGCCGGCTGCGCCAAGGACAGCGGCGGTTCGTCGGACACCTCGGGCGGTGGCGGCGGCAAGGGCAGGACCACGATCACCCTGGGCCTGTTCGGCACCATGGGCTTCAAGGAGGCCGGGCTCTACACCGAGTACGAGAAGCTCCACCCCGGCATCTCGATCCAGGAGAACGTGATCGAGAAGAACGAGAACTACTACCCGGCCCTGGTCAACCACCTCACCACCGACAGCGGCCTGCAGGACGTCCAGGCCGTCGAAGTCGGCAACATCGCCGAGGTCGTACAGACCCAGGCGGCCAAGCTGGAGGACCTGTCCAAGGTCGCGGGCGTGGCCAAGAGCAACTGGCTGGACTGGAAGTGGCAGCAGGCCACCACCAAGGACGGCGGGACGGTCGGCCTCGGCACCGACATCGGCCCGATGGCGATCTGCTACCGCAAGGACATGTTCAAGGCGGCCGGCCTGCCCACCGACCGCGACCAGGTGTCCAAGCTGTGGGCCGGCGACTGGAGCAAGCTCGTCTCCACCGGCGAGCAGTACCAGAAGAAGGCCCCCAAGGGCACCACCTTCATGGACTCCCCCGGCGGTCTGCTCAACGCGATCCTCAGCAGCGCGAGCCAGAAGTTCTACGACTCCTCCGGCAAGGTCGTCTACAAGACGAACCCGGCCGTCAAGAGCGCCTTCGACCTGACGGCCAAGGCCGCCAAGGACGGACTGCTGCAGTCGCAGACGCAGTTCCAGCCGGGCTGGGACCAGCTGATCTCCAACAGCAGGTTCGCCTCCGTGGCCTGCCCGCCGTGGATGCTCGGCTACATCAAGGGCAAGTCGAAGGCGGACACCGCCGGACAGTGGGACGTGGCCCAGGCGCCGCAGGCCGGCAACTGGGGCGGCACCTTCCTGGCCGTGCCCAAGTCCGGCAAGCACGTCACCGAGGCCGAGAAGTTCGTCGCCTGGCTGACCGCGCCCGCCCAGCAGGCCAAGCTCTTCGCCGTCCAGGGCAGCTTCCCGAGCGCGCCGCCCGCGTACACCATGTCCCAGGTCACCGGCGCGAAGAACCAGATGACCGGGGACGCCCCGATCGGCGCGATCTTCGCGCAGGCCGCCAAGTCCATCCCGAACCAGCCGATCGGCCCGAAGGACCAGATCATCCAGCAGGGCCTGACGGACAACGGCGTCTTCCTGGTCACGCAGGGCAAGTCCGCCGCGGACGCGTGGAACACGGCCGTCAAGACCATCGACAACAACCTGGAGAAGTGACCGGCATGGCCACCCGGCACGACACCGCCGCGCCCCCCGCGAAGGAGGGGGGCGCGGCCCCGGCCCGCTCTGGTGCGCCCTCCGGCGCCCTCGGCACGGACGAGCGGCGGCGGGCGCGGCTGTCCCGGCGCTGGCAGCGCGACATCCGCTGGAGCCCGTACGCCTTCGTCTCCCCCTTCTTCCTCCTCTTCGTGGCGTTCGGCCTCTTCCCGCTGATCTACACGGGCTGGGCCTCGCTGCACACGGTGGAGCTGACCGCGCCGACCGACATGCAGTGGGCGGGGCTGCACAACTACACCCGGATCTTCGACGACGACTTCTTCTGGAACGCGGCGAAGAACACCCTGACCATCGGGATCATCTCGACCGTCCCGCAGCTGGCGATGGCGATGGGGCTCGCCCACATCCTCAACTACAGGCTGCGCGCGTCGACGTTCTTCCGCGTCGTGATGCTGGCGCCGTACGCGACGTCGATCGCCGCCGCCTCGCTGGTCTTCGTGCTGCTCTTCGGCCGCGACTACGGCATGATCAACTGGGCGCTGCACTTCGTCGGCGTCGGTCACGTCGACTGGCAGAACGACAAGTGGCCCTCGCAGATCGCGGTCTCCTCGATCGTCGTCTGGCGCTGGACCGGCTACAACGCGCTGATCTACCTGGCGGCGATGCAGGCCGTCCCGCAGGACCTGTACGAGTCGGCGGCACTGGACGGCGCGAACCGCTGGCAGCAGTTCTTCCATGTGACTTTGCCGCAGCTGCGCCCGACGATCCTGTTCACCTGTGTCGTGTCGACCATCGGGGCCTCCCAGCTCTTCGGCGAGCCGCTGATGTTCGACGCCAACAAGGGCGCCTCCGGCGGCGGCGAGCACCAGTTCCAGACGCTCGGCCTGTACCTGTACGAGCAGGGCTGGGTGAACCAGCACCTGGGCCGCGCCTCCGCGATCGCCTGGACGATGTTCCTGATCCTCATCGTGATCGGGATCGTCAACTACGTCATCTCGCGCCGCCTGCGCGAGAGTAGTTAGGAGTACGGCCGTGACGACGACCCTGACCGCGAAGGAACCCCGGCGGACCGGGCGCTCTCCGCGACCGAAGGCCGCGCGGGCCGGCGGGACGCTGCACGCGGGCCCGCTCGCCTACGCGGTGCTGATCCTGTTCTCGCTCGGCTCGCTGTTCCCGCTGGTGTGGACGGCGATCGCCGCGTCCCGTGACAACAACCGGCTGGCGCAGACGCCGCCGCCGTTCTGGTTCGGCTCGAACCTGGCCCACAACCTGAACGTCGCCTGGAACGACGCCGATCTGGGCAAGGCGTTCCTCAACACCACGTTCGTGGCGGGCGTTTCGGCGGCGACCATCGTGTTCCTCTCCACGATCGCCGGATTCGCCTTCGCCAAGCTGCGGTTCAAGGGCCGGGGTGCCCTGATGCTGATCGTGATCGGCACGATGATGGTGCCGCCCCAGCTGAGCATCATCCCGCTGTACATGATGGTCGCCAAGCTCGACTGGACCGACCAGCTGCAGGCCGTGATCCTGCCGTCGTTGGTGAGCGCGTTCGGGGTGTTCTTCATGCGGCAGTACCTGATGCAGGCGCTGCCGGACGAGCTGATCGAGGCCGCCCGGGTGGACGGCGCGAGCAGCTGGCGGGTGGTGTGGCACATCGTGTTCCCGGCGGCCCGGCCGGCGATGGCGGTGCTGGGGATGCTGATGTTCGTCCAGGCCTGGAACGACTTCCTGTGGCCGTTCCTGGTCCTCACCCAGAACGGCAATCCGACCGTGCAGGTCGCGGTCTCGGCGCTGGGCCGCGGCTACACCCCCGACCAGTCCCTGATCATGGCGGGCGCGCTGCTCGGCACGCTGCCGCTGCTGCTGGTGTTCGCGGTCTTCGGCAAGCAGATCGTGGGCGGGATCATGCAGGGCGCGGTCAAGGGCTGAGCGCGCCCACCAGCCGAAGGGGGCCGGGTCACCGCCGCCCGGCCCCCGGCTCTCCTTCCACTTCTTACTTCTCCGGTCTCCTACGACCTCTTATGGGAGCGCTTCCATGTCTGAGTCCGTCTCCACCGTCCCCTCCGCCCCCTCCATCTCCTCCGTGACGTTCCCGCCCGCCTTCCTGTGGGGCGCGGCGACCTCGGCGTACCAGATCGAGGGGGCGGTGCGGGAGGACGGCCGTACCCCCTCGATCTGGGACACCTTCAGCCATACGCCGGGCCGGACCGCCGGCGGCGAGACCGGTGACATCGCGGTCGACCACTACCACCGCTACCGCGACGACGTGGCGCTGATGGCGGAACTGGGCCTGACCGCCTACCGCTTCTCGGTCTCCTGGCCCCGGGTGCAGCCGACCGGCCGGGGCCCGGCGGTGCAGCGGGGCCTCGACTTCTACCGCCGGCTGGTGGACGAGCTGCTGGCGCACGGCATCAAGCCGTCGCTCACCCTCTACCACTGGGACCTGCCGCAGGAGCTGGAGGACGCGGGCGGCTGGCCGGAGCGGGAGACCGCGCTGCGCTTCGCCGAGTACGCGCGGCTGGTCGGCGAGGCGCTGGGCGACCGGGTGGAACTGTGGACCACCCTCAACGAGCCCTGGTGCAGCGCCTTCCTGGGCTACGGCTCCGGGGTGCACGCGCCCGGCCGTACCGACCCGGAGGCCTCGCTGCGCGCCGCCCATCACCTCAACCTGGCGCACGGGCTGGCGGCTTCGGCGCTGCGCTCGGTGATGCCGGCCCGCAACCGGATCGCGGTCAGCCTCAACTCCTCGGTGGTCCGGCCGCGTTCGCAGGACCCGGCCGACCTGGCGGCGGCCCGCCGGATCGACGACCTGGCCAACGGGATCTTCCACGGCCCGATGCTGCACGGCGCCTACCCCGAGTCGCTGTTCGCGGCGACGGCGTCGGTCACCGACTGGTCGTACGTCCTCGACGGCGATGTGCGCACGGCGGGCGCGAAACTGGACGCGCTGGGCCTGAACTACTACACCCCGGCGCTGGTCTCGGCCACGTCCGGCGCGCTCACGGGCCCGCGGGCGGACGGCCACGGCGCGAGCGACCACTCCCCCTGGCCGGGCGCCGACGACGTGCTGTTCCACCAGACGCCGGGCGAGCGCACGGAGATGGGCTGGACCATCGACCCGACGGGCCTGTACGACCTGATCACGCGCTATGCGCACGAGGCCCCGGGCCTGCCGCTCTACATCACCGAGAACGGCGCGGCCTACGACGACAAGCCGGACCCCGAGGGCCGCGTCCACGACCCCGAGCGCATCGCCTACCTCCACGCCCACCTGTCGGCCGTGCGCCGGGCGATCACCGACGGCGCCGACGTGCGCGGCTACTACCTGTGGTCCCTGATGGACAACTTCGAGTGGGCGTACGGCTACGGCAAGCGGTTCGGCGCGGTGTACGTGGACTACGCGACGCTGGAGCGCACCCCGAAGTCGAGCGCCCGCTGGTACGGCGAGGTGGCACGGACGGGGGCGCTGCCGGCGGCGGGATCAGCGGCCTGACGCAGCCGGAAGGGCGCGGCGATCCCCCCGGATTCGCCGCGCCCCTGGTGTCGGACGTCTGTCGTCGCGGGTCAGCCGAGGGCGCCGAAGGCCTTCGAGAAGGCGAACGGGGACTGGACGATCGAGCTGCACGTGGGGTCGGCGGAGTTCTTCGCGCCGCCGGGGCACTGCTTGTCGCGGGCCGCGGACCACATCGACAGGCCGCCGAGGCCCTTGGACTTGGCGAAGTTCACCAACTGGGTGGCGTCGTCGACCTTGAAGGTCTCGGCGGAGACGTCGTTGACGCCGATCATCGGGGTGACGGCGACGGCCTTCCAGGCGGCGGCGTCCGACAGTCCGAGGACTCCCTTGATCTGGGCCTGGGTGGCGGTGGCGGCCTGCTGGGCGTAGTCGCCCATGTCGCCGCTGTAGGAGGCGCCGTAGTCCATCGCCATGATGTTGACGGTGCTGATCCTCGCGCCGTTGGACTTGGCGTTGGACAGCAGGTTCACGCCGTCCTGGGTGAGGCCCTCGGGCATCACCGGCAGAGTGAAGGAGACGTCCAGGCCCGGGTGCTGCGCCTGGAGCTTCGCTATCGCCTTGGCGCGCAGGGTGTTGGCCGCCGTGTTCGGCAGCGCGCCGCCCTCGACGTCGAAGTCGACCTTGGTGAGCTTGAAGGCGTCGATCGCCTTGCCGTACGCCGCCGCCAGCGCGTCTGCGGAGGAACAGGTGGTGGCCAGCTCTGAGCCGGAGGCACCGCCGAAGGAGACCCGGACGTCACCGCCCTCGGCGCGCAGGGCGCCGATCTGCTGGGCGACGGCGTCGCTGGTCAGGTCGGTCACACCGCCCCACTTGGGGGTGCAGCCGCCGCCGTCGGTGATGAAGGCCAGGTTGTAGTTCTTCACCCCGGTAGCGTTCGCCGCGCCGACCAGGTCGAAGGCCGGGTAGAGGGAGGTGTCGACGTACGGCGAGAAGCCGGCGGAGGCGGCGGTGCCGCTGCCCGTGGTCCGGGAGGCGGTCGGCGTCGGGGTCGAGGGCGCGCTCTGGGTGGGGGTGGAGGTCCTGGTGGCCGTCGGGGTCGGGGCCGGCGACGGGGTCCCGGTGGGGCGGCCGCTGGGTTCGGGGGTGGGGCCGCTGTCCGCCGAACACGGGGAGTCGTCGATACGGCAGCCGGTCGGGGCACCGCCGCCCTCGACCACGAAGCCGACGGTCACCGACCTGCCCGGGGCGAGGCCCTCGGTGTCCCACTTTGCCGGCTTCACCGTGACGTGCGAACCGCTCACGCTCGACACGCCGTTCCACAGCGAGCTGAGCCTGGCACCCGCCGGGAGATCGAACTCCAGCGTCCAGGTCTTCTCCTGCGCGCCGCTGTTGTTGGTGACGACGTACTGGGCGGTGTAGCCGGTCGACCAGTCGCTGGTCTTCGTGTACGCGGCGTTCACGCTCGCCGCGTTCGCGGTGCCGGTGAGCAGGACCGCGCCGCCGCCGACGACGGCCGCGGCGACGAGGCCGCCGATCGCCTTGTTCCTGCCACTGATCCTGCGCCGGTGCGTGCTCATGCGCATGCCTGCCTTCGATGTTCACGGGGGTGGGGTGCGGCAGCACGCTAGCGATCCGGAATCGGACAAACCGCTTGATCGGGACGGTGGTTGAAGACCTTATGGTGCGCTTAAGGAAGGGATCGGCGACGGTTAATGGTCGAGACCAGTCGTGACCGGTTTGCGTGTGCGGCGCCGGTGCACCCGCCCCCGCGCCGGCCGCCGTCCGTCCAGTTGGAACCAGATCCGCACCTCGGTGCCGCCGAGCACCGAGGAGCCGATGCGCACGTCCCCGCCCGTGGACTCGGCGAGCCGGCGCACGATGTCGAGGCCCAGTCCGGTCGAACCGGCGCTCCCGGAGCCGCGTCCCCGCGCCATGGCCGACTCCGGGTCGGATATGCCGGGGCCCGCGTCCGAGACCAGCACGATCACCGCGTCCTCGGCGTTGTGCACGTCGACCGCGAAGGCGGTGCCCTCGGCGGTGTGCCGGAAGACGTTGCCGAGCAGGGCGTCGAGCGCCGCGGCCAGGTCGGCGCGGGCCACGGGTATGCGCACCGGAGCGTCGGCGCCGGCCACCCGCCATGTGCGCCCCTCGTCCTCGGCGAGCGCGGACCAGAACTCCATCCGCTCACGGACCACCGCGGCCGCGTCGCACCCGACGCCGGTCCCGGCCGTGGCCATGGCCGTCTGCGGCTTGGCTTCCCGGGCCGTACGGATGATGGTGTCGACCTCGCGCTCCAGCTGGGCGACGGCCGCCCGGGTCTGCTCGGCGGCCGGACCGGCACCGAGGGAGGCCGCGTTGAGCCGCAGCACCGTGAGGGGCGTACGCAGCCGGTGGGAGAGGTCGGCGGCCAGTTCCCGCTCGTTGGCGAGGAGTTGGACCACCTGGTCGGCCATGGAGTTGAACGCGACGGCGGCGAGTCTGAGTTCGGTCGGACCGTCCTCCGGCACCCGGGAGCCCAGCCTGCCCTCGCCCAGTTCGTGCGCCCCGCGCACCAGCCGCTGCGCGGGCCGCACCATGCGCACCCCGAGCCGGTCGGCGACGGCGACCGAGCCGACGATCAGCGCGAGGCCGACGCCCGCGAGCACCCCCCAGGCCGTCCCGACACCGTGGGTCACCTCGGACTCGGGGACGTAGACCTCGACGACCGCGATGGTGCCGGAGCCGAGCGCCACCGGCTGGAGCAGCGTGGAGCCGCCGGAGACGGTCGTGGTCGAGGCCCGGCCCATGCGGCGGACGGCCTCGATGTCGCGGTCGGCGGCACGCTGTCTGCCCAGGTCGAGCGCGGAGCGGCCGTCGGCGGCGGGCAGGTGCACGGCCATCCCGGAGTCGGCGCCGGCCGAGGCCACCACTCGCTCCAGCTTGTCCCGGTCGGTGGTGATGGACAGCGCGGGCGCGACGGCGGCGGCCTCCCGCTCGGCGTTCGAGAACGCGCGGTCGCGGGCCATCTCCCTGACGACCAGCCCGAGCGGGACGGCGAAGGCGACCACGACCATCGTGGTGACCGCCAGGCAGACCCTGACCAGGGCCCACCTCATCGCGCCGGCCCTCCGCCGGGCCCGTCCGCGCCGGGCGGTTCGATCTTCACGCCGACACCCCGCAAGGTGTGCAGATAGCGGGGTTGAGCGGCCGTCTCCCCCAATTTCCGGCGCAACCAGGACAGATGGACGTCGATGGTCTGGTCGTCGCCGTAGGACTGCTGCCAGACCTCGGCGAGCAGTTCCTTGCGCGGGACGACGACTCCTGGCCGGCCGGCCAGGAAGGCGAGCAGGTCGAACTCCCGGCGGGTGAGGTCGAGACGGACGCCGTCCAGCTCGGCCTGCCGGCGCAGCGGGTCGACGCTCAGCCCGCCGACCCGGAGCACCGGCGAGGGCGGGGCGTCGGGTCCGGCGGAGCGGGCGCGGCGCAGCACGGCCGCGATCCGGGCGGAGAGGTGGTCGACCGAGAACGGCTTGGTCAGATAGTCGTCCGCCCCGGCGTTCAGCAGCCGGACGACCTCCGTCTCGTCGTCCCGGGCGGTGGCGATGATGACCGGCACGTCCGTGATGCCGCGCAGCATCTTCAGGGCCTCGGAGCCGTCCAGGTCCGGCAGTCCGAGGTCCAGGATGACCACGTCGAAACGGAGATGGGCGACCTCGCGCAGCGCCTCCAGCGCCGTACCGACACTGCGCACGGTGTGCGCGGCGTCGGTCAGATGCCGGATGAGCGCCGAGCGTACGAACTGGTCGTCCTCGACCACGAGCACACTTGCCATGCGCCGCACCGTACGCCATGCCGCGGGGCCCGGTCCGGGCCTGTGGACAACTCCAGCCCTGTGGACAACCCGTGTGGGTCCTGAGGCAGTATGGCCCGCGATGCGCAAAGGACTCGTACCGGTGATGGCGTGGCTGCTCGCGACGGGAGCGGCGGCCACGCTGTCGTGGTGGGGTGTGCACACGGTCATGGCGGGGACGGCGTACGACCCGCCGCGCGCCCTGCCGATCACGGCGGCCGACGCGCGGGACCGGGCCCCGACGCCCGCGCCCCCACCGCCGCCGTCCGCCTCCCCCGGCCCCACGCGTACCCGCCCGCCGAGCCCGGCGCCGACCCCTGCCCGGACCCCGGTCCGCACCCCCGGCCCCGCCGTCTCCGCGACCGCCTCCGGCGAGGTCAAGGCGTACGACACCGGCGGCGGCCGGGCGGTGTTCGACCTGGGCGCGGCGGACGCCACGCTCGTCTCGGCGACGCCGGGGGCCGGCTGGTCGATGCAGGTGTGGAAGACGGACACCTGGATCCGGGTGGAGTTCAGCCGGGGCACGGACCGGGTGTCGGTGTTCTGCACCTGGCACGACGGGCCGCCACATGTGGAGGTCGGGAACTACTGAGCGGGTCCGGCGAAGTCCGGTGCGGTTCGGCGGCGCCCCGAAGGCGCGCGGGGCTCCATCGACACGCGGCTCCGCCGGGTGGGCGCGACCAGCCACGACGGACCCGCACATGGCCGACGGCACACTGCGGCACGTCCGGCGGAGCGCTTGGCGCTCAGCGGAAGACGGACGGCGGTGGTGCCGGGGAGGCCACGGCCGCCGCGTCCGTCACGGGTACCGCCCCGCCGGTGAAGTCGGTGAGCGGCTTGCCGTGTTCGACGCGGCCGGGGTGCGGGTCGGAGGCGGCGCGCCGGGTGAGTTCGGCGAGCGGGAGCGGGGCGTCGGAGGCCACGAGGACGGCGTTGCCGAAGCGCTTGCCGCGCAGAACGGCCGCGTCGGCGATCAGCGCGACTTCGGCGAACCGCGCGGCGGCGGTGGCGATCTGGCCGCGCAGATGCGCGAGCGGCGGGCCGTCGGCGAGGTTCGCGGCGTAGACCCCGGTGGGTCCGAGCGCCCGGCGGACCTCGTCCAGGAACTCGGTGGAGGTGAGGTGGGCGGGGGTGCGGGCGCCGCTGAACACGTCGGCGATGATCAAGTCCGCCCAGCCGTCGGGGACTTTGCCGAGCCCCACGCGCGCGTCCGCCGAACGGACCCTGATCCGGGCGCCCTGGTCCAGCGGCAGTTCCCGGCGCACCAGTTGCACCAGGCTCGCGTCCCGCTCGACGACCTGCTGGGTGGCGCGGGGCCGGGTGGCGGCGACGTACCGGGCGAGGGTGAACGCGCCGCCGCCGAGGTGCACCGCCTGCACGGGCCTGCCGGGCGGGGCGACGAGGTCGATGACATGGCCGAGGCGGCGCTGGTACTCGAAGGAGAGATACGCCGGGTCGTCCAGGTCGACGTGCGACTGCGGGGCGCCGTCGATCAGCAGCGTCCAGGCCCGGCCGCGGTCGGGGTCCGGGACCAGCTCGGCGAGCCCGCCGTCGACCGCCTCCACCACGGGCTGCGCGGCGGCCGGTCTGCGCCGCCCGGTGTGCCCGGTGTCTCTCGTACTCCTCGACCTGCCCACCGGCCCATTTTCGCAGGTGCCGGGGCCGGGTGCCTCACCGGCAGCTGTCGGCCGCCTCGATCAGCCGGGCGGCCTCGCCGAGCGCCTCGCGCAGCACCACCGGGTCGGTGGCGAGGTCGGCGTCGCCGGGCGGCAGCAGCCAGTCGGAGCCCTCCACCGGCGGCTCGGGAGCCAGGCGCATGCCGCGCCCGTCGGTCCCGGTGCAGGTGCTGCCCGGCACGTCCCAGCCGGCCGCGGTGCCGGCCGGGACCAGGAAGCCGAGGGTGTCGCAGCCGCCGTCGTGGAGCACGGGCCCCATCGCGTCACCGGAGCCGCGCCGCAGGATGTCGACCGCCTCCAGCCCCTGCCGGGCGGGCACCGTCACGAGGTCGCACTCCGCCTCGCCGGCCGCGCCCGACGGCGCCGGCGTACACGGTTCGTTGCTCTGGCTGGTCTCCATGCCGGCCTCCACCACACAGCACTGTTGCGGTCCAACCCGTCCAACGCGCGAGGGCGTCAACGGCTACGGCACAAGTGCGCCGCAAAGGATGGCACTTCATGGCAGATCGTGGATGAGATATCCGGTTTGTAGCCAAACACCGCGTGGCGGGTCCGTCACAGCAGGTACGTTCATGCCCGGTTCGACGGTTCGCACGAGAGGACCCGGCCATGGCGTCGTCAACCGTGACCTCGTCACAGTCCGAACGGCCACCACGGCCCAACCTCGCCTTCCGGCAGTTGCGCGGCAGGCGTTCACCGGCCGAGTTCGCGGCGCTCGTACGGCGCGCCGCGCGCGAGATCGGTGAGCGGGTGAGCTGTGACGCGCGGTACATCGGCAGGGTCGAGGCGGGTGAGATCCGCTGCCCGAACTACGCGTACGAGCGGGTGTTCCTGCACATGTTCCCCGGCCGCACGCTCACCGACCTCGGCTTCGCGCCGCGTTCGTCCGTGCGCGGGCGGGCGGCGCGCCCGGCCGCGGACGGACCCGGTGAGTCGGGGGCGGCCTCCGGGCCGTATGACACACAGGACCCGCACGACGAGCACGACCCGCAGGACCAGCACGACCGGCACGACCCGCACGACCCGCACCACCCGTACGACCCGCACGAGCTGTACGACCCGTGCGAGCCGCACGAGAACCACCACCTGAACCACGAGGAGAGCGACGTGCTGCGTCGCGCATTCATGACCGGCGGCGGCGCCACGATGGCCGCCGTCACGCTGGCCCCGCTGGGAATCGCCCCGGACGCCGCGGCCGCCGTCAGGCGCCCCGGGCGCCCCGGGCGCGCCGGGCGCGCCGGGCGCGCCGGAACGACCGAGGCGACCGCCCTGGAGGAGGCCGTCCGCCGCATCCGGCTGCTCGACGACCGGCACGGCGCGGACGGCCTCTACCGGCGCGCGGCGGCTCCGCTGCGCGCCGCCTACGCACTGCTGGACGCCGGCGCGACCCGGCAGACGACCGCCGACCGACTGCACGCGGGCGCCGGTGAACTCGCCATCTCCGTGGGCTGGTTGGCCCATGACTCGGGCCGCTTCGAGGACGCCCGCTCGCACTACGCGGAGGCTTTGGCCACGGCCCGGATGACCGGAGATCCGGCGCTGGAGGCGCACGCCTTCTGCAACACCGCGTTCCTCGCACGGGACGCCGGCCGGCCCCGGGAGGCGGTCCGTGCGGCCCAGGCCGCCCAGCGAGCCGCCCGCCCGCTCGGCTCCGCCCGGCTGATGTCCCTGCTGGCGCTGCGCGAGGCGGGCGGCTGGGCGGGGCTCGCCGACCGCACCGGCTGCGAACAGGCCCTCGTACGGGCCCAGGCCCTCTTCATCCGCGGCCGCTCGGACTGCGACCCCGAGTGGATGAGCTTCTACGGCGAGGCCGAGCTGGAGGGGCTGGAGGCGCAGTGCTGGTCCACGCTGGGCGACTGGCGGCGCGCGTCGCGGCACGCGTACCGCGCGACCGAGTTGCAGGATCCTCACTTCAGCCGGAACATCGCGCTCTACACCGCCGAGCTGGCCGACGATCTCGCGCGTGAGGGACGGCCGGACGAGGCCGCCGCCGCCGGGATGCGGGTGCTGTCCCTGCTGGACCAGGTCCAGTCCTCACGGATCCAGAGCATGCTGGCGGGTACGGCACGAGTGCTGCTGCCGCACCGGCGGGCGTCCGGGGTGTCCGAGTTCCTGGACCGGCACGCCTGCGTACCGAGGCCAGGAAGGGTCTGAGCGGACTCGGCCGGACTCAGGGCGCCAGGTGGCCCACGTCGTTCCAGCTGTGCACGGCGGGCTCCCCGTACGCCCAGCCCAGGACCGACAGCGACGTCGGACTCAGCCGGAGGCGGGCACCGAAGGACAGCGGAAGGCCCAGCCAGCGGGCGCCTATGGAGCGCAGGATGTGGCCGTGGGCGAAGATCAGGACGTCGCGGTCGGCCGAGCGCGCCCAGGAGACCACCTCGTCCGCGCGCGCGGTGACCTCCGCGACGGTCTCGCCCTGCGGCACACCGTCCCGCCAGATCAGCCAGCCCGGCCGCCCGGCGTGGATCTCGGCCGGGGTCAGGCCCTCGTAGGCGCCGTAGTCCCACTCCATGAGCGTGTCCCAGTCGGCGGCGCGGTCGCCGAAGCCGGCCAGGTCGCACGTCTCACGCGCGCGTACCAGCGGGCTGGTGCGCACCTCCACGTCCGGCAGCCCGTCCAGCGGGGCGCTGTGCAGGCGCTCACCGAGCAGCTTGGCGCCGCGCCGGCCCTCCTCCAGCAGCGGTACGTCCGTCCGGCCCGTGTGTTTGCCGGACAGTGACCATGCGGTCTGTCCGTGCCGGGCCAGCAGGATGCGCGGTGCCATGGGAGACCTTTCCGGATGCGAAGGGAACCCCTCCATCATCGCTCACCCCCTACCGGGGCAACCCCGCGGGCGATCTCGGCGTCTTCGAGGTCTGAGTGCCCGCGCGGGCACGTCGCCCGGGCGAACGCTGGAGCACCTCTCGAGCGGAGAGGGAGCGCCCGCACCGGCGATGGACGAACACCGTAAAGTGGCACGGTCGCCCTGCGGGGCGCAGGCCGTACAGCACGACAAGGGGGAGGGCGAACGATGCCGACCGAGACACCGAGCACCGGGGCGGTCCCGCCCACCCGGTTGCGCTGGTGGACCGAGCTGCCGCTGATCCTCCTGGTCTACGGCTGCTACTCGGCGGGCCGCCTGCTCGTGCGCGGTGACGTCGCCTCCGCCGTGGACCACGGCCTGGCGATCCTGCGCATCGAGAACACCCTGCACATCAACGCCGAGAACCCGCTCAACCGGCTCTTCACGCGCGAGCCCTGGCTCGGCGTACCGGCGGA
Source organism: Streptomyces sp. MUSC 14 (assembly GCF_001866675.1). Classification (NCBI taxonomy): domain Bacteria; kingdom Bacillati; phylum Actinomycetota; class Actinomycetes; order Kitasatosporales; family Streptomycetaceae; genus Streptomyces; species Streptomyces sp. MUSC 14. Next base: position 148,713 of record NZ_MLYN01000019.1, read on the forward strand.
CTTCTGGTACGCCTCGCTGCACTACCTGATCACACCCGCGATCCTGATCTGGCTGTTCCGGGCCCGCTCCGCGCACTACCGACGGGCCCGCACCTGGCTGATGACGTCCACGTTCATCGGCTTGATCGGCTTCACGCTGCTGCCGACCTGCCCGCCCCGGCTGCTCGCCGCCGGGCACGGTTTCGTGGACACCATGGCGCACTACAGCTCCTACGGCTGGTGGGGCGGAGACGCCAGCGCACCGCGCGGGCTGGGCGGGATGACCAACCAGTACGCGGCGATGCCGAGCCTGCACGTCGGCTGGGCGCTGTGGTGTGGGGTGATGCTCTGGCGGCACAGCGGCACGCGCGCGGCGAAGATCCTCGGTGTCGCCTACCCGCTGGGCACCGCGCTGGTGGTCATGGGTACCGCCAACCACTATCTGCTGGACGCGGTCGCGGGCGTCGCCGTGATGGGCGTCGGACACCTGCTGGCGCCGCGGGTGATGCGGGTCCTGGACCGGGCCCGGGCCCGTCTGTTCCCGCGTCTCACACCCGTCGCCGACGCCACGGTTTCCCCGATTGTCAGTGGCGGATGCCAGACTTCCGCGGGTGAGCGAATTCCACGGCAGCGCGAGTCTCGGCTCGACGCCGGGGCCGAACCCGACACCTCCCCCAGCGACGAGGGCGAAGGGGCTGCGGCAACGGCTCGCTGAGCTGCGCGGTCCCGACGTACCGGCCAAGGCGCTGGACGCACGCGCCCTCGCGGCGCTCGCCGCGAACCCCGGGTGCCGCAGGCGGGCGATCCTGGACGGCGCCGGGGTGGACAAGGCACGGCTGGCGAGCGCGCTGGGCGCGCCGTCCGGTTTCGGGCAGTCGCAGTTCGCGCTGACGCGGGGCAACGCGTTCGAGGCGCGGGTGAAGGCGGACGGCGGCGCGGAGTTGCTGCGCCTGGCGCACGCCTGCCTCGACCCGGGCGCCGTGCCGCCCGAGGGGGCCGCCGTGCCCGACCTGACCGCGCACGGCCCCGAGGGGCGTACGGCGCGTACGGCGCTGGCGCTGCGGGAAGCCACGCGGGCGGGCGGCTGGACGCTGCTGGACCATCCGATGCTGGCGCTGGACGTGGCGGGTTCGCTCGCCTTCCTGGAGCCGGACGCGGTGGTGGTGCACCCCGACGGCAGCTGGTCGGTGGTGGAGATCAAGTCCTTCCCGATGCTGGACGGCGCGGCGGATCCGGCGAAGGTCGGCGCGGCGGCCCGCCAGGCGGCGGTGTACGTGCTGGCCCTGGAGGAGGTGGCCGGGCGCCTCGGCGCGGAGCCGGCTGAAGCGCCCCGGATGCACAGTGCCCATGGCAGCGCTCCGGCCCCGCGCGTGCGGCACCGGGTGCTGCTGGTGTGCCCGAAGGACTTCTCCAACCTGGCGGCCGGATCAGCCGTGGACGTGCGCAAGCAGCGCGCCGTCACCGCGCGCCAGCTGGCCCGGCTCACCCGGATCGAGGAGATCGCCGAGTCCCTGCCCGAGGGCGCGTGCTTCGCGCCCGACCGCAGTACCGGAGAACTGACGGCGGCCGTTGCGGCGGTCCCGGCGACGTACGCGCCGGAGTGCCTGTCCGCGTGCGAGCTGGCCTTCCACTGCCGGGACCGCGCGCGTGCGGCGGGCGCCGTCACCCGTCTCGGCCGCCCGCTGCGCGCCGAACTGGGCGGTCTGGCCACGGTCGAGGACGTCCTCGCGGCGGCCCGGGGCGAGGCGGGCGACCCGGCCGACCCGGCGATCGCGGCCCTGCGCCGCGCCGCCGCCCTGCGCGCCGAGGCACTGGCGAGCGCACCAGCCATGCGCACCGCAGGACCGGAGGGGGTGGCCGCGTGTCGCTGATCACGACTCTGGCCCGGTTCGAGGCCGTCGACAGCGGCCGGGCCCAGCCCGTCGCGACTGTCCGGCACCGGCATCTGTCCGCGCGCCCGCTGGTGTTCGTGCCGCTCACCACCGCCGGTGAGACCGGCGCCCCGCTGGGCGCGCTGGTCGGCACCGACCGGGACGCGCCCCGCCTGCTGGTCGTGCCGCAGCCCCGCGACCGCGACCTGCGCTTCGGCTTCCTCGCCGACCTGGCCGACGTCGTGCTGCCGTACATCGACTCCCACGCGGAGTCGGTGGAGGCGGCCGAGCGCACCGAGACCGACCCGGAGACCGGCAAGCGGGTCAAGGTCGAGGTCGAGCTGTGCGCGGACGCGCCCCAGCTGATCGTGCCGAGCCGGGCGGGCCTGGACCTCGTCCGGCTACTGGGCCGCTCGACGCGCTTTCGCCGTACGGCCGAGCAGGACCCGGAGGCGCCCCATCCGGCGCCGCCGCACATCCCGTTGCTGGGCCGCTGGCTGACCCACTACGGCGAGCGGGCCCGCGTCCCCGGCTCCGCGCTGCTGCTCGCCCTCACAGACGTACTCTCCCGGCACTGGGCCACCGGCCAGTCCAGCCTGGAGGACCAGCACCTGGGCGCGCTGCTCGCCTGGATCGACCCTCCCGAGGGCACATCGGGCGCGGAGGCCGCGCGCACGGCCGAGCTGGCCCGGGACGCCGGCGGCCAGCTGCTCTGCCCGCCCGCCGGTCCGGCCACCGACCCGGCGTTCGACAACAAGCTGCTGGCCCCGGCGATCGAACGCTACGACCGCGCGCGTGCCGCGCTCGCCGCCGCCGAGGACGCCGTGGCCGCCGACGACCGGCTGGCCACGCTCACGGCGGCCGAGCGGGAGATCCGCGACCTGGTGGCAAGCCGTACCCGGCCGACCTGGGACGCGGTGTGGCGAGGCCTGGACCTGCTGCGGGAACTGCCGCAGGGCGCGTACGCCGAGGAGCGCTGGATCCGGGACCGCTGGTCGTTCACGGGCCACCGGGACCGGGTGCTGGCCGGCGAGCCCCCGCAGCCGCGCCGGGACGACGCGGTGACGGCGGCGAACAAGCTGGCCACGCGCGAGCGTGAGCAGGCCCGGCTGGAGGCGCAGGAGGCGTTGGACGACCCGCTGGTGATGGCGGGACGGCGGCTGGCCGGGGAGGCGTTCGCGGCCGAGGTGATCGATGTCGTCATGGCGTACAGCGAGGGAAAGCGGCCGAGCCCGCGCCCGCTGGTGACGGTCCGCACGGACGACCGGCCGCAGGCGGCCGAGCGGGCGAAGGTGTACCGCTCGCTGGGCGGCAGACCGCAGTCGGCGGAGGTGGTCGGGCAGGAGGCCGGCGGGGTGCTGGTCCTGCGGGTGCTGGACAAGATGGGCCGCGGCAAGGAGCCGGAGCCCGGTTCGGTGCCGGAGAAGGGCGACCGGATCTGCTTCACGCTGTTCGAGCACGAGCAGCGCGGCGGCGCGAAGCTGCCCGGTCCGGAGGAGACCCCGTGGACGCACGGCGGCCCGCCGGGCGAGCCCGCGCCGGAGGCGCCCGACGCCGTGACCGAGGAGGACGTCCTGTGAGTCCCGCGCATCCCGCGTCGGCGGTCGGTTTCGACCCCGGAGCCGCTGCCGCCCGCGCCACCGACGCGATCCTGCGCGACACCCTGCACGGCACCGAGCGGGGCGTGGTCGTGGACTCCCCGCCGGGCGCCGGCAAGTCCACGCTGGTGGTCCGCGCGGCCCTCGAACTGGCCGACGCCGGACGCCCGTTGATGGTCGTCGCCCAGACGAACGCCCAGGTGGACGACCTGGTCCTGCGGCTCGCCGAGAAGGACCCGGAGCTGCCCGTCGGCCGCCTGCACAGCAGCGACGCGGACGCGTACGACCCGGCGCTGGACGAGCTGCCCCAGGTCCGCACCTCGGCGAAGGCCGCCGATCTGAAGGAGCTGCCCGTCGTGCTGTCCACGGCCGCGAAGTGGGCGCACGTCACGGTGGACGAGCCGTGGCGGCACGCGATCGTGGACGAGGCGTACCAGATGCGCTCGGACTCGCTGCTGGCCGTGGCCGGGCTGTTCGAGCGGGCGCTGTTCGTGGGCGACCCGGGCCAGCTGGACCCGTTCGCGATCGTCGGCAGCGAGCAGTGGGCGGGCCTGTCGTACGACCCCTCGGCCTCCGCCGTCAGCACGCTCCTGGCGCACAACCCGGCCCTGCCGCAGCACCGCCTGCCGGTGTCCTGGCGGCTCCCGGCCTCGGCGGCCCCGCTGGTCTCGGACGCGTTCTACCCGTACACCCCGTTCCGCAGCGGCACGGACCACGGCGACCGGCGCCTGGCCTTCGCCGTCCCGTCCGACGGCTCCGGCCCGGACCGGGTGATCGACGAGGCGGCGCGCTCCGGCTGGGGCCTGCTGGAGCTGCCCGCCCGGCACACTCCGCGCACGGATCCGGAGGCGGTGCGCGCGGTGGCGGCGGTGGTCCGCCGGCTGCTGGACCGGGGCGGCGCGGCCACCTCCGAGCGCTCCGAGGACCCGTCCCCCCTCACCCCCGACCGCGTCGCCGTCGGCACGGCCCACCGCGACCAGGCGGCGGCGGTCCGCGCGGCCCTCGCCGAGCTGGGCGCGGCGGACGTGACGGTCGACACGGCCAACCGGCTCCAGGGCCGCGAGTACGACGTCACGGTCGTCCTGCACCCGCTCTCCGGCCGCCCCGACGCCACGGCGTTCCACCTGGAGACCGGCCGCCTGTGCGTCCTCGCCTCCCGGCACCGCCATGCGTGCATCGTGGTGTGCCGCGCCGGTGTGGCCGACCTCCTCGACGACTACCCCTCCACGGACCCGGTCCAGCTGGGCACACTGGTGAAGTTTCCGGACGGCTGGGAGGCAATGATGTCCACATGGGACCACTGGTCCGAGCACCGGGTGGTCTGGCGTCCCTGACCGCCGCGCCCCCGCACCCGGCCGACGAGCACCCAGCTCATCGCCGCCACCCGGCCGGACGAAGCCCGGCACGCCGCCGGAGGCGGCCATCGGGAACAGCCCGGACGGCTGGGAGGCAATGATGTCCACATGGGACCACTGGTCCGAGCACCGGGTGGTCTGGCGTCCCTGACCGCCGCGCCCCCGCACCCGGCCGACGAGCACCCAGCTCATCGCCGCCACCCGGCCGGACGAAGCCCGGCACGCCGCCGGAGGCGGCCATCGGGAACAGCCCGGACGGCTGGGAGGCGGACCACGCGGTCCTGGCCCGCCTCACGGAACACCGGGTCAGCCGGCGGCCGTAGGTCACCCGTGAGGGGCTCTTGCGGGGGCGCGGGACAATGGACGGTGGCCCACCGAAGGTGGTGCCCAGCGAACCGTACGAGGAGGAGACAAGACATGGCGGAGCCCACGCCGCGTCGTGACGAACCGCGGCTACGCCCCGCGCCCCTGCTCTTCGAGCCCGTGGAAGCGGTCGCCGATCCCGAGCACTTCTTCGACCTGGAGTCGATCGAGGATCCGCGGGCGCTGCTGGCCCGGGCGACGGAGCTGACCCAGGCGTTCCGCGCGGCCGCCGACCGGGCGATGGAGTTCCAGGCCATCGCGGCGGCCCAGCTCGCCGACCCGCGTCGTTTCGACCGGCTGACCCCGGCCGACATCGCCGAGCGCGCGGAGTGGACCGAGGACTACGCGAAGAGGATGGTCGAGTTCGGCCGGGACCTGCTGCGGGGCGACAGCGAGGGGCGGACGACCCCCGACCCCGTCTGATCGCCGACCCCGTGTGAGCGTCGGCGGCGTCAACCCGGTACGTCAACGCGATACGTCAACCCGCCTGGCATATGCCAGGCGGGCAAGATACTCCTCCCCCACCCCCGTTGTCCCGGTTTTCGGCAACTCAGAAGAACGGCCCGCTCACCCCCGGTACACCTGGTGGGTATGAGCAGCACACCGAACGTCACCCGCGTCACCGCCGACGGCGTCGCCTGGCTCGCTTCGACAGGGACATATCCCCGGAGCACGCTCGCCCACTGGCAGGAGCACCCCGACGCCCCGGTCGTCCTGCCCTGCGGCACCGCCTTCGACGTGGTGAGCGCCCCCGCGGTCTTCGGGCGCCGGATGCTGGACCAGCTGTGGGACGAGGGGCCGGGCTCGGGCCCGGTCGCGATGTTCCGGGGCCGCATGCTGCTGTTCTCCACCCCGGGCACGGCCCAGCGGCTGCCCTCGCTGCTGGCCTGGGAGGAGTGGGGCTCGCACCGTACGCAGGCGGTGCCGCCGCTGCTGTGCCACGGCACCGGCGACGCGGTGACCGTCCCCGCCCCGTACGGCGACGCCCCCGCCGTGAGCGAGTCACGCTGGCTGGTGGCGCCGGACCAGCGGCACCCGTGGCTGCCGGGGCCCGAGGTGGTGCTCTGGGCGGCCGTACGAGCCGCGCGCGCTGCGGTGCGGATATCGATTTTTCCTCCCGCCGACCAGGATGCTAAGGTCTACGACGTCAGCAGGCGCCGCTAGCTCAGTTGGTTAGAGCAGCTGACTCTTAATCAGCGGGTCCGGGGTTCGAGTCCCTGGCGGCGCACGCGCGTGAAGAACGGCGGGTCCGATTCGAAAGAATCAGGCCCGCCGTTCTCTCATGTACAAGCCTCGTACGCACACACCCCTCGACGCGCCCGGCGCTCAGCCCTCGTCCTTCAGCCCCGGTGTGATCCGCACCGTCCACGCCCCCGACGCCGTCCGGCCCTCGGCCTCCACCTTCACGTCGTCCCCCGGCACGGTGAAGCTCTCGCCGAGTGCGACCGGGGCGTCCGCGAGGGCCGGATGGACCGAGTTCTCCCAGCAGGCCTCGGTGTGCGGGTGGGCGTCGACGACCTCCACCGGGCCGGCCCCGGACTGCGCGCCGCTTCTGACGCGGTACACGAGGACGCCCTGCCTGCAGGCGGCCCGGTCGTTGCCGGCCGCGCTGCGCACCTCGAAGGCGAGGGCGCTGTCGACGCCGGTGCGGACGATCGCCAGCTTCACCCCGTGCCCGAGACCGAAGGCCGGGGCGCCCGCCGCGTCCTGCACCGGGACGCCGGGGCCGGCCTCCAGCGGCTCCAGGGTCAGCCGGGTCGGCCGTGCGCCGCGCACGCACACCACCTGGCGCGGATCCAGCCAGCCCAGTTTCCACTTGTGCCACGCGAACAGGTCGGGCGAGAGGCCGAACTGACTGCCCATCAGGTCCCAGTCGCCGACGTAGGTGTCCCAGTCGCCCTTGCCGTCGACCGGGCGGTGATAGAGGTCCGGCAGGTCGAAGACATGGCCGGTCTCGTGGGCGAGGACCAGCCGGTCCGGCGGGTGCTTCTCGAAGACCGTGACGACCCGTCGGACGTCCGTGCCGTCCACGTGGATCGGCGTGTCGAGGTTCACGACCTTCGTGGCGTCCGAGTCGACGCCGGGCGCGTCCGGGTCGGCGACCAGGTACACGACCTGATAGCGGGAGAAGTCCACGTCCCTGTCGGCCGCCGCGAACGCGTCCCGCAGGTAGGTGCCGCGGTTCTCGGCGCTCCAGTCGCGCTTCATGGCGTACGCCGTGGACGGCTTCGGCATGCGCAGCCAGTGGCTCACCGGGTGGGGGCGCAGGGTGAAACGGCCGTAGGAGGCCTGCTCGTAGTAGCGGCTGGTGGCCGGGAAGTGATCGGCCGTCAGCTGGGCGGGGCTCAGTCGGGGGGTGGCGTCCGGGAAGGAGAGGAAGACGAGGACGGCGTCGAGGGCGCCGGTCGGGCGGGTGTAGTCCGGGTTCCAGGAGTCCAGGCCCTCCGAGTGGTGGTCGTCGGTGCGGTGCAGGGTGCAGGGGGTCGTGGAGAAGGGCTCGGCGGCCGAGGGGCTGCCGAGGATCGAGGTGGCGGCCAGCGCCGACAGCGTGGTGCACACGGCGGCGGTGCTGCGCAGCTTGGGCACGGACGTGACCTCCGGACGCGAATCAGGGACCCATCCTCCAGATTGATGCCGTTTATTACGCCATGCCCTGTTTGCCTGCACCGGAAGGGTGAGCGCGCCCCGCCGCGCACCGGCGCACCCCGGCGCTCGACACCCCGCATCACTCACGGAACGTCACAACTGGTCGGCGGCTTGAAGAACCCGCCCAGGTGCGGGCAGAAACGATCTGTCAGAACCCTTGCTCGATCCGGGACACTGGAGAGTGGCTGGAAGGGCCCGGGGCCAGCCTCTATGATCGGCACACTTTCCGGCACGGACAGAGATCGAGTGCACTGCGGGAGCGAGCGGTGAGCGGAACGTCCGAAGGGCCGACGCCCGCGGCAGACCTCGACCGGTCAGCCGTTACAGACAGTGACCACGCCATCTATCACCGTGTCTTCGCGGCGGCCCCGCTCGCCATGGCCGTCGTGGACCGCGCGGGACTCGTCGTCCGCGCCAACGCGGCCTTCGGGGAGCTTCTCGGCACGTCCGCCGACACCCCCCTCACCGGCCGGGTCGCCGCCGATCTGGTGGACCTGGCCTCGGACGCCCGCAGTTGGCACGCCTACCGCGAGGTCCTGCGCGGCCGGCAGGCCCGGCTGCGCTGCACCCGCCGGCTCAAACACCCCGCGGGGCACTCGGTGTGGGTGCAGATCACCGTGTCGCCGCTCACCGACGGAGCGGTCGGGGAGCCCGGGGTGCTGCTGTCGGTCGCGGACATCAGCGCCCGCCGTGAACTCCAGGCGCGGCTGCGGCACTTGCAGATGCACGACCCGGTGACCCGGCTGCCCAACCGCACGCTCTTCTTCGAGCGGCTCTCGGGCGCGCTGGAGGCGGAGTCGTACGAGCAGAGCGGCACCGGGCGGATCGGCCTGTGCTATCTGGACCTCGACGGCTTCAAGGCCGTCAACGACACCCTCGGCCACCGCGTCGGCGACCGGCTGCTCGCGGCCGTCGCCGAGCGGCTGACCCGGGTCGCCGACGAGGCGGGGTACGCCCGCGCCGTGACCCCCCTGGTGGCCCGGCTCGGCGGTGACGAGTTCGCGCTGCTGGTCGAGGACTCCACCGGCACCGAACAGCTCGCCGATCTCGCCGAGTCGGCGCTGAAGGCCCTGGAGGACCCCTTCGACCTGGCCGGACAGCGGCTGTCGCTGACCGCGTCGATCGGGGTGGTGGAGCGCCACGCGGCGGGGACGTCGGCCACCGGTCTCATGCAGGCGGCGGACACGACCCTGTACTGGGCGAAGGCCGACGGCAAGGGCCGCTGGACGCTGTTCGACCCCGAGCGCAACGCGCACCGGATGACCCGGCAGGCCCTGTCCTCGACCCTGCGCCCCGCCATCGAGCGCGGTGAATTCGCCCTGGAATACCAGCCGTTGGTCGGCATGGAGGACGGCCGGCTGTCCGGGGTCGAGGCGCTGGTGCGCTGGCATCACCCGCAGTTCGGCACGCTGACGCCGAATCGGTTCATCGGACTGGCCGAGGAGGACGGCTCGATTGTCCAGCTGGGCCGCTGGGCGCTGAACACCGCCTGCCGGCAGGCCCGCCGCTGGCAGCTGGACCACCCCGGCGAGCCGCCCATCTTCGTCAGCGTCAACGTGGCCGTACGGCAGGTGTGGGACTCCGACCTGGTCGCCGACGTGGCGCAGGTGCTCGCCGAGACCGGGCTCGCGCCGCATCTGCTCCAGCTGGAGCTGACCGAGTCGGCGGTGATGGGCTCGGCGGGCCGCCCGCTGCAGGCCCTCCAGGCGCTCAGCGACATGGGCGTGCGCATCGCCATCGACGACTTCGGCACCGGCTACTCCAACCTCGCCTACCTCAGCCGGCTGCCGGTCTCCACGCTGAAGCTGGACGGCTCCTTCGTGCGCGGCTTCCAGTACGAGGGCGACCAGAAGGCGATCGCGCCCAACCCGGCGGACGAGGTCATCGTCGAGGCGATGATCCAGCTGGCCCACCGGCTCGGCATCACGGTCACCGCCGAGTGCGTGGAGACCTCCGCGCAGGCCACCCGGCTGCGCCGGATCGGCTGCGACACCGGACAGGGCTGGCTGTACTCCCGCCCGGTGCCGCCGGATCGTATCTCCGAGCTGCTCGGCACCGACGTCTGCCCCCGGCCCTGACCGGCGCGGCCGTCCCGGCTGTCCCGCGCCCTCGCGGCCGTGGCGTCAGGCCTTCGGCAGTCCGTAGGCGTCGGCGATCAACTCGTAGGAGCGCAGCCGCAGTTCGCCGCGGTGGGCGTGGGAGACGAGCATCAGCTCGTCGGCGCCGGTGCACTTGTGCAGGTCGTCCAGGCCGGAGCGGACCTCGTCGGCGGTGCCGTGCACGATGTTGGCCGTCCAGGAGCCGATGAACTCCTCCTCCATCGGGCTGAACTCGTGCTTCTCGGCCTCGGCCGGGTCGGGGAAGAGACCGGGGCGGCCGGTGCGCAGCCGGAGCATGTTCAGGGCCATCGCCCGGGTCTGGCGGCGGGCCTCGCGCGGGTCGTCCGTGGCGAGCGTGGACACGCCGATGAGGGCGTACGGCTCGTCGAGGACCGCGGAGGGCCGGAAGGTCTCGCGGTACAGGTCGAGGGCCGGGACGGTGTTCTGCGCGGAGAAGTGGTGCGCGAAGGCGAAGGGCAGGCCCAGCATCGCGGCGAGGCGCGCGCTGAAGCCGGAGGAGCCGAGCAGCCAGATCGGCGGCCGGTGCGGGGACTGGACACCGCCGGGGCTGGTGGCCTGGACGGGGCCCGGGATGGCGTGGATACGGCCGTACGGATGCCCGTCGGGGAAGTCGTCGTCCAGGAAGCGGGTCAGCTCGGCGAGCTGCTGCGGGAAGTCGTCGGCGCCCTCGCTCAGGGTGTCGCTGCGGCGCAGGGCCGCGGCGGTGGCGCCGTCCGTGCCCGGCGCCCGGCCGAGGCCCAGGTCGACGCGGCCCGGGGCCATCGCCTCCAGCGTGCCGAACTGCTCGGCGATGACGAGCGGCGCGTGGTTGGGCAGCATGACGCCGCCCGAGCCGAGCCGGATGCGCTCGGTGTGGGCGGCGAGGTGGGCGAGGATCACCGCGGGCGAGGAGGAGGCGACGCCGGGCATGGAGTGGTGCTCGGCGACCCAGTACCGGGTGAAGCCCCGGGCCTCCGCGTACCGGGACAGCTCGACGCTGGTGCGCAGGGCGTCGCTCGCGGTACTGCCCGCGCCGACGGTCACCAGGTCCAGTACGGAGAGGGGGACGGGGGCGCTCCCGTGCGTCGTGCCCCGGATCTCGTCTGCCTCGTCTGCCGACACGGTGTGGCCTCCTGTGAAATGGCGTGAGCTGTGCGTCCGCCCATAACAGGAGGCACTCTCCGGTTATTCCGGCCTCGCGTACCGCCCCTTGTCCCGGACTCAGACCTGGATGATCGGCTCGCGCGTGAACAGGGTCCCGAGCCGCGGCGCGTTCACCCGCCGGTCCGCCAGCCGCAGCCCCTCCCACACGGTCACCTGGTTGGCCGTGAGCACCGGCTTGCCCAGCTCCCTCTCCAGCCGCGGCAGATACGCGGCCGTGTGCAGGGCCGTGTCCGGGAGCAGGATCGCCTGCGCGCCGGAGCCGTCCGCCGCGCGGGCCAGCGCCAGCACCTCCTGCTCCCCCCACGTGCCGACCTCGGCCGCCGTGACGATCCCGGACGGGCGCACCGCGGTCACCTCCAGACCGCCGGCCCGCAGGAAGCCGGCGAACAGCCCGGCCACGTCCTCCGGGTAGGTCGCGCCGACGGCGACCCGCCGTACCCCGATCTCCTGGGCCGCGTGCACGAAGGCGAACGAGGTCGAGGAGGCGGGCATCCCGGCCACCTGCGCGAGGGCGCGCACCTGGTCGCGGGCGCCGTCCCAGCCGTGCACGAAGCTGCCGCTGGTGCACGCCCACACCACCGTCTCCGCGCCCGTCAGCCGCAGCTGGGCCATCCCCGCCGCGAGCCGCTCCTGCGAGCCCATCTCGCGCAGCGCGTCCACCCGGTGCGCGTCCTCGCCGATGTCGGTGTGGACCAGGTCCAGCCGGACGTCGCTGCCGAGGAGCTGCTCGATGCGCGGGTAGTCGTCCTCGCCGGAGTGGCCGGGGTAGAGGAATCCGAGTGCGGTCATGTCCGTCCTTTTCCGTATTCCTGATTCCTGATTCAGTATTCCTGCGTCTCCTCCGGCAGTACCGGGGGCACGGGCGGCGGCCACACCCGCGCCGACTCGTCGAGCAGCGCCTGATAGGGCCCCACCGCTCGGGTACCCAGCCTGCGCAGCGCCGCCCACATCGTGACCTGGTTGGCAGACAGCACCGGGATGCGCAGCTCGGCCTCCAGCTGGGGGATCACGTCGTACGTCGGCAGGTTGGTGCAGGAGATGAACAGCGCGTCGGCCCGGCCGGGGCCGACCGCCTGGCGGGCCATGGCGACCACGTCCCGGTAAGGGACCCGCCAGATCTCCCGGGTCAGCCCCATGAAGGCGCACCCGGTGACCCGCACCCCGGCCTCGGCGACGAACTCCTCCAGCACCCGGGTGACGGAGACCGTGTACGGCGTGACCAGCGCGACCCGGCGCACACCCAGCTCGGCGAGCGCCTCCAGCAGCGCGCCGGACGTCGTCACCGAGGGCGGGGCGCCGGCGAGGCTCATCGCCGCGCACATCGCCCGCTCCCCGGCGATCCCGCCGACGAAGCTGCCCGAGGTGCAGGCGTAGGCGACGACCTCGGGGGCGACGGCGGTCAGCGCGCGGACCGCGTCGCCGAGGGTCTCGTGCTCGCTGACCAGCCGGGCCAGATCCAGGCTCACCTCGACCGGTACGAACGGCGTGCGGGTCAGATGCAGCGACACCTCGTCGGGCACCCAGCGCCACAGCTCCCGGTCGAGGGCGAAGTCAAAAGGGGCGACGACCCCCACACCGCGCTGCGGACAGGGTCCGCCCAGAAAGGAAACGTCCATGGCAGGCACCGGCCTCACGACGAGTGGACGAGTGGAAGCGAACAGCGGCGGGCGAGCGGGCAACGGATCGCGAGTACGCCCGTGTTGACGAAGGTAGGTTCGGGTGCGAGCGTGGTCAATCCGCGCATAATGCGCGGACAATCCGTGCACGTCAGACGCCCGGAGCCGCCCCGTATGACGACCGTTCCCACGCGCCCCACGCTGCTCGTGCTGGACGCCGAGCCCCTCCCGCGCCTCGGCAGCCTCACCGGTCGCGCCCGTGTCGTGCACACCGGCGCGGACCGGCTGGCCGAGCGGCTGCCGCAGGCGGACGTGCTGCTGGTCTGGGACTTCACCTCGCACGCGGTGCGCGAGGCCTGGCCGGGTGACGGGCCCCGGCCGCGCTGGGTGCACACGGCGAGCGCGGGTGTGGAGCATCTGATGTGCCCGGAGCTGGCCGCGTCCGACACGGTCGTGACCAACGCGCGCGGGATCTTCGACCAGCCGATCGCCGAGTACGTGGCGGCGCTGGTGCTGGCCGTGGCCAAGGATCTGCCGCGCACGCTGGAGCACCAGCGGGAGCGGGCCTGGCGGCACCGGGAGAGCCGGCGGGTGGCGGGCACGCGCGCGTGCGTGGTCGGTTCGGGCCCGATCGGCCGGGCGATCGTACGGACCCTGAAGGCGCTCGGTGTGACGACGGCGCTGGTCGGGCGGACCCCGCGGACCGGCATCCACGGCCCGGCCGACCTGGACCGGCTGGTCTCGCGCGCGGACTGGGTGATCGCGGCCGCGCCGCTCACCGAGCAGACGCACCACATGTTCGACGCCCACCGCTTCGGCGTGATGCAGCCGTCCGCGTTCTTCGTGAACGTCGGCCGCGGCGGGCTCGTGGACGAGGACGCCCTCGCCCGGGCCCTGACCCGGCGCTGGATCGCGGGCGCCGCCCTCGACGTGTTCACGACCGAGCCCCTCCCCGGGGACAGCCCGCTGTGGGGTCTGCCCGGGCTGATCGTCTCGCCGCACATGAGCGGTGACACGGTCGGCTGGCGCGATGAACTGGGCCGGCAGTTCGTGGAGTTGTACGAGCGGTGGGCCGCGGGCAGATCACTGGTGAACGTGGTCGACAAGAAGCGCGGCTACGTCCCCGGTCACTGAACCTCCAGGAGGGTGCATGCAGCTCACCGACCTGACCGCCGTCCAGCTCCTCGACGGATACCGCAAGGGCGAGTTCAGTCCCGTGGAGGCGACCGAACAGGCGCTGGAACGGGCCCGGCGGATCCAGCCGGAGGTGAACGCGTTCGTCCGGCTCACCGAGGAGGACGCGCTCACGCGGGCCCGGGAGGCGCAGGCGCGCTGGCGGCGCGGTGCGCCGGCGGGGCTGCTCGACGGGGTGCCGGTCACGGTGAAGGACATCCTGCTGACGCGCGGGTGGCCGACCCTGCGCGGCTCCAGGACTGTCTCTGATCAAGGGAGCTGGACCGAGGACGCCCCCTCGGTGGCCCGGCTGCGCGAGCACGGCGCGGTGTTCCTCGGCAAGACCACGACCCCCGAGTTCGGCTGGAAGGGCGTGACGGACTCCCCGCTGTCGGGGATCACCCGCAACCCGCACGACCCGTCCCGGACCAGCGGCGGCTCCAGCGGTGGCAGCGCGGCCGCCGTCGCGCTCGGCGCGGGCCCGCTGTCGCTGGGCACGGACGGCGGCGGCAGCATCCGGATCCCGGCCGCGTTCTGCGGGATCTTCGGCCTGAAGCCGACCTACGGCAGGGTGCCGCTGTACCCGGCGAGCGCGTACGGCACGCTGTCGCACGTGGGCCCGATGACCCGGGACGCGGCGGACGCGGCGCTGATGCTGGACGTGATCGGCGTCCCCGACCCGCGCGACTGGTCGGCCCTGCCGCCCGCACCGGGTTCCTTCACGGAAGGCCTGGCGGGCGGGGTGCACGGCCTGCGAGTGGCGTACTCGCCGTCGCTGGGCGGCCAGGTGGCGGTGGATCCGCAGGTCGCGGCGGCGGTCCGGCGGGCGGTGGCCCGGCTCGCCGAGCTCGGCGCGTACGTCGAGGAGACCGACCCCGACTTCAGCGACCCGGTGGAGGCGTACCACACCCTGTGGTTCAGCGGCGCGGCCCGGCTCACCGAGCGCTTCTCGCCGTACAAGCGGCAGCTGCTGGACCCCGGCCTGCGGGAGGTCTGCGTCCAGGGCGCCCGGTACAGCGCGCTGGACTACCTGGCCGCGGTGGACGTCCGCATGGACCTCGGGCGGCGCATGGGGCGCTTCCACGAGACGTACGACCTGCTGGTGACGCCGACGCTGCCGGTCACGGCGTTCGAGGCGGGCGAGGAGGTGCCGAAGGGGTCGGCGCACCGCCGCTGGACCGGCTGGACCCCCTTCACCTACCCCTTCAACCTCACCCAGCAGCCCGCCGCGACCGTCCCGGTGGGCACGGACGGGGCCGGACTGCCGGTGGGGATGCAACTCGTCGCGGCCCGCCACCGGGACGACCTGGTGCTACGCGCCGCACACGCACTGTACGAGGCAGGGATCCCCTCGCCCACGACCATCACACCCGCCGAAAGCTGAACATCTCCCCCACCACGACCGTCCCGGCGGGGATACAACCCGTGACGGCCCGACACCACGACGACCTGGTGCTACGCGCCGCGCACGCGCTGTACGAGGCGCGGATCGCCCGGCTCGCGACCGTCACGCCCGCCGGAAGCTGAGCGTCTCCCCCGCCGCGCCGGTCCGCCACAGGTCGTTGCAGGCCTCGGCCATCCGGTCGAGGCCGTCGGTCACCTGGCCCCAGACGATCCCGGGCACCCAGCCCACGTCCCCGTTGAGCAGCAGGTTGTTGCGCTCGTAGAACAGGGCCAGGTCGACGACGGTGCTGCCGGGGCGGACCTCGCGGTCGTAGCCGTAGGCCTTGGTGCCCAGCTCGGCGCCCGCGAAGGAGAAGTAACAGAGGTCGCCGGGAATCGGGGTGACCGTCGGGTTCTCCAGTGGGGGTTCCGTGGAGGCGAACGGCGGGAAGAGGGCGTAGATCTCGTTGCGCGCGTACTTGGCGTGGTAGACGTCTCCGGACAGGGGCAGGGCCTGCCAGACGGCCTCGCAGGTCAGGGGCGCGCGGTCGGTCAGGAGGCGGGCCGTGCAGTGCACGTCCCGCGTGTCGAGTGAGACGGTGACGAATCGATCGGCCATGTAACCAGGGTGCATAGCCCGGGTGCGCTTGGGTAGCCGCGCCGCCATGGCTCCACCACTTGGGAACGACGTACACACATTCCGGTCGGTACACAGACACAGCCGGCGGTCCGTGCTCGGCGGTCTCGGCGGGCTCGCCGCCCTCGGGGCGCTGGGGGCCGCCGGGTGCACGCGGGTGGCCTCGGCGTCGGACAAGCCGGGAGGTGACCTGCTCGAACGGCTCCGCGCGCAGGGGGTCGTCCGGCTCGGGATCGCCGGGGAGATCCCCTTCGGGTACATCGACAAGAACGGCCATCTCACGGGCGAGGCACCGGAGTTGGCGAAGGTCGTCTTCAGGCGGCTCGGGGTCGGCAGGGTGCAGCCGGTGCCGACGGAGTTCGGCTCGCTGATCCCGGGGCTCAACTCCCAGCAGTTCGACGTCGTCGCGGCCGGGATGTACGTCAACCCGGAGCGCTGCCAGCAGGTGATCTTCGCCGACCCCGACTACCAGATGCTGGACTCCTTCATCGTGCGCAAGGGCAACCCGCTCGGGCTGCACAGCTACAAGGACGTCGTCGCGAAGAAGGCCAAGTTCGCCACCGGCACCGGGTACGCCGAGATCGAGTACGCCGTCGGGGCCGGGTACCAACAGGGCGACATCCTCATCGTGCCGGACCAGGTCGCCGGGCTGAACGCGGTGGAGGCGGGCCGCGTCGACGTCTTCGCCGGTACGGCGCTCACCGTCCGCGCGGTCGTGAAGAAGTCGAGCAAGGCGGAGGCCACCGCGCCGTTCGCACCGCTCGTCAAGGGCAAGCCGCACGTCGACGGCGGCGCCTTCGCGTTCCGGTCCGCCGAGACGGCGCTGCGGGACGCGTTCAACGTCGAGCTGCACAAGCTGAAGACGAGCGGGGAGCTGTTCCGGATCCTGAAACCCTTCGGCTTCACCGAGGCCGAGATGACCGACCTCACCGCGAAGGAGCTGTGCGGCGGATGACCTCGGGACTGTGGGAACTCGTACTGAAGGGCGTCTGGACCACGATCCAGCTGCTGGTGTTCAGCGCCCTGCTGGCCACCGCCGTGTCCTTCGTCGTCGGCGTCGCGCGCACGCACCGCAGCCGGCTCGTGCGCTTCGTCGCCGGCTTCTACACCGAGGTGTTCCGCGGCACCTCGGCGCTGGTGATGATCTTCTGGGTGTTCTTCGTGCTGCCCATCGCGTTCGGCTGGCAGCTGGTGCCGATGTGGGCGGGCACGCTGGCGCTAGGGATGACGTACGGCGCGTACGGCTCGGAGATCGTGCGCGGCGCGCTGAACGCGGTCGACCCGGCGCAGAAGGAGGGCGGAGTGGCCCTCAGCTTCACGCCCTGGCAGCGCCTTCGGCTGATCGAGCTGCCGCAGGCGGTGCCGGAGATGATCCCGTCCTTCTGCAATCTGCTGATCGAGCTGCTCAAGGGCACCGCGCTGGTGTCGGTCATGGGCATGGGCGATCTGACGTTCAGCGCGAACCTGGTGCGGCTCGCGCTGCAGCAGAGCGCGGAGATCTACACGTACGTGCTGCTGATCTACTTCGCGATCGCCTTCGTGCTGACGCGGCTGATGCGGGTGCTGGAGAAGAGGCTGAAGGCCGGGATCGGCAGGGACGCGGGGAGCGAGCCGGCGGCGCGTGCGCTCAAGCGGGCGCAGACGACCGGAGTGGGGGGTGGCGTCGCATGAAGTGGGACTGGAACGCCGTACGCGATTTCATGCCGGAGTTCTGGCACGGGCTGCTCGTCACCCTCCAGATCCTGGCCCTCGGCTCGCTGCTGTCGTTCACGCTCGGCCTGGTGTGGACGCTGCTGATGCGGACGCCGACCCGGTGGGTGCGCTGGCCGGTCGGGATCGTCACGGAGTTCGTGCGCAACACCCCGCTGCTGGTGCAGCTGTTCTTCCTGTTCTACGTACTGCCCGAGTGGGGCCTGACCTTCTCGGCGCTGGCCACCGGCGTGTTCGCGATCGGCCTGCACTACTCGACGTACACGATGCAGGTCTACCGGGCCGGCATCGAGGCCGTGCCGGTCGGCCAGTGGGAGGCCGCGACGGCGCTGAACCTGCCCCGGCGGCGGACCTGGACCGCGGTGATCCTGCCGCAGGCGATCCGCCGGGTGATCCCCGCGCTCGGCAACTACGTGATCGCCATGCTGAAGGACACCCCGATGCTGATGGTGATCACCGTGCTGGAGATGCTCGGCCGGGCCCGGCTCTTCTCCCAGCAGCACTTCCAGTTCACCGAGCCCCTCACCGTGATCGGTGTGGCCTTCATCCTCATCTCCTTCCCGGCCTCCCTGCTGCTGCGAGCTCTGGAGCGACGCCTTGTCCGTTGAACCCCGTACGAAGTCCACCGTCGCCGAGGGCGTGCCGGGCGAGCTGGTCCGGCTGGAGAAGGTCACCAAGCGCTTCGGCTCGAACACCGTCCTCGACCAGCTGGACTTCTCCGTCCAGCCCGGTAAGCACGTGACGCTGATCGGCCCCTCCGGCTCCGGCAAGACCACGATCCTGCGGCTGCTGATGACCCTCACCAAGCCGGACGAGGGCACGATCACCGTCGACGGACAGCCGCTGTTCCCGGCCCCGGAGAAGGAGATCCGCGAGGTCCGCAAGAAGATCGGGATGGTCTTCCAGCACTTCAACCTCTTCCCGAACATGAGCGTGCTGCGCAACATCACCGAGGCGCCGGTGCAGGTCCTCGGCCTGTCCCCGGACGAGGCCGAGGCGCGGGCCCGGGAGCTGCTGGAGCTGGTGGGGCTCGCCGACAAGTGCGACGCGAAGCCGACCCGGCTGTCCGGCGGGCAGCAGCAGCGGGTGGCGATCGCCCGCGCACTGGCGATGCGGCCGCGGGTGCTGCTGCTCGACGAGGTGACCTCCGCGCTCGACCCGGAGCTGGTCGCGGGCGTCCTCGACCTGCTCCGGGACATCGCCCGCACCACCGACATCACGATGCTCTGCGTGACCCACGAGATGGGTTTCGCCCGGGACATCTCCGACCAGGTCCTGATGTTCGACGGCGGCCGGGTCATCGAGTCGGGCCCGCCGGAGCGGATCTTCAGCGACCCGGAGCAGGAGCGCACCCGGGAATTCCTCAGCGCGGTCCTATGACGGTGCCCTTGGCATATGCCAGGGGGTTGGTACCGCAGTTGGGAGAGGGCTGGGGCGAGGACGGTGAACACCACAATCTCGCCAACACCCTCTCCCCAGGGACCCTTTGCCCGATATCGTGGTACCGATCCGCCGACCGGATTTCGCGGCCAGACAGGCGAGCCAGGGGGGAACACCGTGGCACTGACGCACGAGCCGACCGCCCCGTACCATTCGGCCCAGGACGCGCTGCGCGTACTGGAGACCGTGGCGCGCCACTCCGCCGGGGTCACCGACACCGAGCTGGCCCGCGGCACCGGCCTCGGCTCCGAGCGGCTCTCCGCGCTGCTGCGCATGCTGCGCCGCGAGGGCTACGTCGAGCAGATCGGCGACGGGGCGTACGTCACGGGCGACACCCTGCGCCGCCTCACCTCGGCGCACGACCATGAGCAGGCCCTGGGCGAGAAGCTCCAGCACACCCTGGACCGGCTGCGCGACTCGGTCGGCGCGGCGGTCTACATGAGCCGGTACGTCGACGGCGAGGTCAGGGTCACCCAGTACGCCGCCGGCCCGGCCACCCCGGCGGTGAACGAATGGGTGGACTTCCGTTACTCCGCGCACGCCACCGCCGTCGGCAAGAGCCTGCTGACCCAGCTCGACCACAACGGCCGGCGCGACCATCTCTCCCGGCACCGGATGGCCCGCCTCACCTCGCGCACCATCACCAGCGACAAGCTGCTGCTCTCCCGCCTGGAGTCGCAGCCGCCGACGGTGCCGGTGCTCGACCTCCAGGAGTACGCGGTCGGCACGGTCTGCGCGGCCGTCCCGATCACCGCGGGCTCCTCGGTGGGCTGCCTCGCCCTGTCCCTCCCGGTGGAGCACGCCCACCGGCTGAAGCAGGCCGCGGACGCGCTCAACCGCAACGCGGCGCCACTGCTGCTGTCGCTCACGCTCTAGGGCGGCCCGGAGCTGGTCACGAGCACCCCTCGGGACCAGGTAGTATTTTCTTCGTCGCCAGCCGCGGGAGACAAAATCCGGCGGAGGGCGGGAGTCATGCGCCGCTAGCTCAGTTGGTTAGAGCAGCTGACTCTTAATCAGCGGGTCCGGGGTTCGAGTCCCTGGCGGCGCACACGGATGAAGGGCCCCTCGCGAGAGCGAGGGGCCCTTCGGCGTCTTCCACGTCGACACTGCGTCAGTTCGGGAGACTAGGGAAAGAAGCCGTCCGCGGCCGAGAACATCAGGTGGGCGCTGACCATGAAGGCGACGCAGCCCGCGATGAAGACCCCGAGGAACGCCAGCAGGCAGCCCGACTCGGCCACGAGTCTGCCGGGCGCCGGGGCGTGCGCGGTCGCCCGCTCGGGGCGCTCGGCCGTGTAGTGCACGGTGACGACGTCGCCCTCGACGACCGTCCCCGGCCCGTTGCTCTCCTCGAAGCGGACGGCGCGGCCCCCGCCGGTGGTGAACTCGTACACGTGATGCAGCGTCGTGCTGACGGAGCTCTCCCCGCCGCCGCTGGCCGTCGTGTACGTCCGCAGGCAGCGCGCCTCGGCCGTCAGTCCGCCGATCCAGGCGGCGCGCACCTCCCGGGCCCGGCCGAGCAGCCTGACCAGGGCGCGGACCGCCATGGCGATCATGAGCGCCGGTGCGACGTAGAACATCGCCTCCATGAGTCCCCCCGCACGGTGTGCACCGGCCCCGGTCGGCCGGCGTGGCAGGAACCTACCCACGCCGGCCGCGCCATGGGCTCAGGGGAACCTCAGAACGTGACGTCCGAGCAGGCGTAGAACGCGTTGCCCGTGTCGGCGATCGTCCACACCGCGAGGATGACGTGGTGCCCGCTCAGCCCGCTCGGCAGGGTGCCGCTGTGGCTGAGGGTGGCCGGCGGGCGCTGGCCGTTGTACGGCACTGTCAGGAACGGGGTGAGATCCAGGTCCGAGCGGGACAGGGCGTGGTTCTGGTCCCAGCCCTGCTTGGTGACGTAGTACGTGAAGTCGGTCGTGGCGTGCATGGCGGTGAACTGCCAGCGGAAGGTGTACGTCTGGCCGCCCGTCACCCGGGTGGTGGGCCAGGCCCCGCCGGAGGGCGTGGTCGGTGAGCTGAGCTGGGCGAACCGGTCGAGGCCGCCGTTGCAGATCTGGCCGTCGGCGGGCCCGGCGGCCGGGAAGCCCTTGGGGCCCTCGACGCTCTGCGGCTCGTACTGGATGTCGCCGCAGTTCGTCACGGTGCCGTTGGCGCAGAGCTTCTGCCTGCTGACGGGGAGGTCGGTGTAGCCGTGCCCGCTGGCGCCGCCGGTGGAGAGCGCGAACGCGACGGCGGTCACCACCCCGAGCACGACCGCGGACAACGCCGGGAACTTGGTCTTGGTGCGCATGCTGCCGCTCCTCGAGAACGTGGGGAGTTCGGGTGAGCTGTGCAGGTGGTGCGGTTAGGTCTAGACCAAGTGTCAGGTTATTGCCGCCCTTTGAACATGTCCATACCAATCGCAGCGTGCGCTACGCCGGCTCTCCGCGCCCCGAACAGAAGGCGACCGTCAGATCCCGCACCAGCACCTTGCGCTCGTGGTCGTCGAGTTCGACCAGGCCGCGCCCGGTCAGCCGGGCCACCGTGTCCTCCACCGAGTCGACCACCGAGCTGAGCATGCGGGCCCGCTGCCGGGCGTCCAGCCGGGCGATCCGGCGCCGGTGCATCGCGGCGGCGATCTCGGGGGCGTACTCCACCTGGACCGGCTGGACCGAGAAGACGTCCAGGCCGACCGGCGCGCTCTCCGCCGCCACCAGCCGGGTCAGCGCGTCCCCGGCCACCGTCATGCCGTCCTCCGTCTCGCCCTCCGGCTCCACGGGCACCCGGGCCAGCGCCGCCTCCACGCACGCGTGCAGGTACGTCTCGTGGTCCGCGACGCCGAACACCGCCCGCGCGGTGTCACGGACCCGCCACACCACGAGGACCTGCACCCGGAGCCCCGTGCCGTCCGGATCCGCCGCCGCCATCTCCTCGCTGCGCCAGTGCCGCAGCCGCAGGTCCACCCCGTGGCGCGGCAGCATCGGGTTCACCCACAGCAGCCCGGTGCGCCGGACGGTCCCCCGGTAGCGGCCGAACAGGCCGAGCACCCAGGCCCGTCCGGTGCGCCCGCGGGTCAGCCCGCCGAAGCCGAGCGCGCCGAGCACCCAGGCCCCGGCGTACGCGGCCCACTGCGCAGGTCCGAGACCCGCCCCGGCGGGCACCGGCAGCCCGAGCGCGTGCGTCGCGACCCGGGGCAGCAGCCCCGCCCACCACGTCGTCGCCACGCATCCGGCGATCCCGCACACCCCGGTGAGCACGCCGGCCGCCCCCGGCAGCACCCGCGCGGCACGCTCGGCCAGCTCCGGGTCGACCTCCGGCAGCGGGCGGCGGCGCACCGCGGCGGGCTTGGGCGGCACCTTCACCGGATGCGACGGGTCGGGGCTGCCGGGGAAGGGCAGCGTGACGGGGATCTCGGCGGTCGTCTCGTTCTGGCTCAGCGGGCCCGGCAGGCCGCCCGGACCCACGGCGGCCTCCGGTCGCCCCTCGGACTCGGGCGGCGTGTGTGACGTGGTCGTACTCATTCGTACCTCCGGGGGACGAGTGGGGAGTTACGGGTCAGATGCCGGTCACGTGGTCCGGGCCGGCGGTCAGGAAGAGCCGGCGCCAGGTCTCCGGGCCCGGGTAGCCGTCCGCCGCGCCGCCCCGCCAGCCCTGGGCGCGCTGGAACGCCTCGACGGCACGGCGGTCCGCCTCGCTCCAGACCGGGCCGGGGCCGGTGGCGTAGAACCTGCCGAACCCTTTCTCCACCAGCCGGCGGCCCAGCTGGGTGACGTGGTCGTTCTCCGCGCCCGGCAGGAAGAAGGCGCGGCCGGGATAGCCGGGCACGCCGTGCGAGGCGGGCCGGGCCGGGTGGCCGGTGGCGGCGGACCGGACGAGGTGGCGGGCCCTGCCCTTGCCGTCGTCCGCGGGAGCGCCCGCGGTGGCCGGGGTCACGCCCTTGTAGCGGTACGGGACGTACTTGTCGGCGTTGCTCCAGTACGGGTAGGGCGTGGGCTGGCTGCGGGCGTTCGGGGGTGTCTGCTCGTAGATCGTGTAGGAGCCGTGCGTGTAGTCGGTCCAGCCACCGAAGATCACCACGTGGGAGCCCTTCTCGGGGTTGTCGGGGTTGTGGTAGAGCAGGATGTCGCCGGGCTCCAGCTCCTCCTTGGTGATCTTCACGCCGAACGAGCCGAGACTGCCGGTCCACTCGTTGGTCCCGAGGTTCCAGGCCATGGAGACGTAGCCGGAGCAGTCCTGCCGGTACCCGTCGGACCAGTAGGTGCTCATGCTGTACGGCACCTTCGCCGCCACCCAGACCTTGGCCCGATTGATGATCTCGGCCCGGGTGGTGGCGGGGACGTTGGCGGGGTTGGCGGGGCCGGCGCTCTTGCCGTGCAGCCCGGACCGGCCACCCTGCGGGGTGTCGGGCCCGTTGCCCGCGTGGACGTGGGGGCGCTGGACGGCGGGCCGGGCGACGGGGAGGGCGGCGGCCGGGGCGGCCGCGCCGAGGAGGGCGACCGCGGCGGCGGCGACGAGACCACAGGCGGCCGGGCGGCCGACCGGGCGGCCCGGCGGCGTACGGCGGCCCACGAACACCGGAGCGGTCATGAGATCTGCCTCACATTCAGAGGTAATTTGTCCGCGTGTGTGCACGTTGGTCAGTTTCCCAACTGTCCAGCGGGCCGCCACTTTGACGGTCCGAATGATGTACGCGGCCACCCGGCACCCCTCCGGCCATCCGGAGGTGGTCGAAGGCACCCCTCAAGGTCAGGTAGAGTTATCTCCGTCAGCAGGCGCCGCTAGCTCAGTTGGTTAGAGCAGCTGACTCTTAATCAGCGGGTCCGGGGTTCGAGTCCCTGGCGGCGCACGATGACGATGGCGATCCATGTCCGCAGAAAGCGCGGACCTGGATCGCCATCTCTGTTATTGCGCGGCTTCGCCGCATTGCACCGATATCCCTCTGCCGATCCCCTCGTTTGGCCGGATACGCTCTGGCCATGGCAGCCCGGGATCTCCAGGAGCGGATCAAGAAGCTGATCGTCGAGCGGCGGCTGCCCTCGGGTGCCCTGCTGCCGACCGAGCCGGAGCTGATGGAGTACCTCGGGGCGAGCCGGAACTCGGTGCGCGAGGCGCTGAAGGCGCTCCAGGCGATGGGCATCGTGGAGATCCGGCACGGGTTCGGGACGTACGTCGGCCCGATGTCGTTCGCACCGATGATCGAGGGCCTGGCCTTCCGTACGGTCGCCGGGCACTACCGGGGCGAGGATTCCCTGCTCCAGCTGCTGGAGCTGCGCGAGGCCGTGGAGACCGGGCTGGTCTCGCGGCTGGCCGGGCGGCTGCCCGAGTCGGACCTCGGTGAACTGGATGCCCTCGTCGCCCGTATGGAACAGGAGGCCGCACAGGGAGCCGGCCTCGCCGAGACCGACCGCGCCTTTCACGCCACCCTCTACCGAGGGCTGGACAACGCGCTGCTGAGCGAGGTGCTGGAGGCGTTCTGGGACGCCTTCCACCGGGTGCAGCGGGATCTGGTGGACGTGCCGCAGGACCCCCGGGTCACCTGTCGCCAGCACCGGGAGATCCTGGACGCGGTCCGGTCCGGGGACTCGCTGCGGGCGGAGGAGGCCATAAGGGATCACTTCGGCAACATCCGCGTCCGCCTCTCCACGACCGGCGCGCCCCGGCCCTCCGGGAGCACCGGCGCACCCCGATCCCCCGAGCCCCACCCGCGCCACAATGAACGGGTTTGACCCGTAAACACCGCGTTTCGCGTCTTGCGATCATGCCGAACGGCGTAGAACCCTGGATGTCCAAGCTGCGGCCCATTGGCGGCAGTTGGGGGGAAGCAACCGGTTGCACACCGACGGGGAGGGGGCCCCTGCAACCGGAAGGGCGCGATCCTGTGTCTATGGAGTGGGGAAGACGTGGGGAAACGCGCCGTCACTCGCGCCACCATTGATCAAGAAACACGCGGTGCACTGCGTGTGGGGGGAATGACTCATGACGTCGACGCCGAGGGGCGCCGGGCAGAGCCACGCTCACGATCAGACCGACGACCCGTCACGGACCACTCAGCTGAGGGCGGTCACCCATCGGACGGGTCAGTTCCGCCGTATACGGAAGAGCCTGCCGAGATACGACTACGAGCACTACAGCCGGCTCGCCGGCCCGCTCACCCAGCCCGACCCGGCGAAGCCGTACACGGTGGCGTACCGGTCACTGCTGTCCCAGGAACCGCACCGGATACGCGCGGCGCTCATGCTGGGCGCGGCCCCGGTCCTCTCGCTGGTCCTGCTGTTCTGGCTGCTGCGCCCCGCGCACTGGACCGAACGCGACTATCCCGCCTACGACTTCCTGCCGGCCCTCGACGTCGTCATGCTCGTCTCGATCGGGCTGATCGAGTTCTTCCGCTGCCTGAACGTGCTGTCCAACGCGCACGCCACGCTGGTCGCCCGTGACCCGGTCCCGGTCGTGCCCGAGACCGGCACCCGGGTCGCCTTCATCACCACCTTCGTGCCCGGCAAGGAGCCGCTGGAGATGGTGACGAAGACCCTGGAGGCGGCGGTGAAGCTGCGCCACCGGGGCCTGCTGCACGTGTGGCTGCTGGACGAGGGCGACGACCCGGCCGTCAAGGAGGTCTGCGCCCGGCTCGGCGTGCACCACTTCACCCGCAAGGGCGTGGAGCGGTGGAACCGGCCCAAGGGCCCGCACCGCGCGAAGACCAAGCACGGCAACTACAACGCCTGGCTGGAGGCGCACGGCGACGCCTACGACTACTTCGCCTCCGTCGACACCGACCACGTCCCGCTGCCCAACTACCTGGAGCGGATGCTCGGTTACTTCCGCGACCCGGACGTCGGCTTCGTCATCGGCCCGCAGGTCTACGGCAACTACGACACGTTCGTCACCAAGGCCGCCGAGTCCCAGCAGTTCCTCTTCCACGCCCTGATCCAGCGCGCCGGCAACCGCTACGGCGCCCCCATGTTCGTCGGCACCTCCAACGCCGTACGGATCAGGGCGCTCAAGCAGATCGGCGGGCTGTACGACTCGATCACCGAGGACATGGCGACCGGCTTCGAGATGCACCGGGCCAAGAACCCGGCGACGGGGCGGAAGTGGAAGTCCGTCTACACGCCGGACGTCCTCGCCGTCGGCGAGGGCCCGAACGCCTGGACGGACTTCTTCACGCAGCAGCTGCGCTGGTCGCGTGGGACGTACGAGACGATCCTCAAGCAGTACGGGAAGGGCCTGTTCACACTGGGGCCGGGCAAGCTCTTCAACTACACGATGATGATCATCTTCTACCCGATGTCCGCCCTCAACTGGATCCTCGCGGCGCTCAGTTGCGCCCTGTTCCTCGGGCTGGGCGCCTCGGGCGTGAACATCGACCCGACCGTGTGGCTGATGCTGTACGGCAACGCCTCCGCGCTCCAGATCGGCCTGTACGTCTGGAACCGGCGGCACAACGTCTCCCCGCACGAGCCGGAGGGTTCGGGCGGTGTCGCGGGCATGGTGATGTCCGCGCTGTCCGCGCCGATCTACGCCCGCTCGCTGATGGACGCGGTGCTGCGCCGCAAGAGCACGTTCGTGGTGACGCCCAAGGGCGAGTCGGCCAGCCCCGACACGCTGTTCGGGACGTTCAGGGTGCACTGGTTCTTCATCCTGGTCTTCGGCGGCTCGCTCGCCGCCGGTTTCGTGTTCGGACACTCCCACCCGGCGATGATCGTCTGGGCGGCCCTCGCGCTGCTGATCACCGCCTCGCCGATCCTCGCCTGGCGGTACACGCTGTGGCAGGAGCGGCGCAGGCCCGCGCCCGTGGCGGCGGGGAGCGGGCCGCAGGACGCGGTGCCCGCCGCGCCGCACCCGGCGCCGGCGCCGCAGCAGCGGCCGTCCTGGGCGAGCGCCGGACCGCCGGCGGGCCCGGCACCGGAGACGAACGAACAGACCATGCAGATCGCCCTGGGCGGACTTGGGGGACGTAAGGAATGAAGGACCAGGCAGGCCGCCGTCGCGCCCGCAGGCTCGCGATCGGCACGGCGGTGGTGCTCGCGCTGGCCGGGATGAACGGGCCGTGGGTCTACCGCTTCACCACCGCGCAGTACCACCAGTACAAGATCAACAGACCCGAGTACAAGGCCGAGAACGGCCACTGGGACATCATCGAGTTCCCCAAGCAGTTCCGGCAGGACACGATCCACGCGTCCCTGCTGCGCACCGGGAAGATCCTGATGATCGCGGGCTCGGGCAACAACCAGGACAACTTCAACGCCAAGAAGTTCGACACCCGGATCTGGGACCCGGTCAAGGGCACGATCAAGAAGGTGCCCACCCCGGCCGACCTGTTCTGCACCGGCCACACCCAGCTCGGCAACGGCAACATCCTGATCGCCGGCGGCACCAAGCGGTACGAGAAGCTCAAGGGTGACGTCAAGAAGGCCGGCGGCGTCATGATCCTCTACAACGAGAACCCGGACAAGCCGATGACGCTGCCGGCCGGCACACGGTTCACCGGCAAGCAGAACGGCCAGACGTTCGTCTCACAGGACCCGGTGCTCCTCCCGCGCGCGACGAAGGTCTTCGACAAGAGCGGCAAGTGGCTGCGGAACAACCCCGGTTACGGCCGCGTCTACGTCGAGGCGCCGCGCGAGGGCACCCAGTACGAGACCGGCACCCAGGACAACTACACGATCCAGGGTCTGGCCGGCGCCGACGCGCGCAACACGTACGGCATCGCGCAGAAGCTCGCCCTCGACAAGAAGGACTTCGAAGGCATCAAGGACGCCTACGAGTTCGACCCGGTCGCCGAGCGGTACATCAAGGTCGACCCGATGAACGAGGCCCGCTGGTACCCGACGCTCACGACCCTGTCGGACGGCAGGGTCCTCAGCGTCTCGGGCCTGGACGACATCGGCCAGCTGGTACCGGGCAAGAACGAGATCTTCGACCCGGCGACGAAGAAGTGGACGTACACGAAGACGACCCGGCAGTTCCCGACGTACCCGGCGCTGTTCCTGATGCAGAACGGGAAGATCTTCTACTCGGGGTCCAACGCGGGGTACGGCCCGGACGACGTGGGCCGGGAGCCCGGCATCTGGGACGTCGGCAGCAACGCCTTCACGAAGCTGCCCGGGCTCAGCGACCCGAACATGATGGAGACCTCCGGGACCGTGCTGCTGCCGCCGGCACAGGACGAGAAGTTCATGGTGATCGGCGGCGGCGGGGTCGGTGAGTCGAAGCTGTCGAGCAAGAAGACGCGGCTCATCGACCTGAAGGCCAGGAAGCCCGCGTTCGTGGACGGACCGTCGCTGGAGAAGGGAACCCGGTATCCGCAGTCCTCGGTCCTGCCGGACGACACGGTGCTGGTGTCGGGCGGCTCGGAGGACTACCGGGGGCGCAGCGACTCCAACATCCTGCAGGCGCGGCTGTACCACCCCGACAGCAACAGCTTCACACAGGTCGCCGATCCGCTGGTGGGCCGCAACTACCACTCCGGGTCGATCCTGCTGCCGGACGGGCGGGTGATGTTCTTCGGCTCCGACTCGCTGTACGGCGACAAGGCGAACACCAAACCGGGGACGTTCGAGCAGCGGATCGAGATCTACACCCCGCCCTATCTGTACCGGGGTTCGCGGCCGTCGCTGAGCGGCGGTCCGCAGACGATCGCCCGGGGCGCCTCGGGGACGTTCACGTCGCGGCAGGCGGCCGGCATCAGGAAGATGCGGCTGATCCGGCCGAGCGCGTCGACGCATGTGACGGACGTGGACCAGCGGTCGATCGCGCTGGACTTCAAGGCGTCCGGGAACAAGCTCACGGTGACCGTGCCGACGAACCGGAATCTGGTGCCGTCCGGCTGGTACATGCTGTTCGCGGACGACGACCAGGGGACGCCGTCCGTCGCACAGTGGGTCAAGGTGCCTTAGGGCTGCTTGCTGTTGCGGGCCAGGGCGAGTGCGTAGCCCGCCCACCAGTCCCCCGCCTTCGGGCCCCCCTTGCACGTCCCGTCCGACTCCCCCGGGCGCTTGACCCACAGGTAGGCGTCCACGAGGGGGTCGGACGTCTTCGTCGTCGGGGTCTCGCCGAGGGCGCGGCCCGGCGGGTTGCACCAGCGCTGGCCCGGATCGCCCTGTGTGGCGGGGCCGTTGCCGTTGCGGCTGGTGTCGATGACGAAGTGCTTGCCGCCCACCTTCGCCGAGAGCTGTCTGCCGTAGGCGAGGGAGTCCTGGGTGGAGTAGAAGTTGGAGACGTTCACGGCGAAGCCGTCGGCCTGGGCGATGCCGGCCTGCTGGAGGGACGGGAAGATCTGGTCCGGGTGGCCCCAGCCGGCGTTGCCCGCGTCGAGGTAGACCTTGGTGTTCTTCAGGGACTTGAGCGTGGTGATCGCGCCCCGGAGCAGGTCGTAGCGCTCCTCGTGGAACTGGTTCGGCGTGCAGCCGTCCACCAGGTGCAGTACGGCGTCCGGTTCGAGGACGACGACGGCCGGGCGGTCCTGGACGCCCCGGGCCACGCCGTCGATCCAGGCGCGGTAGGCGTTGCCGTCGGCGGCGCCGCCCTGGGAGTACTGGCCGCAGTCGCGGTGCGGGATGTCGTAGAGCACGAGCAGGGCCGTACGGTCGGCCTGCTGGGCGGCCTCGGTGAAGCCGCGGGCCTCCTGCTCGGGGTTCTCCGGGCCGATCCACTCCCCCACGGGCTGCTCGGCGATCTTCCGGATCTGCTCGGCGTCGGACGCCTTGCCCGCCTTGGTGTAGGCGGCGAGCTGACGGGCCGCCGTGCCGTCCGGGTTCACCCAGAACGGGTCGACGGACCTGGGCTGTTGGGTGATCCGGGCGCCCGCGTCGGCGTTCTTGTCGCCGCCTGCGCCTCCCGAAGAGCAGCCGGCGAGCAGCAGCGCCGCCCCCAGCACCACCGCCGCGGACGCCCGCGCACTCGCCTGGGCCCCCCTGCTGTCGTCCATCCGTTTCCCCCCTGGGCGCACTGGTCCGGGTGCCGTCCCATGCTGACATATCCGGACGCCCCGTCACGAGGTCGCACGCCGGGGCGTGCGGGGTCAGGGGGTGGTCCCGGTGAGGTTCGCGTTCGCACGGCGTGCATGGTCAGTGGGTGGTGCCCGTGAGGGAGACGCCGACGGCCGCACGGGCGGGCCCGGACCCGGTGGACGTCGAAGCCGACAGGAGCACACTCCCGCGGACATCGGCCCGCACCGACGTATCCGGCCGGTCCCCCCCATGCCGGGGCGTGCATGGTCAGTGGGTGGTGCCGGTGAGGTAGGCGTCGACCACCACGTTGGCGGTGTAGGAGCTCGTGGTGCGGTCGAAGGCGCCGCCGCAGGTGATCAGGCGCAGTTCGGCGCGACCGGGGCGGTGAGGGCCGTAGGCCTGGTGGGCGTCGAAGCCGGTGCGGGGCATGACGCGGACGTCGTCGACGGTGAAGCGGGCGACCTTGCCGTCCGAGCGGACCACCCGGACCGTCGCGCCCGGCGTGAGCGTGCTGAGCTTGTAGAAGACGCCGGGCCGGGTCGCGGTGTCGACGTGTCCGACCAGGAGGGCGGCGCCCTTGGCGCCGGGTCTGGTGCCGGCGCCGTACCAGCCGACCACGCCCGGCTGGTCGAACGGCGGCGGGTCGACGGCGCCCTCGGCGTCGAGGCCGCGGGCCACCACGGGGGCCTGCACCCCGAGCCGGGGGATGTCCACGCGCTGCGGCAGCGCGTCGCCGAGCGGCGCGGCCGCGCGGGGCAGCTTGGCGGGGTCGACGGCTCCGGAGGCCCAGGTGCCACCGGTGGCCGGGTCGCCCGGTACGCCGGTGACCGCCCTGCCCCACAGCCACAGCCCGAGCAGCAGCAGCGCCCAGGTGGCGAGGGTGACCAGCCGGCCGGTGCCGGTGCCGGGCTGCCCCTGGTCGTCGGTCATGCGGGCCCGTCAGCGGCCGGTACGGCGGTCGCGGCCCCGGTGGCCGCGGAGCCCGACGGCGAGCGCGGCGACCCCGGCCAGCCCGAGGCCGGTGACCGTCTCGGCGGCGTCGGGGCCGGACTCACTGGTGGCCACGGTGGCGAAGTGCGTGGCGGTGCCGCCGCCGCCCGCGTGGACCGGGGCGACGGGGGAGGCGGCGGCGTCGGGCCGCCGGTCCGACTCCCCGGCCTGTCCGGTCTGTTCGGTCTGTTCGGTCTGTCTGCTTCCCTGGTCCGTGCCCCAGGCGGATCCGGGGTCGGTTCCCCGGGCGGATCCCTGGGCCGTTCCGCGGGCGGCGCCGCGGCCGCCCGCCACCGTGATCCGTCCGCTGATGACGTAGTCGGCGCAGGTGATCCGCACGTCGTAGACACCGGGCGCGAGGGAGGAGCGGACGCGGGTCTCGCCGGAGAGGGAGCCTCCTTTGCCGGTCAGCCGCGCGTCGGAGACGAAGGCGCCCGAGACCGCGGTGCCCTCGGGACCGGAGCAGCCGCGGACACGCAGGGAGACGTCGGTACCGGGGGACGGGGAGCCGGGAGTCACGGAGACCGAGCCGCCGTCGGCCGCGTGAGCCGACGGTGTGAGGGCGGCGACGGCCAGGATTCCGGTACAGACAGTGAGGCGAATTGAGCCCATCGTGAACCTCCAGTTATCTGGAGGCTCCCCCGGCACAGGCGCCCCCGCATCCTCTGGGGGCGCCCGATTGCTCCATATGGGTGGGCCCGGGTTTGAAAGCCGCTGGTCAGCTGTGTCAGACGAGGTCGACCAGGTCCGCGATGGAGTCGACGACCCGGGAGGGGCGGAAGGGGTACCGGTCGACGGCGTCCGGCTGGGTGACCCCGCTGAGCACCAGGAACGTGCGCATCCCGGCCTCCAGACCCGCGAGCACGTCGGTGTCCATGCGGTCGCCGATCATCGCGGAGGTCTCGGAGTGGGCGCCGATCGCGTTGAGTCCGGCGCGCATCATCAGCGGATTGGGCTTGCCGACGAAGTACGGCTTCTTGCCGGTCGCGGCGGTGATCAGGGCGGCGACCGAACCGGTGGCGGGCAGGTCGCCCTCGATGGAGGGGCCGACGTTGTCGGGGTTGGTGGCGACGAACCGGGCGCCGTCGTTGATCAGCCGGACGGCCTTGGTCAGGGCCTCGAAGGAGTAGGTGCGGGTCTCGCCGAGGATCACGAAGTCGGGCTCGTGGTCGGTGAGGATGTAGCCGATGTCGTGCAGGGCCGTGGTCAGACCGGCCTCGCCGATGACGTAGGCGCTGCCGCCGGGCCGCTGGTCGTTCAGGAACTGGGCGGTGGCGAGCGCCGAGGTCCAGATGTTCTCCACCGGCACGTCCAGGCCCATCCGGCGCAGCCGGGCGTGCAGGTCGCGGGCGGTGTAGATGGAGTTGTTGGTCAGCACCAGGAAGGGCCGGCCGGATTCGCGCAGCTTCTTCAGGAAGGCGTCGGCGCCGGGGATCGGAACGCCCTCGTGGATCAGGACACCGTCCATGTCGGTGAGCCACGACTCGATCGGCTTGCGGTCTGCCATGTTGTGCGTCTCCTGGCGTACGTGCGGTCGACAAGGCAAAGCGGGGGCGCCGGAACCACGGCGTACCGACGCCCCCCAGCCTAGGGGGTGCCGTTTTGGATCATCCCGGCGTCGCGAGGTCTGGCACGCGCAGACCCCGCTCGGGTCAGCCGACAGGCACCGCTCCTCACGGCCGGCCTGTTCCAAACGACACCCCCTGGTCAGCGTGGCCTGATCCTGACCCCGCCGTCCGTCTGTCGATCGGCTCAGCTGCCGGTCGCCGACTTCCAGTCCTCGACGTACGACGTGAGGTTCTTGTTGATGTCGTTCCAGTCGGGCTCGAAGAAGTCGACGCCGTCCATGATCCTGGTGAGGGCGATGGCGTTGGCGTCGGTGGCCTTGACGTCCTGGCGGGCGCTGAAGCCGCCGCCGACGGAGCTGACCTCCTGCTGCTGCTTCTGCGCGAGCATGAAGTCGAGCAGCTTCTTGCCGTTCTCGCTGTGCGGGGCCTTGGTGACCAGGCCGGCCGCGTAGGGCAGGGCGAAGGTGGAGGGCTTGCCGTCCTTGTCGGCCGGGAACCAGATGCCGAGGTTCGGCATGGTCTTGGCCTGCGCGTAGTTCATCTGCACGTCGCCGTTGGCGGCGAGGAGTTCGCCCTTGTCGACCTTGGGCGCGAGCTTGCCGGTGGAGGCGGACGGGCCGACGTTGTTGGCCTGGAGCTTCTTCAGGTAGGCGAGGGCCTGCTCCTTGCCGCCGAAGTCGTGGATGGCCTTGATGAGGACGGCGGTGCCGTCGCCGGCGACGCCCGGGGTGGAGTACTGGAGCTTGTTCTTGAACTTGGCGTCGAGCAGGTCGTTCCAGGTCTTCGGGGCCTGCCTCAGCTCCTTCCTGTTGTAGACGAAGCCGAAGTAGTTGTTGACGACGGAGATCCAGGAGCCGTCGACCGCCTTGTCGGCGCCGCTGACCTGGTCGGAGTCCTTCACCTCGTACTTCTGCAGCAGGCCCTTGGCGTCGGCCTCCTGGATGAAGGGCGGAAGGGTGACCAGCACGTCGGCCTGCGGGTTGCTCTTCTCGCGGACGGCGCGCTGCACCATCTCGCCGGAGCCGCCCTCGACGTACTTGACCTTGATGCCGGTCTGCTTGGTGAAGTCCGCGAAGACCCGGTCGTACCAGCCGTCGCCGTTCTCGCCCTTGAGGCCGTCGGCGCTGTAGACGGTGACCTCCTTGGCGTCGGAGGCGGTGGAGGTGCCGCAGGCGGACAGTGCGGGGGTGGCGAGCAGGGCGAGGGCGATGGCGAGCGAGACGCGGTTTCTGGGCATGGCGAGGCCAACTCCTGGCGTTTTCACGGGGGTTACGGGAGTGGGGGGGAGGTCTGCGGTGGGGGTGGTCCGTGCGGGGGATGTCAGCGGTACGACGCCCGGGTGCGGACCCGGGAGACGGCGAACAGGACGAGCAGGGTCGCGGCCATCAGCACCACGGCCACGGCCGAGCCGGTGAACAGGGCGCCCCGGTCGGTGGCCGCGTAGATCAGGACCGGCAGCGGGGTCCAGTCGGGCGGATAGAGCATCATCGTGGCGCTCAGCTCGCCCATGGACAGGGCGAAGCAGAGGCCGGCGGCGGCGGTGAGGGAGGGCAGCAGGAGGGGGAGGCGGACCCGCCACAGGACGTGGGCGGGGCGGGCGCCGAGGGAGGCGGCGGCCTGTTCGTAGGCCGGGTCGAGGCGGGTGATCGCCGCCGACACGGACTGGTGGGCGAAGGCCGTGACCAGCACGGTGTGCGCGAGGATCACGATCCACCGGGTGCCGTTGAGCAGCAGCGGCGGCTTGGAGAAGGCGACGAGGACCGACAGTCCGACCACGACGGAGGGGACGGCGACCGGCAGGACGAACAGGGCGTCCATGATCCTGCGGTACCGCTTCCTCAGCCCCGCCGCGGCCAGCGCGGCCCAGGTGCCGGCGGTCAGCGCGAGCACGCTGGCGCCGACGGCCGTGAGCAGGCTGGTGGTGAGCGCCTGGAGGGCCTCGCCCCGGGTTGCGGCACGGTAGTTGGCGACGGTCGCGCCCGCGGGCAGGACGCCGGACCAGTGGGTGGCGAAGGAGGCGCCGAGGATGACGAGGAGGGGCAGGGCGAACAGCGGCAGGAAGAGGACGGCGAACACCGTCCACACGGCCCACCTGGCCCCGCGGCTATGCACCAGCACGACGGCTCACCACCCGGTAGAGGGCGTAGAGGCCCACGGAGATCAGGACGTTGACGACGGCGACCACGCACGCGCCCGGGTAGTCGGACTCCAGGATCGCCTTGCTGTAGACGAGCATCGGCAGGGTGGTGACGCCCTTGGCGCCGGTGAACAGCACGATGCCGAACTCGTTGAGACAGAGCACCAGGACGAGGCTCCCGCCGGCCGCGAGCGCGGGCAGCGCCTCCGGGAGGATCACCTGCCGCACGATCCGCGGCGCCCGCGCGCCCAGCGAACCGGCCGCCTCCAGCTGGGCGGTGTCCAGCTGCGAGAAGGCGGCGAGCAGGGGCCGCATCACGAACGGCGTGAAGTAGGTGACCTCCGCCAGCAGCACGCCCCAGGGCGTGGTGAGGAACTGGAAGGAGCCGACGATGCCCGTGCTGCCGTAGATGAACAGCAGGGCCAGCGTGATGAGGAAGGACGGGAAGGACAGGTACACGTCGATGAACCGCGCCACCCCCTTCGCCCCGGGGAACGGCACGAACGCGATGACCAGCGCCAGCAGGAAACCGAGCAGCAGGCACCCGGCGGTGGAGGCGAGCGCCAGCCAGACGGTGGTCCACAGCGCGTGCCGGAAGGCGTCGGAGGCGAAGACGTCGGCGTACGGCTTGAGGGAGGTGCCGCCGGAGTCTGGCTGGAAGGACTGCTGGACGACGAGGGCGAGGGGGTAGAGGAAGAAGAGGGCGAGCAGGGCCACGGGGGGCAGGGCCCACAACAGGCGCCTAGGCATGACTGACTCCGGCGGGCAGCAGTACCGCGTCGTCGGGCGCGAAGTGCAGGCGCACGAGGTCGCCGTGGGCCGGCGGAGCCTTCAGTTCACGCACGTCCGCCATGACCGTGTGCCCGTCGACCTCGACGTACAGCCGGTGGGTGGCGCCCCGCCACTGGATCTCCCGTACGACGCCGGTGAGTTGGTTGGGGCCCTGGCCCAGGCCGACGACGTGCGGCCGTACGCACAGCGTGGCCCGCGCTCCCGCGGCCACCCCGTTCGTGTCGACCGTCAGCTCGGCCCCCGCGAAGGAGACCCCGCCGGCCCCCACGGTCACGGGCACCAGGTTCGCGCCGCCCACGAAGGAGGCGGTGAACTCGTCGGCCGGGGAGCGGTACAGCTCCCTCGGCGTGCCGCAGGACTGGAGCCGCGCCTTGTCCATGACGGCGATCCGGTCGGCCAGGGTCAGCGCCTCGACCTGGTCGTGGGTGACGTACAGCATCGAGACGTCGGGCAACTCCCGGTGCAGCCGGGCAAGTTCGGTCAGCATCCCGGAGCGCAGCCGGGCGTCCAGCGCGGACAGCGGCTCGTCCAGGAGCAGCACGTCCGGGCGGATGGCGAGCGCGCGGGCGATGGCGACCCGCTGCTGCTGTCCGCCGGACAGCTCGCGCGGGTGGCGGCGGGCGTAGGCGCCCATGCCGGTCATCTCCAGCGCCTCGGCGACCCGTTGCCGTATCTCGTTCCTGGCCGTCTTCCTGGCCCTGAGCCCGAAGGCCACGTTCTCGTCGACCCGCAGGTGCGGGAAGAGCGCGTACTGCTGCACGACCATGCCGATGCCACGCCGGTACGGCGGCAGGTCCGTCACGTCCCGGCCGCCGAGGAGCACCCGCCCGGACACGGGCCGTACGAACCCGGCGACCGCCCGCAGCGCGGTGGTCTTGCCGGAGCCGGACGGTCCGAGCAGCGCCATGACCTCGCCGGGCTCGACGGTCAGGTCGAGCGCGTCGAGAACGACGTTGCCGTCGTAGGCGACGGTGACGGAATCGAAGCGGATGCCCATCTCAGCGCGCTCCCGACAGCAGCGCGGGCAGCCCGGCCACGGAGTCGAGGACGTGCGTGGCACCGGCGGCGTGGAACTCGGCGTCCCCGTGGGCCCCGGTGCGTACGCCCGCGACCAGCCCGGCGCCCGCCCGTACCCCGCTGAGCACGTCGTACGAGGTGTCGCCGGCGACGGCGACCTGGCGCACGTCGTCCGCGGCCCCGGTGCGGAGGAAGGCCGTGAGGACCATGTCCGGGTACGGCCGTCCGCGCCCGCCGGCGTCGGCCGGGCACAGGGTGAGCGAGACGGGGAACGAGGAGTCCCGCCAGCCGAGGGCGTCGAGGATGGCGTCCTGGGTGATGCGGGCGAAGCCGGTGGTCAGCACGACGGTGCGACCGCTGCCGGCCAGCTCCTCGATCGCCTCGCGGGCGCCGGGGACGGGGCCGATCAGACCGCCGTCGACCAGCTCGCCGTAGGCCTTCTCGAAGGCGGTGTTGGCGCGCTGGGCCTTCTCCTCGGCGCCGAACAGGTGCCGGAACACGGAGATCTTGGACTCGCCCATGGTGGCGCGGACGTAGGCGAGGTGCTCGGTGTGCTCGGGCGAGCCGGTCTCGACGCCGAGTTCGGCAGCGGCGGCGGCGA
This sequence comes from Streptomyces sp. MUSC 14, assembly GCF_001866675.1. Lineage (NCBI taxonomy): Bacteria > Bacillati > Actinomycetota > Actinomycetes > Kitasatosporales > Streptomycetaceae > Streptomyces > Streptomyces sp. MUSC 14. Next base: position 185,780 of record NZ_MLYN01000019.1, read on the forward strand.
AGGCGCGCTCGACGAGGCCGCCGTCGGCGACGGTGGTGCCTGCCATGTCGAGGACGACGAGCCGGATGTCCTGCGGGAAGTCGGTCATGGGGGTGTTCACCAGCCCAGTTCGTTCGCGGTCGTTTCGGCTATCGCCGGGGAGCAGGTCATGCCGCGCCCGCCGGGCCCGGTGACCAGCCACACGCCGTCGCCGACCTGCTGCCGGTGCACGACCCGGCTCGTGTCGGTGCACTGCGCGTACACGCCCGCCCAGCGACGGCGGATGCGCGGCAGCGGGCGCCCGAGCAGGGACTCGACGACTGCGGTGAGGTGCTCGTAGGGCTCCTCGACGGTGTCGAAGGCGAAGGGGTGCTCGTACTCGTGGGTGTCGCCGATGGTCAGTCCGCCGTCGGCGCGCTGCACCATCAGCAGCTGCATCCGGTGCTCGGCCGCCGTCGGCGCCTGGGGCTGTCCGGCGCCCAGCGCGTCCAGTGCCGGGGAGCCGTAGGCCGGGTAGTAGCGGAAGCTGTCGGCGTCCGCGACGGAGGTGGTCAGCGGCTCGCCCAGCGGGTCGGTCTGCATCATCTGCAGGCGGACGCGGCGCACGGGCAGGTCGGGTCCGGCCAGCTCGCGGACGAGTCCGCCGAGCCAGGCGCCGGTGCACAGGACGACGGCGTCGGCGTGGTGCACGTCGCCGTGGTCGTCCCGTACGGTGCCGGGGCCGACCACGTCGCGGACCTCGCGGCCCGGCAGGAAGGTGTAGTCCGGGGACTTCAGGAGTTCTTCGCGCAGGGCGAGCTGGGCGGTGCGCGGTTCGACGGCCGCGTCGCGCTCGCAGTACAGGGCGGCGGTGAACTCGCCGCGCAGGGCGGGGTTCAGGGCGCGTGCCTCGGCGGGCAGCAGCAGCTTGTAGCCGCGGTCGGCGGCGTCCGGGCGGGCGACGGCGGCCTCGGCGACCGCCAGTTCCAGGGGGCCGCGGACCGGGGTCAGCGACCCGTTGGCCCGGAACCCGAGCTTCGGCACGCGGGTGCCGATCTCCTCCCACAGCTCCCGCGCCCGCAGCGCGGTCTCCAGCTCTTCTCCGCCCGCGCGGCCGCTGACCCAGATCTGCCCGAAGTTGCGCAGCGAGGCGCCGCGCGCCTCGGTCTCGCGCTCGATCTGGACGACCTGGTGGCCGCGCTGAACCGCATGCCAGGCGTGCATGGTGCCCACCACGCCTGCTCCTACGACTGTCACTCTCACGTCGGCAACGCTCCTCGGGATCGGGGAACCGGAGATATCCGGCTGTCAACGAGAGCGTGAACGACCCCTCAAGTTTGGGCTAGACCCGTTATCTTTTCGTGATGCAACTGGGAGTGTCCGAGTGCTCGTCGTACCCGCTTCTCAGCCGCGCAGGTGCGTGGTGAAGGAGAACCGGTCGCCCCGGTACAGCGAGCGCACACGCTCCAGCGGCCCGCCGTCCGTGTCCCGCGAGACACGGTGGATCAGCAGCATCGGCAGGGCGGGCGGCGTACCGATGAGCAGCGCCTCGCGGGGGGTGGCCAGCACGGTCTCGATGCGCTCGTCGGCGTCACCGAAGGCGATGCCCTGGGCGGTGAGATAGCCGTAGAAGGAGGAGTCGGGATCGAAGTCGGCGTCCAGCCGGGGCACCCGCGCGACGGCGACGTACGTGCTCTCCAGCCCGACCCGCTCCTCGTCGGCGAGCAGCACACGCTCCAGGTGCCACACGGGCTCGCCCCGGGTGAGCCCGGTCTCGGCGGCGAGGGCCTCGGGGCACGGGAAGCGGTCGAGGGTGACGAGGGTACGGCCGGGTGTACGGCCCTGCCGGCGCACCCCTTCGGTGTAGCTGGCGAGGGACAGCGGCTGGGCGAGCTTGGGCCCGGCGACGACGGTCCCGCGCCCGCGGCGCTGCAACCGCCCCTCCAGCACCAGCTCCCGCACCGCCTGCCGCACGGTCTCGCGCGCGACGTCGTACCGCTCGGCCAGATCCCGCTCGGTGGGGATGGGGCTGCCCTCCCCGAGCTCCTCCAGCAGCGCGGCTATCCGCGCCTTCACGGCGTAGTACTTGGGGATGCGCCCGTGCTCGGGGATGCCGGAGCGGACGGGGGCGCCGGGGGCCTGGTCGTTCGGGTAGTCCACGCAGGGATATTCGCAGACGGCGGGAGCGATTCCGGTACGGGACCCGGCTCAGCGGCGCCGACGCGCGAGCAGGAACGCCCCGGTGCCGACCCCGACCAGGGCTCCGGCGACCGCCGCCGCACCGGGAGCGTCCCCGGTCCCGGTGCCCGCCAACTCACCTGCCCGCTCCCCGGCTTCGGCCCCCTCTCCCTCGCGCACGATCCCGAACACGTACGGATCGGACTGCCCGACCCAGTCCCCGTCGTCCACTGCCCGGCGCTGGACGACGGCGGCGCTGGCGGTGACCCGGTCGGCCACGGCGTCCGAGGTGAGCGAGAGCCGGACCCTGACGCTGACCGTCCCGCCGGGCGGCACGGTGAACCCGTCGAACCCGGCGGCGTCCAGCACCCCGACCAGTTCCTGCTCGTCGGTGCTCTCGAACGACACCGGACGGGCCCGGGAGCCGTCGTAGAAGTCCAGCCGGGGCTGGTCCGGCTTCAGGACGCGTCCGCTGTCGACGAGGACGACGACCGGGTGAACACCGGTGCAGGTGCGCCGGGTGGTGTTGGTGAGATCGATGTTCCAGGTGCCGAACCCACCACCCGCCTCGTACGACTCCGGCCCCCCGCGGATCCGGGCGATGAGCGGAAAGACACGCACGTCGGCACCGGCACAGACGGGCCGCACAGCCGCACCGTCAGCCCGAGCGGCCGGCGCGGACAGGGGAACGAGGAGAGCGCCGGCGGCCACGACGGTGACGACGACTGCGGCCAGGCGCGGGAGGGGGGACAGGGGCGGGGACGGGGTCACCGCCGGGGCCGGAGCCGGGGCCGGGGCTGGGCGCAGTCGCATGGGTCCATGGTCGGGCCGGGTTCCCGGGAGCGCGCGGGGAGCCGGGCCGGGGTCAGCCGACGACGGTGACGTCCACCGTGGCCACGGCGTCCGGGTCCGAGGCGCAGGCCAGGTAGATGTGCGCCACGCCCGGCTGCGTGCCCGGGGCGATCCGGGCGGTTCCGACCAGCGTGCCGGTCTCCTTGAGCGTGAGGTCGATGGTCTCGACGGACGGCCCCTCGGCACGGCCGCCCTCACGCGGCTTGCTGCACCCGGCCAGCGTGAGATGGACGCTCTGCCCCGCCTTCACCTTCGGGGGACTGACCGTGCCGACCGGACCTGCGGCGAAGGCGGCCCCGCCGAAGGCCACGAGTCCGGCACCGACGAGGGCCGTACCGGTGATACGAGAGCGGCGCATGGTCACTCCTCACTGCGGTGCCCGGTGAGGCCGTCGGGGCTCAGGTCACCCATTGAGTCGATTGATGCGGTCGGTTCCACAGTGGGACGACCGGCCGCCCTCGCAACCCGGCCACGGCGCACCGCACCGTCACGCGTCCCCGCGCCCGAACAACCGCCCCAGCAGCAACTGCGCGGCACCCTCCGCGACAAGGCCCTCGCCGCCCTGCGCGACCCGGACCGGCACCGCCCCGCCCGGCATCCCCTCCCGCCGGGCCTGCGCCGCCAGCACGTCACCGACGCCCCGCACGTACACCTGCGGCGCCCCGGCCACGGTCCGCCCGCCGAGCAGCACCGCGTCGATGTCCAGCAACCCCACCAGATTCGCCGCCGCCACCCCCAGCACCCGCGCCGCCTCCGCCGGCTCCCCGCGCCCCACGGCGCCGAGGCACAGCACCTCCACGCACCCCCGGTTCCCGCACTCGCACAGCGGACCGTCCAGCTGGATCACCTGGTGCCCGAACTCCCCCGCCCCGGTCCGCGCCCCCCGGTGCACGCTCCCGCCGATCACCAGCCCGGCCCCGAGCCCGGTGCCGAGATGCAGATACGCGAACGATCCGGAGCCCCCCTCGCCCCGCACCGAGAGCCCCAGCGCGGCCGCGTTCGTGTCCTTGTCGACCACCACCGCCACCCCGAGCCGCGCCGCCAGCACGTCCCGCAGCGCGAAGCCGTCCCACTCGGGAAATCCCGTGACCCGGTGCAGCACTCCGCACGCGTGGTCGAGCGGTCCCGGCAGCGCCACCCCCACCCCGAGCAGCGTCCCGACACCGGCGAGCGCGCCGTCGTCCCCGAGGCCCAGGGCCTGCTCCACCAGTTCCTCCACCACCCTGGCGAGCACCCCGAGCACGGCCGGCGCCCCGGCCCCCAGGTCGAGTTCCGCGCGCCGCTGCGCCACCACGGCACCGTCCAGGTCGACGAGCACGGCCCGCAGTTCGTCACGGTCCAGGTGCACCCCGACCGCGTGCCCCGCCTCCGGCACCAGCCGCAGCACCGTGCGCGGCTTGCCCCCGGTGGACGCCCGGTGCCCGGCCTCCGCCGCGAACCCCTGCTCCCGCAGCCGTGCGGTGATCTTGCTGACGGCCTGCGGGGTCAGTCCGGTGCGCTCGGCCAGTTCGAGCCGGCTGATGCCCTCCGCCCCGGCGTCCCGCAGCAGCCCCAGCACCAGCGCGGCGTTGTGGCTGCGCACCGCTCCGAGGTTCGCCCCCGCCGGCCCACCCGTACTCACCGACACTCCGCCGCTCTGCGCCCTCGCCCTGTTCACGCCACCCATTGTCCCCGCCGCTTGCACTTTGGCAACAGCGTTGCGAAAGTAGGTCGCATGAGTGCTGCTGCCACCCCTCTCCGCGTCGGCCTGATCGGCTACGGCCTCGCCGGCTCCGTCTTCCACGCCCCGCTGATCGCCGCTACCGAGGGCCTCGCCCTGGACACCGTGGTCACCTCGAACCCCGAGCGGCAGGAGCAGGCCCGCGCCGAGTTCCCGGACGTCCGCACGGCCGCCACCCCCTGGGAGCTGTTCGACCGCGCCGGCGAGCTGGACCTGGTCGTCATCGCGTCCCCGAACCGGACGCACGTCCCGCTCGCCACCACCGCCCTGAAGGCGGGCCTGCCGGTCGTGGTCGACAAGCCGGTCGCCGGCACCGCCGCCGAGGCCCGTGACCTCGCCGCCCTCGCCGAGGAGCGCGGCCTGCTCCTGTCGGTCTTCCAGAACCGCCGCTGGGACAACGACTTCCTGACCCTGCGCCGGCTGCTCGCGGACGGCGCGCTCGGCGACGTGTGGCGCTTCGAGTCCCGCTTCGAGCGCTGGCGCCCGCAGCCCAAGGGCGGCTGGCGCGAGTCCGGCGACCCGGCAGAGATCGGAGGTCTCCTCTACGACCTCGGCAGCCACGTCGTCGACCAGGCCCTGGTCCTCTTCGGCCCGGCCACCGAGGTGTACGCCGAGACGGACGTCCGCCGCCCGGGCGCCGAGACCGACGACGACACCTTCATCGCCGTGACCCACGCGAGCGGCGTCCGCTCCCACCTCTACGTCTCCGCGACGACCTCCCAACTCGGCCCGCGTTTCCGGGTGCTGGGCTCGCGGGCGGGCTATGTGAAGTACGGCCTGGACCCGCAGGAGGGGGCCCTGCGGGAAGGGCTGCGGCCCGGCCCCGAGTGGGGCGCCGAACCCGAGGCCCTGTGGGGCCGCGTCGGCGCCGGGGAGTCCCCGCTGACCGGCGGCGGCACCCCCGTACCGACCCTGCCGGGCGACTACCCCGCCTACTACGCGGCCGTCGCCGGCGCCCTGCGCGACGGCGCGCCGGGCCCTGTGACCGCCCTGGAGGCGGCCGCCGCCCTCGACGTACTCGAAGCGGCCCGCCGCTCCGCCCGCGACAGGACGACGGTGACCCTCTGATGGCCCAGACCACGCCCCGCACCACCCCCGCACCGACCCCGTCCGTCGAGGAGCTGGAGGCGCAGGAACGCCGCCTGGTCTTCCGGCGGTTCACGTACGACGACGCCTGGGCCCTCGGCTCGCTCCTGGTCGAGCTGGCCCGGGAGCGATCGGCACCGGTCGCGATCGACATCCACCGCGCCGGCCAGCAGCTCTTCCACGCCGCCCGGCCCGGCGCCACCCCGGACAACGACGCCTGGATCGCCCGCAAGCGCCGGGTGGTGGAGCGCTACGGCGCCTCCTCCTACCTGGTCGGCTCCCGCTTCCGCGCCAAGGGCACGACCTTCGAGGACTCCTCGCGCCTGGACCCCGACACCTACGCGGCCCACGGCGGCTCGTTCCCGGTCCGCGTGGAGAACGTGGGCGTCGTCGGCGCCGTGACGGTCTCGGGCCTGCCCCAGCTCCAGGACCACCTGCTCGTCGTCGAGGCCCTGGAGCGGTTCCTGAAGGTGTGACACCCGCGGGGAATCCGTGGGGGGATCCCGCCGGTTGGGAAGAGCTGTAGACGTGATGATCACGACCCGCCCGGAGGGATCGCCCCCATGAGCAGCACGAGCAGCACGAGCACCTCGAACGGCTTGAAGGACAGGATCGGCCGCTACGGCATCTGGAGCTTCGCCCTGCGCGCGGAGGAACCCTCCCGGCGCGGCGAACTGGCGGACGCGGCAGCCGAGTTGGAGGAGACCGGGTTCCGCGCCGTATGGCTGGGCGGCAACAGCGCGGCCCGGCATGCCGTGCCGCTCCTGGAGGCCACCGGCGCCCTCACCGTCGGCACCAGCATCCAGAGCATCTGGGACTACGACGCCGAGACCAGCGCGGCCGCCTTCGCCCAGGTGGACGCGGACCACCCCGGCCGCTTCGCGCTCGGCCTCGGGGTGAGCCACGCAAAGCTCGCCGACCAGTACCGCCGCCCCTACTCGGCGCTGGTCGCCTACCTCGACGCCCTGGACGCGGCGGGCGTCCCCGCCGACCGCCGGGTCCTCGCGGCCCTCGGCCCCAGGACCCTGGAGCTGTCCCGGGACCGGGCCGCGGGCGCGGTGCCCTACCTGGTCACCGCCGAACACACCGCCCAGGCCCGCGAGGTCCTCGGCGAGGGGCCGCTGCTCGCCCCCGAGCTGAAGGTCGTCCTGGAGCCCGACCCGGCCCGGGCCCGCGCCGTCGCGCGCGAGACGCTCGCGATGTACCTCGCCCTGCCGAACTACACGAACAACTTCCTGCGCCTCGGCTTCACCGAGGACGACGTGGCCGACGGCGGCAGCGACCGCCTGGTCGACGCGGTCTTCGCCTGGGGCGACGAGGCCGCCGTCCGCGACCGCATCGACACCTTCCACCAGGCGGGCGCCGACCACGTGGCCCTCCAGGTGGTCACGGGCGGCCCCCGGGAAAAGCTCCCGAGGGAGGAATGGCGCCGCCTCGCTTATCTGCTGGGGTAAGCGGAAGCGCCCCCGAAGGGGCGCGGGGAACTGCGCGAGAACCGAAACGGACCCGCACCCGCCGTACTCGCGCAGCCCCCACCCCCTTAGGCGTCCTTGAGCTCCTGCCGCTGCCGGCCAAGCCCCGTGATCTCCAGCTCGACCACATCCCCGCCCCGCAGATACGGCTTCGGCTCCGGCTGCCCCATCGCCACCCCCGCCGGCGTCCCCGTGTTGATGACGTCCCCGGGGTACAGCGTCATGAAGTGGCTGACGTACCGCACGACCTCCCCCACGGGAAAGATCTGCTCGGCCGTCGTCCCGTCCTGCTTCAGCTCTCCGTTGACCCACAGCCTCAGGGACAGCGCCTGCGGGTCGGGCACCTCGTCGGCCGTCACCAGCCACGGCCCGAGCGGGTTGAACGTCTCGCAGTTCTTGCCCTTGTCCCAGGTCCCGCCGCGCTCGATCTGGAACTCCCGCTCGGAGACGTCGTGCGCCACCGCGTACCCCGCGACATGCGCGAGGGCGTCCTCGGCCGACTCCAGGTAGCGGGCCGTACGTCCGATCACGACGGCCAGCTCCACCTCCCAGTCGGTCTTCACGGAGCCGCGCGGGACGAGCACGGTGTCGTGCGGCCCGACGACGGTGTCCGGGGCCTTGAAGAACACCACCGGCTCGGCGGGCGGCTCGGCGCCGGTCTCGCGGGCGTGGTCGTGGTAGTTGAGGCCGATGCACACGATCTTGCCGATCCGGGCGAGCGGCGACCCGGTCCTGAGCCCCGCCGCGTCGAGCGCGGGCAGCTCACCGGAGGCGGCGGCCGCCCGTACCCGGCCGAGCGCGGCCTCGTCGGCGAGGAGCGCGCCGTCGATGTCGCCGACGATCCCCGACAGGTCCCGGAGGGTTCCCTCGGCATCGAGCAGCGCGGGCCGCTCCGCCCCTGCCGTACCGACTCGCAGCAGCTTCATGGTCACAATCTCCCTCGATCGCGGGGGCGCCCGGCCGATGGGTGCAGCCATCGGAGGACTGGCTGATCCTCCAGTCCCACGGTCCACTCCGCAAGACCCTGTTCACGTACTGGACCGTAACCGGGCCTCTCACTGATAAAGGGCGGCCCGCTCCACGGCGCTCCAGGTCGTGCTCGTGACGACGTACAGCGCGGCCGCGAGCGGGACGACGGCCACGGTGACGAGGGTGAAGAACGACATGAACGGCATGACCTTGTTGAGCGCGCCGAGCCCGGGCACCGGCCCGCCGTCGCCGCCCGCGCCCGCGACGGCGACCGGGTTGTTCGCCATCATGCGCTTGGTGCGCCGGTAGTTGAAGGCGGCGACGGCCGCGACGAGCGCGAAGAGACCGGCGTAGACGAGCCCGGCCGGCCCGAACGGGCCGCCGTCGGCGAGCGCGTCGGCCCAGCGCCCGCCGAGCGGCGCCGCGAACAGCTCGTGTCCGAGCAGGCCGTTGACCTCGCCGCCGACCGTGGAGCTGGAGAAGAGGTGGTACAGGAGGAAGAACGCGGGCAGTTGGAGGAGGCTCGGCAGGCAGCCGGACAGCGGCGAGACCTTTTCCTCGGCGTGCAGCTCCAGCACCGCCTTCTGGAGCCGCTGCGGATCCTTGGCGTGCTTCGTGCGCAGTTCGGCGATTTTCGGCTGCAGCGCGGCGCGGGCCCGCTGGCCACGGGCGGCGGCGCGGGACAGCGGGTGGACGAGGAGCCGTACGAGCGCGGTGAACAGGACGATCGCGGCGGCGGCCGCGGAGGCGTGGAACAGCGGGGTCAGCAGGTCGGCGAAGTGCTCGACCAGGCGGGCGAAGACAGCGAGAACGGACATGGGTGAGCCCTCCGGGGGTCTCGTCGTGCCGGATGTCCGGGCAGGGCCGGAACGGAACAGAGCGGCATGACGACCCGCGCGGGGTCACGCGTATCGGAAGGAAGGGGTGCGTGCCCTACGCGGCGGTCGCCGGGAGGGCGCGTCCGGGTGCCCTGGGCCGTCGCCGGCCGGGTGCGTCGGGATCACGCTGGGGCAGGAAGGCCGTACGCCGGTCCCGGTCCCGGATCGCCGTACGCACGCGCGTGGGCGGAACGGCCGGCGCGCTGCGCGCCGAGAGCAGGAGGCAGACGGAGAACGCGGAACCGGCGGCGGCGGTCGCGGCCAGCGCCACGGTCGCGGAGAGGTTGCCCGTGTCGAGCAGCAGGACCGGCAGCAGCACGAGCAGCAGCACGGCGACCGCACGCGAGGAACGCACCGAACGCGACGACACGAACGCGCGCCTCATCCCGGCCCTCCCCGTACGCGACTACCGACGCAGGCAACTTCCGGCGTCTGTTCGCCCTTTATACCTGAGAGGGCGCTCGCATCCGAAGCCCGAACCCGAGGGGAGTCCCCGTGGCACGCATCCCGACCTGCGTCCTGACGAGCGACGCGCCGGCCGCGCGGGTCGCCGACGGCCACGCGGCGGACCGCTTCGTCGAGATCGGCTCCTTCACCAAGGTGCTCACCGGCACCGCCCTGATGCGCATGGCCGCCGCGGGCCTGCTCGACCCGGACGACCCCGTCGAGCGCCACCTCCCCGCCACGCCCGGCACGGGCATCACACTGCGGAACCTGGCCACCCACACCTCCGGCCTGCCCCGCCTCCCGCCCGACCCGGTCCGAGCCCACCAACTCGCCGATCCCTACGCCGCCTTCGACCAGCCCGCGCTCACCCGGGCGCTCGGCCGGCTCGACGAGGTGGCGGTCCGGCCGCCGGGGCGGCAGGAGGAGTACTCCAACTTCGGGTACGCGGTGCTGGGCGCCGCGCTGGTGGCGGCGGCCGGTGTGCCGTACGAGGAGCTGCTCGCCGAGCACGTCCTGCGCCCGCTGGACGTCCGCGAGGTGAGCGTGCGTCCGGACGCGGACCGGCGGCTGCTCGCCCCGGGGCTGTTCGGCCGGGCCCGCCGGCCCTGGACGATGGACGGGCCGATCCTCCCTGCGGGCGGGCTGTGGGCCACGCCGCGCGCGGTGGCCGATCTGCTGGTCCGGCTGGCGATCGAGCGCCGGCTGGGCGATCCGGCCCCCTCGTGGCAGCGGTCCGGGATCCTCCTGTGGCACAACGGCGCCACCCGGCACGCCTCCCTCTTCGCCGGGGCGACGGACGACGGTCGCTGGGTGGTCCTCCACCGGCTGAACGCCGACTCGGACGACACCGACCGCACGGCCGTCGACCTGGTCCGGCAGATCGCCTAGACGGCCTCGGTCTCCAGCGGCTCCAGCAGCCGCTTCGGCTTCAGCAGGACCCGGCTCACCGGGTCGGCCGGGTCCCGGTCGAGGCCCGGTCCGGGCCACATGACCACGTCCCCCACCGGTACGGCGCCCCCGCACGCGGGGCACTCGCCGTACGTCCCGAGTTCGGTGCCGCAGTCCGCGTGCCGGAAGGAGCGCAGCCGGCCGTCGGTGTAGTGCTCGCGCCCCCACAGGCCGAGGGCGCGCAGGGTGGGCCACAGGGCGATGCCGCGGTCGGTGAGGACGTACTCGTCGCGCGGCGGCGACTGCTGGTACCGGCGCTTTTCGAGGATGCCCTCGGCGGTCAGCGTCTGGAGCCGCGCGGCCAGGACGGCGCGCGGGATGCCGAGGTGGACGAGGAAGTCGTTGTAGCGCCGCACGCCGTACAGCGCGTCCCGGACGACGAGCAGCGTCCAGCGCTCGCCGACGACCTCGAGCGCGCGAGCGATCGAGCACTGCTGTGTCGCGTAGTCCTTGCCCAGTGCCATGCCGCCCACTGTAGCCACTTTCCCCGCTTAGGTTCAATGAATGAATCGACCGTGCTACGGTGGCGGGGTCAGGTCAGTTCATTGACTGAACCGTAAGGACCACGCCATGACCGGGCTCGACTCCGCCACCACCGCCACCCCCGCCGGCGCCGCGACCGCCTCGTCCGCCCGGGACGCCCCCGGCGCCCGCCCCCGGGCCACCCTCGCCCTGACCAGCGCGGCCACCGCCGTGGCGCTGATGACGTACACGGCCCCGATGGTCACGCTCCCGGACACGGCGCGCGCCCTGCACACCGCCCTGTCCGGCCAGGCCTGGCTGCTGAACGGCACCCCGCTCGGCCTCGCCGCGCTCCTGCTGGTGGCCGGCAGCCTCGCCGACGACTACGGCCGCCGCCGGCTCTTCCTCACCGGCACCCTGGCCCTCGGCCTCACCACCGTCCTCGGCGCCTTCGCCACGTCCACCTGGCAGTTCACCCTCGCCCGCGTCGCGCAGGGCGCGGCCAGCGCCGCGCTCCTCGCGAGCAGCCTCGGCCTGATCGTGGCGGCCCACCCCGCCCCGCGCGGCCGGCTGCACGCGACCGCCGTCTGGGGCGCCTTCGTCAGCGGCGGCATCGCGGCCGGGCCGCTGATCGCGGGCGCGCTGCCGAACTGGCGCGTGGCGTACGGCGTCCTCGGCGCCGCCGCCCTCGTGGTCGCCGCGCTCGGCACCCGCGCCCTCGCCGAGTCCCGCGCCCCGCGCGGTGGCCGCCCCGACATCCCGGGCGCCCTGGCCTTCGGCCTCGCCCTGGTCTCCCTGGTCGCCGCACTGACCCTCGGCCGGGACGGCTGGCTGCGCGCACCCGTCGGCCTCCTCCTCGCGGCCGCCGTGGTCCTGATGGCGCTCTTCGTCGCGGTCGAACGCCGGGTCGCGACCCCGATGATCGACCTCGGCCTGCTGCGCCACGCCCCCTTCCTCGCCTCGGCCGGCGGCGGCCTGTTCACCGGCCTCGCCGTGATCGCGCCGTTCAGCTTCCTGCCCGCCCTGATCCAGCAGACGCTGCGCCTGTCCCCCATGGACACGGCCTGGCTGCTGCTGCTCTGGTCCGGGCTGAGCTTCACGGTCGCCCTCCAGGTCAAGCGCCTGGCCGGCCGCGTCACCCCGCGCGTCCAGCTCGCCGCCGGGTTCGCCCTGCACGCCGTCGGCGTCCTGACCATGCTCGGCGCCGTCGGCTCCGGCTCCTGGGTCCGGCTGCTGCCCGGCCTGGTCATCGGCGGCGTGGGCAGCGGCCTGCTCAACGGCGGCCTGCCGCTGCTGGCCGTCGAGTCGGTCCCGCGCGAGCGGGCCGCGATGGGCTCCGGCGCCCAGCAGACCTTCCGCTACATCGGCTCCAGCGCCGGCGTCGCCCTCACCATCGCCCTGGCCACCTCCTCCGGCAGCCTCAGCCACGGCGCGGACATCGCCCTGCTGGTGTCGGCGGGACTGGCGGTGCTGGGCGTGCTGAGCGTGCTGGCGCCGCGGGAGCGCTCCTGAACCGGCCGGCCGCGGCTCACCTCGGCCGCACGGAGACCAGCTTCCCCCACACCGCCATCCGGTAGCGGGAGGTGAACTCGGGGGTGCAGGTGGTCAGGGTGATGTAGTAACCGGGACCGGAGTAGCCGTAGGACGGCCGGTCGAGGGAGCGCGGGACCGGCCGGATCACGCCCGAGTCGGTCGCCGAGGTCTGCGGCAGCACCTGGTCGACGTCGTAGGTGTACGTCGCCGTCCGCGTCTCCACCTCGATGTCGTCCCCGCGCCGCAGCCGGGGCAGATAGCGGAAGGGCTCGCCGTGCGTGTTGCGGTGCCCGGCGAGCGCGAAGTTCCCCGCCTGGCCCGGCTGCCCGGTGCCGCGGTAGTGGCCGACGTACCCCTTGTCGAGGACGTCGGCCTTGCCCACGCCCTCGGCGACGGGGACGCGCAGCCCGAGCCGGGGGATGTCGAGGACGGCGTACGCCTGGGAGCGCCGGGGCGGGGCGGCGACGGGGACGGACGACGACCGCGGCGCGGGTGCCCGCTTCGTCGTACCGGAAATGCCGGGCGACGCGGGACCGGGACCCGAACTCCGCCCGGTGCCCTGGCCGTTGCCGCCCTGCCACTCCCGCTCCAGCGCCTGCACCTGCCGCTCGGCCCCGCGCCGCGCCTCCCGGTTGGTCCACCACAGCTGGTGCACGACCAGCAGTGCGAGCAGCACCCCCGCCGTGACGAGCGCCTCGCCCCCGCCCCACAGCAGCCGCCGGCGCCGGGCACGCCGACGCCGGTCGCCGTGCCCCACGACCCGCACACCAGACGCCGCGAGCATCCGCACCCACCTCCACGGGAGCCGCCCGCACGATAGGCGCGGCGGCTCCAACTGGCCATACACGCATGGCATCCGAGATGCCGGACGGGCTTTCTCCATGGGTTCGAGAAAGCGCTGTCAGAACTCTCGACAACCTCACCCGTCACCCCCGATGCTTCCTGCCGGAGCCCCGACGGAGAGCGGAGTAGCCATGATTCGACGCAGAACACTGCTGGCCGCGGCGGGCGGCGGCCTCCTGGGCAGCGCCCTCGCGGCGGGCACCGCACGCGCGGACGCGACGATCCCGGTCGACCCGTCCGCCGCCTACGGCACCTGGGAGGGCTGGGGCACGTCCCTGGCCTGGTGGGCGAACGTCTTCGGCACACGGGACGACTTCGCGGACATCTTCTTCACGACGAGGTCGACGACGTACGACGGCACGTCCCTCCCCGGCCTCGGCCTGAACATCGCCCGCTACAACCTGGGCGCGTGCAGCTGGAACAGCGTCAGCGGCGCGTCGATGGCCGCCTCCGCGAACATCCCCGAGTTCAAGCAGATCGAGGGGTACTGGCAGGACTGGACGAGCGAGGACCCGACCTCGTCCTCCTTCAAGTGGACCGCGGACGCGACCCAGCGCGCGATGCTCGTGAAGGCGGCCGGGCGAGGCGCGACCACCGAGCTCTTCGCCAACTCCCCGATGTGGTGGATGTGCCTGAACCACAACCCCTCGGGCGCCTCCGGCGGCGGCGACAACCTCCAGTCCTGGAACTACCGCCGGCACGCCTCCCACCTGGCCGCCGTCGCCCTCTACGCGAAGCAGAACTGGGGCGTGACCTTCTCGACGGTCGAGGCCTTCAACGAGCCCTCGTCCGCCTGGTGGACCGCGACCGGCACCCAGGAGGGCTGCCACATGGACGCGACCGTCCAGGCCGCCGTACTGCCCTACCTACGCGGCGAGTTGGACAAGCGCGGCCTCACGTCGACGAGGATCTCGGCGTCCGACGAGAACACCTACGACCTGGCCCGCACCACCTGGGGCTCCTTCTCCGCCACGACCAAGGGCTACGTGGACCGGGTCAACGTCCACGGCTACCAGGGCTCGGGCGGCCGCCGCGACCTCCTCTACTCGGACGTGGTGACGACGTCCGGCAAGGCACTGTGGAACTCGGAGACCGGTGACGGCGACTCGACGGGCCTGACCCTGGCGAGCAACCTCCTCTACGACTTCCGCTGGCTGCACCCCACGGCCTGGGTGTACTGGCAGGTGATGGACCCCAGCCCGGGCTGGGCGACGATCGCCTACGACGCCGCCACCCTCCAGCCCGGGGCGGTGCAGACGAAGTACTACACGCTGGCCCAGTTCACCCGGCACATCCGGCCGGGCATGACGATCCTCGACACGGGTGTGAGCTACGCGGTGGCGGCCCTGGACAGGTCCGCGAAGCGCCTGGTGATCGTGGCCGCGAACACGTCCGCCTCCGCCCAGACCCTGACCTTCGACCTCTCGTCCTTCTCCTCCGCGACGGGCGGCTCGGGCGGCCTGGTGCCCCGCTGGAACACGGTGACGACGGGCGGCTCGGACCTCTACACGGCCCACTCGGACACCTACCTGTCCGGCAAGGCCGTGGCCGTCCCCTTCGCCGCGAAGTCGGTCCAGACGCTCCAGGTGGACGGGGTCAGCGTGTGACGGCCGAGGGCAGCGGAAGGGCGTCCTGGTAGCCGTTGAGCGGCCGGGGCACCTTCTTCACCGTGAGGGCGTCCAGCGCGACCGGCGCGGACCTGGTGCCCAGCCGCCCGCCCGGGTGCCAGGTCCCGGTGACCGACACCCAGGCGCCGGCGGGCGGCACGTCACCGCCGTAGATCCGCACCTTCACCGACTGGGCGTCCGCGGCACAGCAGTTGATGATGATCCGCGTCAGATCCCAGCTGCCTCCCCCGTGGGGCGTGACGATCCCGGTCATGAGGATGGTCCGCCCCTTGATGTCCTGCGCCGGGTCCTGCTGCACCCGGCTGGTGAAGTCGGACAGGGTCATCGGCACCGGTGAACCGGCCGGCAGCGGATCGAAGGTCTCCCGCTCGGCGACCGGCTTGGCCGGCTGCCGGGACGCGGTGTAGGCACCGAGGGCGGGCGGGGCGTAGAAGAGCAGACTGAGCGCGGGCAGGAGCAGCAGCCAGGCGACGCGGGGCAGACCGGAGTGATCGTGCCCGTGCTGTGTCTCTCCGTGTTCTTGCCGGCGATCGAGCAGCGCACCGGCGATGCCCAGCAGCACGAGGACGACGCCGGAGGCGATGAGCAGGGGCCGCATGCTCTCCTTGACGTACCGCAGGCAGAGGTCGGTGAAGAGGGAGATGTGCAGCAGCCCGAGCCCGCACAGCGCGAGCAGCACCGCCCGCAGCGACCTGTTCACAGCGGTACTCCCCTTCACAGCAGTACTCCCCCGACCAGCGCGCTGCACACGACGGCGACGACGACGGTGGCGGCCGAGAACCGCACGGCGAAGGCCCGCCCGAAGGTCCCCGCCTGGAGCGCGATGAGCTTCAGGTCCACCATCGGCCCGACGACCATGAACGCGAGCCGCGCCACCGCCGGGAAGGCGGTGAGGGAGGCCGCGAGAAAGGCGTCGGCCTCGGAACACACGGCGAGCAGCACCGCCAGCCCCGCCAGGAACAGCACGGACAGCCAGGGCGACCCGGCGAAGGTGTCGAGCACGGAGCGCGGCACGGCGACGTTGAACGTGGCCGCCGCCATGGCCCCGAGCACGAGAAAGCCTCCCGCGTGCAGGAAGTCGTGCTGGAACCCGCGCCGGAACTCGTCCCACCGGCTGCGCCCGTCCCGATGCCCGCCGTGCCGATGCCGTACGACGGGCCGCAACCACTCCGCCTTCCCGAACCGCAGCCACAGCCAGCCCATGACGACGGCGGTGACGAGCGAGGCGACCAGCCGGGCCAGCACCATGGCGGGCTGCCCGGGGAAGGCGATCGCGGTGGCGGTCAGCACGACGGGATTGATGGCGGGCGCGGACAGCAGGAACGCGAACGCCGCGGCCGGCGGAACCCCTCGCCCGATGAGACTGCCGGCGACGGGCACCGAGGCGCACTCGCACCCGGGCAGCACCACTCCGGCGACCCCGGCCACGGGCACGGCGAGCGCGGCCCGCCGGGGCAGGACGCGCTGGAAGACCCGCTCCGGCACGAAGGCGTTGATCGCCCCGGACAGCGCGGTCCCGAGCAGCAGAAACGGCGTGGCCTGCACGGTCACGGCCAGGCAGACGGTCCGCCAGGCCTGCACCGCCGGCGCGTCCCCCCACCGCCCCACGACGAACAGCAGGACACCGGGCACGACGGCGGCCGCGACGAGCAGCAGGGGCCAGTACGGCGGCAACGCCGCCTCCTGCTCCCCGCCGGCCACCGGCCGCCCGCTGTCGGCCTCTGCCAGCCCAACCCCGCCAACGCTCTTCACACAGCCCCCACTGGATGCCCACACCCGAGCTCCCACGAAGATAGACGAAGGCCCGCGGCCCCTCCCCCGCGCCCCCTCCACGCCTCACCTTTGTCACCGTGCGGCAGTACGGTGTCCCCCATGCGCCCCGACACGCCTGCCTCGCCTGCCGAGAACGTCGACCACACCGCGGAAGCGGCACGCCTGGAGCGGACCGCCGGCCTGTACCCCGAGGACGCCGAAGCCCTGCTCCTGCGCGCCGCGGCCCACCTGGAACTGTCCGGCGACCGCCCCGCCGCGACCACGCTCTACGACCGCCTGCTGTCGACCACCGCCGACCTGGACAACCCTCCCCTGATCCGGGCCCTGAAGGCCTCGAACCTCTGGGAGTACGGCCACGAGGCCGAGGCCAGGGCGATCATCGAGGGCATCCGCCTCGCCGCCCCGCGCGACCCGGCCCCCTGGCTGATCGCGGCGGAGTCCCTGGAGTCCCACGACGAACTGGAGGCGGCGGCCGAAACCCTCACGGAAGCCGCCCGCCTGCTCCTTCCGGAGGCCACGGAAACCCCCGCCCCCACCCACCCCCTCCTCTACGCCCGCCACCGCGTCCGCCGCATGCTGGGCCTGCCGCACGACGACTGGGACACCCTGGCGGACAGCCTCCACTCGGCCCCGGTCTCCCTGGACGAACTCCACGACCCCAAACGCGTCTGGTCCCTCGGCTCGGACAACCCCGCCGAACTGGCCGCCGAGATCTCCCGCCTCCAGGCCGAACTGGGCGCCTACCGCGAGGCCCTCTCCCGCCCCTTCCCGGTGGCGGTCCTGCACTGGCCGGCCACGGAACTGACAGAACTCGTATCGGCGTATCCGGCCTTGTCCTCGGAGTACCCGTCCCGCGACGAACACCTGTCGACCATAGAGTCGTCGCTGCGCGAGCTGTCGTCGTCCGGCACGCCCAACCTGGGCATCGTGACGGGGACGGTGCCTTCCTACGAGGCGTTCGCCGCATCGGAGGGCTCGTCACCGGATGACGTGACGCTGCTGCCGCAGTACGCGACGACCTTGGCGGCGAGGGGGAGGGCGGAGGCTTGGCCGCCGGAGCGGGGCGCCGAGTGCTGGTGCGGCTCGACGGAGGGGTACGGCGGCTGTCACGGCGCGTAGAACGTAGGACCGCAACAACAAACCGGGCGCCACAGGCTCACCCGCCCAACACCGGTGCCCCATAGAGCTGCCCGAGCCGCCACCCACCTCCCCGCCCACTCCCCCGGGCCGCCCGCTCGCTTCTCCCCCGTGCTGGAGCGGCCCGGGGTCAAGGGTGGCTCGAAGAGCCATCGGCGCCAGCCGACGCGAGAGCGCAGCGGAGCGGAGCGGAAGTGCCCTTGAGGCCGGGCGGCGGAAGCACGACGATGCCGGGAAGCGGGCGGTCCCCACGGCCACTGCAGAACCCCGCGCTCTGGTCATGTTTCGGCACCACACCATCATCTGTCAGTGGCTGCTGTTAGAAATATTCCAGGTCGTCACACACGGTCGTGCACGAGCATCACGAGGGATCGGGGGATCAGCCGTGGCAGAACCGATGGACCTGTCCGAGCCGATCGCGGGCGTCTACGAGAAACTGATCACGCATGACGTACGCGACAAGCTGGAGCGATTTGAGTCCGCTGGTTGGAAAGCTGTTGATGCCGAGGTCAGCTCAGAGTCCGCTCCCCATGTCCTGGCACGCCACATCGGTGATGCTGTCGGCCACAGGTTGGCGCAAGTTCCCCCCGAGGATCGCGTCAAAGTCGCGAACCGCATCCTCGCTGCGTTGGCCGCTACGAGCACTCCGGACTCGAGCGATGCCGGCCACGTTGGTTCCGTCATCGAAGGCCCGCGTCAGCTTCTGACTCTGGCGCGACAGGAGGCTCCGGGCGTGTACGCCTTGCGTCCTTTGACACCTCTGTCCGAGACGTCGCTCATCACTAACTCTCCAGAGGACCTCAGCCTCGGGGCCGAGCTCAGAGCCGAGCTCGCAACTGCTGACCGAATCGACCTCCTCTGTGCGTTTGTGAAGTGGTACGGCATTCGCGTCCTTGAAGACTCACTGCACGCAGCGCGAGAGAGAGGCGTGCCGATTCGCGTCATAACGACCACCTACATCGGCGCCACCGAACGCCACGCGCTCGACCGCCTGGTCAGGGAGTTCGGCGTCACCGTCAAGGTCAACTACGAGATCCGTTCCACTCGACTGCATGCCAAGGCCTGGCTGTTCAGGCGCAAAACGGGCTTCGACACGGCATATGTCGGCAGCTCCAACCTGTCGAAGGCAGCGCTGTTGGACGGCCTCGAGTGGAACGTACGTCTATCGTCAGTTGCGACTCCTGCCGTGCTGGACAAGTTCGAGGCGACCTTCGACGCATACTGGAACGACATCTCCTTCGAGACGTACGACCCCGACCTCCACGGCACACGTCTGGATGAAGCGCTGGCACAGGCGGGTGGCACCAGCTCCTCCAAGGACCTGAAGATCAGCCTTTCTGGCCTCCAGGTACGCCCCTTCCCTCACCAGCGGGACATGCTGGAACGGCTCACCGTCGAGCGGGAGCTCCGCGGGCGGCATCGGAACCTCTTGGTCGCCGCGACCGGAACCGGGAAAACGGTGATGGCTGCCCTCGACTACCGGAGATCGTGCAATAAGTCGGACAGCGGCCGACCAAGACTCCTGTTTGTAGCCCATCGCAAGGAGATCCTCAAGCAGTCTCTGCGCACGTACCGGGAGGTGCTGGACGATGCCTCTTTTGGCGAGCTACTCCACGCAGGGCAGGACCCCCTCGAGTGGGACCACGTCTTCGCCAGTGTCCAATCCCTCAGCGTTCAACGCCTTGAGCAATTGGCCCCGGAGCACTTCGACATCATCGTCATTGACGAGTTCCACCACGCCACGGCTACCACCTATCGGCGCGTCATCAACCACTTCACGCCGAAGGAGCTGCTAGGCCTGACGGC
Organism: Streptomyces sp. MUSC 14; assembly: GCF_001866675.1. NCBI lineage: Bacteria > Bacillati > Actinomycetota > Actinomycetes > Kitasatosporales > Streptomycetaceae > Streptomyces > Streptomyces sp. MUSC 14. The sequence goes on from NZ_MLYN01000019.1 coordinate 205,470, forward strand.
CACCCCCGAGCGAATGGACGGTCTCAACGTCCAGGAGGAGTTCTTCGAGGGGCGGATTGCTGCCGAGATGCGGCTCTGGGAAGCCCTGGAGAACGACCTCCTCTGCCCCTTCCATTATTTCGGCATCCCCGACGGCACGGACCTGACGAACCTTGGCTGGCAGAAGGGTTCGTACGCCGCCCAAGAGCTCGGCAACCTCTACACAGGCAACGACGCGCGCGCCCGGATCGTGGTGAAGCAGATCCGAGACAAGGTTTCCAACCCCGGCGCCATGCGGGCGCTGGGCTTCTGCGTGACCAAGGCACACGCCCGCTTCATGGCGGACTTCTTCCGGCAGGCTGGCTTCAACGCAGTAGCGCTCGACAGTGACTCGCCCTCCGCGGAACGCTCCCACGCACTGTCCAACCTTCGTGACGGAAAGCTCCAAGTGATTTTCTCCGTCGATCTGTTCAACGAGGGTCTCGACGTCCCAGACGTCGACACCTTGCTCCTTCTCCGCCCCACGAACAGCGCCACCGTCTTCCTCCAGCAGTTGGGCCGAGGGCTACGGCGAACCGAGACGAAGCCCGTGCTCACCGTCCTCGACTTCATCGGGCAGCATCGAGCCGAGTTCCGATTCGAAGAGCAGTTTCGGGCACTGACCAACCTGTCGCGCAACCGTCTTCTCGACCACATCGAGCACGACTTCCCCCAACTGCCGTCCGGCTGCCAGATCATCCTCGAAGGCAAGTCGAAAGACCTCGTCATCGAGAACATCCGGACCCAGTTGGGTGCGACAGTGAAGACACTAATAAAGGAAGTGCGGGCCTACGAAACTCCCCGCCTCGCCGATTACCTGCGCGAGAGTCGTCGGGAGATCAAGGAACTGTACAAGAGTGACAACTCCTGGACGACAGTTCTGCGTCGCGCCAGGCTGATCGACGAACCTGCACCCGCCGGAGAAGCTGCACTCCTCAAGCGGGTTCACGCCTTCCTCCACGTAGACGACCCAGAGCGCGCGACGGCGTACCTCGATCTCCTCCAAGACGGCGCTCCGCAGTACGAGGAACTGAGTCCAGCCGACCAGTCGTACGCCCACATGTTGTTCTTCAACTTGTGGGACAACGCGGGCGGTTTCACGAGCTTCCAAGAGGGTCTGGAATCACTGCGTCACCAACACGTGTTCCGGGATGAGCTCCGGCAGGTGATCTCCCACGTCATCGAGCAGGCCGACCACGTCCCCATCCAACTGTCCGACCGCCTCAGCCACGTCCCGCTGAAGGTGCACAGCGCCTACAACCGCTCCGAGATCCTCGCCGCCCTCGGTGTAGCTCGCTTCGGTGGGCAGATGCCTCGCTCGTTCGCACAAGGGGTGCAATGGGTCGAGGAACTCAACACGGATGCCCTTCTCATCACGCTGGAAAAGAACGAGAAAGACTTCTCACCCACCATCCGATACAAGGACTATGCGCTGAGCCCGACGCTCTTCCGATGGGAGTCTCAGAACTCGACAGCCACACATTCCCCTACCGGTCTGCGCTACCAGCAGCACAACGGAGACGACAGACAGGCCTTGCTGTTCATTCGGCGCTACAAGAACACCGACATCGGCAAGTCCCAGCCATGGATGCTGATCGGCCCAGCCGCATATGAGGACCACACCGGCAGCAAGCCGATGGCTATCACCTGGCGCCTGCAACACGAACTGCCGGCCGACGTGTGGACCTACGCTGCTATCAATGCGGCTAGTTGAGACCACCAGGTCGGCCTCATATGTGACCGACCCGCCTCATTAGAGAATCGTTGGAAGTTCGAATTCAGCACCCAAGCAGACCATGCCGCCCATCAGGTCCAGCGATTACCATTAGGCCACACCTCAAGGGCATATTCTGCCAATTGGGCTTGACGGGCCTTGATACCGTCTACCCGCCACTTGCAGTTCTGACCATCCCACAGCTCATCGATACTCGTCTGCGAAGAGATCAGAAGCGCAGATCCGGAGTACATATGAGCCTTCTCAGGAAAAGACAGATTAGATAGAGACTGATTTTTCTTTCCAGCGAGAAGGGTGAGATTACCGAGCCTACTCACCCAATCATCGTGATCATCAAGCTTTAGCTCCTCCTCAGGCTTCTGCGGGTAGATGTTATCAACGTGGACTTTCCCATCACCCAAAACCACTTCTTCTCGTATGTCTTTCTCATTGCGCAGGTGCTGCTCTATCCGGGCCAAGAGATATCGAGCCTGCGACTGCTTAGGAATGGACGCCTCCAGAAAGTCCGACTTGAAGGTTTCGTCGTCCGGGATCCATCCCAGCACCTTGTTTAGAACTTCACCCAAAGGGCCGCCTCTAGCGAGTTCCTTAGCCGCACTGAAGACGTTCTCCTCCAACAGGGTCGACTCGCGCCTCCCTACTACCGTCCATCGCACGTAGTAGCTAATCGATGCCTTTACGAGATCCTGCAGTTGGGAATATTGATACTCGCCGGACGCCGAGAGCAGCAGTGGATACAAGGCATCTGCGTTCATTGCTTTAATCTCACTCAGGGCTGCATCGAATTCCACATCACCGGTGCTTCCGTTGATGAGGTCCGCATATCTGCCAGCAGCACCCTCGAGCTCAGCAGAGAAAGCGCCAACACCATACACCTGAGGGCGCTTATCGAAATGACTACTCAGGTCCTTGCGAATAGTTGCATATAGGCTGTGCGACTTCACATCTCCATGCTTAGAAACCCAGAAGTGGCGAAGGAACTTCTCTATCTCTTCCCGACGATCGAATCCATCGAGAAGTGATCGCCATGCATCGTTTACGCGAGACTTTTCGTGTTCACCCCTACTCTTCTCCATCAAGAAATTTCGGACAAGGTCCACAGTCGACAAATCTTTCCCTCGAGAGTTAATCGTCTCGAAGACCTCGTTTGCATCACCGGACGAAGGGGTCTGGATCTCAACAAATACCAATCCATTAATAAGGCATTCCCTTAGAGAATCGAGATAGTCCAAGCGTGTTTCGTCTTCGGGAAATTTTTGCAGCTGGTTCGTAATCTTCAATCGAAAGTTACTGTAGGCATCGAGTATGAGTCGATGGGAAGGTCGACCTGGTTTTTCGATCTTCGGGCACTCACCTAGCGTCTCATTCCAGTCTTGAATATGATCACGAAAGAAATCCCTATCAAAAAGAGACAGGACAAGGAAATATTCCATCGGCTCCTTGCGTCCGGATTTACGCGCAATATAGTCACGCTGAATATTGTTCGCGCTTGAGATCCCTTCCGGCGACTTCATACTCCACAGAGTGTCCCTTATCGCCGCTATCAGGATTGTTGACGTGGTGAGGCGCTGCTGCCCGTCAAGGAGCGACCTCCCTTGCTTGGAGTCAGCCGTAATGGTGACTACGGGGCCGATGAAGTACTCCGCCGACGACTCTCGACCGCTTTCGCGGGATTCCTTGAATTTTTCGATGTCAGTCCAGAAGACATCGACCTCCTTTTTCGTCCATGCATACTGCCGTTGACTATCATCGGGAACGGTAACTATGGGATTGTTGGCGCCGATCAACTGGCCAAGGGTTTGCCGCTGGGCCTGCTTGATGATTGCCACCTGGGGACCTCCAGTCATCTAGGACAAGCTGAGCGTACCGCTCACGCCGCGCCGAGGAGGCGGTATCGACCAGGCGGCCGGCGCCGGTGGGCTTGCCGACGCAGCTTGTGCCGAGCACCGCGCTGGAGCGGTGCGGGCTGCTACATTCAGTGGTCCAGCACCGTCGGTGGGGATGCCACAGTCAGGCAGGGACATGAGCTTTTCTCACGAGAACACAGCAGCCCATAACTTGCACACGCTCATATCGCGTGTCCGCAGTTCAACAGAAATAACAATTGCTAGATCCTGGTCCACCGTCCTGGGGGCGGAGTGGGGATCAATTGAATTCACTCGTCGCCACACCGAAGTTGTGTCACTCCTGCAACTCACAATTCAGCAACTGAACGCACTACCTCAACGACAGCGAGACAGGTGCGAACGCCACATAGGTGCATGGTGGGCGGCAGTAATGCAGCCGGTGGTCAACTGGCTGGATGAAACCCGGCCGGTAGATTCAATAATTGACGATGATAAGCTGGATCATCTTGAATCCACGGCCGATTTGATTTCCGGCAATCTCGTCGGATCCAACGCTGCGCCACGTAGCACGGATCTAGGCCAGATGAGTGACACCTGCACCGAATGGATTGATCTCCTCGCCTCAATGGGAGAGGATGAAATAGATGGCCCTTTGAGGGACCAGTTGATGTCGCAGCTCCGTCACGTTGTGTGGCTGGTTGAGAATTCCAACCTCTTTGGCGGAGCTCGAGTTGCCGAAGAAGCCAGCACTGTCATAGGCACGCTCGCTCAGGCTTCGGTTTCGGCGGTCAACATGCGGGAAGAAAGTGCGAGCCGCTGGAAGAAGGCATTTCTTGCGCTGGTAACAGCCTGCATCGTTTTCAATCAAGCTGCGCCCATCTTGCAGGAATCGATCACAGCGGGCGAGCAGATCGTGAAGGAGATCACGTCTGCAGTCGATGACGGGCACTAAAGACTTTCCTGCGAGTGCTGCTGGCGTGATATGAAGCAGAGCCATCTCTATGCTCGACCTGCGCTTCGCTGCGCCGCGGAGTCCGATGCCGTCGCAAGGGCCCCGCGCCCCAGCAACGAACAACTCGCTACCCTGCCTCCATGATTCGCGCAGTCGTCTTCGACGTAGGTGAGTGCCTGGTAGACGAGTCTCGGGAGTACGGGACTTGGGCCGACTGGCTGGGGGTGCCGCGGCACACCTTCCACTCGATGTTCGGGGCCGTGATCGCTCAGGGGCGGGACTACCGGGAGGTCTTCCAGGAGTTCAGGCCCGGGTTCGACCTCTACGCTGAGCGGGAGAAGAGGGCCTCGGCCGGGCAGCCAGAGATGTTCGGAGACGAGGACCTCTATGCCGATGTCCGTCCGGCCCTCGCCCAGCTCCGTGCTGATGGGCTGTGGCTCGGTATCGCCGGGAACCAGACCGTGCGGGCCGGACGGATCCTGCGCGAGCTGTTCTCGCACGACGTCGACTTGATCGGCACCTCTGATGACTGGGGTGCGAGCAAGCCTGACCTCGAGTTCTTCAAGCGGGTGGCTGCGGCGGTCCCGTTCGACGTCGGCGAGACCCTTTATGTCGGGGATCGTTGCGACAACGACATTCGCCCTGCGCGTGAGGCGGGTATGCACACGACGCTCGTGCGTCGAGGTCCCTGGGCCACCATTCAGTGGACCTCTGCTGAGGCCCGCGAGCTACCCACCTTCCGGGTGGAGAGTCTGCTGGAACTTCCGGTCGTGATCAGCCAGTTCAACGACTCAGCGCGTTGAGTGTCGTTGACCAGTCGTACAGCCTGTCATCGAGGTCACGTACACATCGTTCCTGATGGTAGGACGCGAGCGCGCGGCGAACCTCACGCACTCGGTCCATACCGGTGGCGTACCAAGTGACCGCCAGTTGATCCAACGCCTTGCCCGCGTACTCGCACGACCGCTGTGGATCGCCTGACGCTGCTTCCACAACTGCCAGATCCCCGTAGACCACCGAGCGTTGCTTGTTTTCGGCGGGTGTCATCGCGGCCAAGGCCTGGAGCAGACTCTCGCGAGCCTGCGGGAGATGGCCCGCGATCATCTGCGTGTTCCCCTTGAAGGCGGCCAAACGAGCCGGTGAGAACCAGTCCATCCACTCCGGCGATGAGTGTTCGTTGCCAGCCGCCAGTACGTCCTCGGCATGCCCGATCAAGTGCAACGCGGTTCGCGTGCTCCCGCACCTGGTTTCGCATTCGGCCTCTACCGCGTCGAGCCAGGCAAGGAACTCGGCTGACGCCGATGTGCGCCGGGCGTAGGTTCGGGCTGCTGTCATGCGCTCCAAGGCTCCGTCACGATCCCCCACCCAGCCGGGCACGAACGCCATGTGCGCAAGGATCGCCGAGCCGAGCAGCGAGTCATCGGCCTCACCTGCGGCTTGCAGCGCCAAGAGGTAGGTGTCGTTGGCGGCGCTGGGTTCGCGGAGGTCGAAGAACTCAATCCTCCCCGCAAGGAGGTACGTCTCTGCCAGCGCGGCCGCGACCGTTCGACGCGTCGAGTCGGTGGCGTCCGGCAACAGGGCACAGCCCAATCTCGCGTGCGCGACGACAGCAGGATGTAGTTGAGGCGGGGCCACGGACCAGTAGAGCCTCCGATGGGACCGAGTGACGGCCTGGAAGTCGGCGCCGGCCGTTGGAGGCTGCGGCGCAACGGCCCGACGTCGCAGAAGTCCAGCGCTCTGGGCGACCGGGCCCTCCGCCAGCAGCACCCGCCACGTGAGATCCGTATGCTGCGTGTCATCGGAACCCCACGGAGGCGCGAACCCCAACGCCTCCATGCTTTGGCCCAGAAGGTGTACTAGTACCCGCTGGCAGTCCGGCTGAGGCCAGGGTGGGCTGTCCGACTCCCAGCGGCGGACTTGGCGTACCCCGATGGACATCCCTCGTAGGCCCATGTCCTGTGCGTGCCGGGTGAGAGCCGCCGCCAAGTCTTGCTGGGAATTGAATCCGGCGGCTAGGCGAGCGGCCTTAAGTCGAACGTTGCCGGTGGGCCTGGACATGTGGAGACCTCCTGCTGCGACTGCTTCAACAGTCCCACATCGAGCCCTCTTTTGGGACTGCTTCCCCCTATGAGGGTCTATCTAGGCCCTGTCTACGTCCCTTCAGTGACCTTTCTAAGTCCTCGAATACGCACCCATGTTGCTGAACGCTTGGGCTCGTACCCGGCGGAACTCAGAACTGGAGGCGGCCCATTGGATACCCAGGAGGCCTTGGACAGGGCGATCAGCGAATGGCTCGCCCGCACACATCCGGTACCCAAAGTCGCTCGGGCGGAGTGGGCCGCCCAGGGCGTCGCGTTACTTCCCCTCGGAGTTCGTTTCGCCGCCGTACGCATGCCCGCAACCGTGGTGCACGCCGCCGTGGGTTCGTGTGACCCTGACACAGTGGCGCCAGCGCTGGGCGAGTCGCTGGGCGGCTCGATCATCTACGACCGGCGCGCCACTGGCGAGACGTACTACGCCCTGATCCAGCCCCATGCCGGTCTGGTCTGGGCGTACGAGGACATGGCCACCTGCCTAGGTCAGGGCGTGTACCTCGGAGTACCGCGACTGGAGCGGCAACAGCCGCCCGGCACGTACTGGGTAATCCCACCCCGCTACGAGGGCGACCTCTGCGCACCGCGGTCGATCATCGCGCTCGTCCAATCGGGGCGCGCACGGCAGCACGCCGACTCCGTGCCGGGCCCGGCCAGTGATCCGGTCACCTAAGCATCTGCTCTCTCCCATTTCCATGGACTCCCGCCCACCCAGGGCGGCGGCGGTCAGCCATGGCCGCGTCAGTTGAACAGGAAGGTGCAGTAATGCTGAACGGAACTGACCTGTACGCGCTCGACCTCAGTGGCGCCTCGTTCGTGAAGGCGTGCGGAGGCAACACCCATCCGGACGGCGAGTCGTGCGTGACCCTGGCCAGGATCGGCGAGGACGCCTGGGCCCTCGGTGACAGCAAGCGGCCGGACGCGGTGCCGTTGCGGTTCACCACGGAGGAGCTGGCCGTGGCCGGTATCGATCCGATGAGGTTCGGGCTGTCTGCCTGATCCATCCCAGCTGGTCCCGGCTCCACGCGGAGTCGGGACCGGTCCCCCTTGGTCTTCGGCGTCCGACGACAGGAACGACAGGTGCATCACCACGGCTATCTCTGGGTGGGGGCGAAAGAGCGGTTCGATCAGGAAGCCCTACGGCGGCCTCCGCATCCCGAGCCACCACCGGCCGGATGCAAGCCAGAGCTGCTCCAGCGCTATCGGGAGATCGCGTCGGAGTTCCCGGTCGTGGACCTTCCTCCGCTGGAGACGGCGTACTGGCTCATCAAACCGCGATCCTTGGTTCGTGGCACGTGGGACGAGCCGAAAGAAGCGGCTACCTGGGTCAGGGCGTGTGTAGCCGAGTACGCGCCTCGGTTTGCCTCCGAGTGGGAGCGAGGCTTGATCGATCTCTCCGCGTTGGTCAACTCCATTGCTGAGAGAATTAGTTCAGGCGGCGACGTGTCATTCGGGTTCTACCTTGAGCGTCCCTCGTACCTGTCCGTCGCAGTGGTGACGTGTTCTCCGAACCATGCGCAGCCCGAACTGGCCTGTCCCGTTGGGTAAAGAGGGCTGGTGTGACCAACCCTCGGCGGCGAGCTTGCCGTAGGCCGCCCGCTTCTCTGGGAGTGCCGTGCTTCCGCGAGGAAGAAGCGAGCGGGCGGCCCGGGGAAAGCGGGTGAGAGAGAAGGGGGTTCGCCCTGAGGTTGGTCAGATGCGGGTGGGTGTCCGGCGGGGCCGTGGAGCCATGGGGCCATAGGCCATGCTCCCGCCGGACACCCTTGGTTCCTGATCAGAACAGTTGGGGTGCCAGACCCGCGGTTCCGCCTCCGATGACAGGAACGAGCAGAACCAGCCATCCACGTGCGCTGCGCATCGGCGACTCTTCCTGACGGGTCAGCAGCGCAAGTGCCATGCCCGCCATGGCGGGGAGAGCGATTCCGAGAACGGCGAGCACCAGTAGGTTGGGTACGGAGTGGCGGGCGACGGCCCAGCCGGCGCCCAGGCTGAGTGCCGCGGCCGTGATCAGTTCGCCGGTCGGCTGGATCAGTCCGAGCCGGGGCCGGTCGGCTCCGGCGACCCGAGCGCCGGTGCGCACGACCGCGAGCATCCAGATGATGCCTGCCACGACCAGCAGGGTCTCGCAGGCGAAGACGATGTTTGCCACCAGCATGTCTTCCTCCGATCGTGGTTAGGAACAGGCTGCCTTGACACCTTCGAGACCCAGCAGTTGGGCGCCGGCCCACTGAAGGTCGTTGGCGAGGGTGTGCCCCTTGCCCTTCCGGATCGCCTTGATCGCGCTCACGACGCGCTTGACCCCGACGCGCTTCGCTATCTTCACGATCTTCACCATCTTCGCGGCCGGAAGGAGGTTGCTGCCAACGGCCACCGCGACCGCCCCCAGGCAGCCGAAACTCGGCCATCCGAAACGGAGTTGAACCTGCCCCTGGGGCAGCTCTCCGTTCTGCTGCCGCTGCTTCAGGTAGGCGACGGTCGCCGCGTCCCCCTGTTCCAAGACGTCCTCAGGGATGGACATCATCGTGTCGAGCAGGGCTTCCCACTGGGCGTCATCGGAGGTCTCTTCGGCGGCGAGGGCTGTCGGAGCGGTGGTGCGGTGTGCGGCCTCGGCCGCATGTGCGCCGGTGCTCGTGGCGAAGATCGCGCCTGCGGTGAGGGCAGAAACGAGCACGGCTGTGCTGCGCGTGAAGCGAGTTCGGCTGGTCATCTTGATGGACATCTGTCCCCGTATTGCCTGATGTTGGAGATACGGGCGCGCAACCACCTTGCCCGGTAAGGCGAGAAGGTTCAGACACACCCGCTTGGTCAAGATCAAGCAAAGCACGTAAACATCAGGAAAAGTATGACGGAAGGCACACCTTCACCTGCGATCGCTCACTGCTTCAGCTACGCCCCGCCCTTGCAACTCGTCTCCCACAACCCCCTCAGCTCCTCCGCCACCCCCGGCGCCGCCAGCAGCAACGGCTCGTCGTACACGGGGAATTGGGGGTGCGCCACCGCGCCCGCCTCGGTCGCGATCAGGTACGCCGGCAGGCCGTCCACCGTGTGGAATTCGCCGATGGCCGCTGCCGTGGCGCGGCCTGCGGCGACCTGGGAGAGGGAGAGGGCCGTGGAGCCCATCACCCTGGTGGTGCAGTGGCGGTGGGAGAGGGCGGTCAGGAGGGGGTCCAGGCCGGGCCAGTGGGAGTGGGCGGCCCATTCCGTGAGGAAGAGGTGGCCCGTGAGGGTGGTGTGGGGAGCCGCGTGGATCGGGGTGCCGTTCAGGTGGGCGCCGCGGCCGCGGATCGCGGTGAAGGTTTCGCGACGCCAGGGGTCGGCGACCAGGGCGAGGAGCGGGGTGCCGTCGGGGGACACCAGGCCCAGGGAGAAGGAGCACCAGCCGATGCCGTGGGCGTAGTTCGTAGTGCCGTCCACCGGGTCCACGACCCAGTGGGGAGCGGTGGGCGTGGTCGGCTCGTCGGCGCCGTACTCCTCGCCCTCGATGCCGTGTGTCGGGAAGGCCGCCCGGAGGACGGAGCGGACGTGGGTCTCGATCGTCTCGTCCGTCTGCGTGACGATGTCCGCCGGGCCTGCCTTCTCCCGTACGTCCTCGCCGTGGCGCGGGCGGCGGATCGTCTCCGACGCCCAGGCCGCCAGGTCGGTCGCGATCGACAGCGCGCGGTCCAGGTCCACATCCACGTCGTGTTCCTCCACGGACGCAGGATCGCAGGGGCTGGTGCTCGGTGTCCCGGCGGGGCTCGTTAGCCTCGGCTTCCTACAGAAGATGACACGAAGGACAACACAGGAGGCAGTCGTGGCCAAGGTTCCCAGTGCGGTCGTCGCCGCCAGCGGGCTCGTCGGTGGGTACGGCGTGGCCCGTTGGACCAAGAAGCGGCCGCTGGGCGGGGCCGTGCTGGCCGTGGCCGGGGTCGCTGCCGCGCAGCAGTGGCGCAAGCAGGCCGGCGGGAAGGCGGCGGGGGCGTTGAGCGCCGCGTACGTCGCCGCCTTCGCGGGTTCGCATCCGCTCGCCAAGAAGGTCGGCGCCTGGCCGTCCGTCGTCGGAGTCGCCGGCGCCGTCGCCCTCGCCTCCTGGGCCGTCGCCGACCGTAAGGCCTGAGGCGGCAGACACCTCGGCTACGGCGTACCCGTCCTGAACGACTTCCGGTACGCCAGCGGGCTCGTGCCCACCACCCGGCGGAAGCGTTCCCGGAACGCCGTCGGGGAGCCGAAACCCGTCTGTGCGGCGATGCGCTCGACCGGGTACGGCGTCGTCTCCAGCAGATGCTGGGCGCGCCGTACCCGGGCCCGGTGCAGCCACTGCAGCGGTGTCGTGCCGGTCTGTTCGCGGAAGCGGCGGTTGAGGGTGCGGGTGCTCATGCCCGCCCGTGCCGCCATCTCCTCCAGTGACAGATCGCGGTCGCAGTGGTCCTCCAGCCAGGCCAGGAGGGGCTCCAGGGCTGCGCCCGAGGGGGCCGGAGGCAGGTCGTGGACGATGAACTGGGCCTGGCCGCCCTCCCGTTCCAGCGGCATCACCGACATCCGGGACGCGTGTGCGGCGACCGCCGAGCCGAAGTCGTTGCGGATCATGTGCAGGCACATGTCCAGCGCCGCCGCCGCGCCCGCCGAGGTCAGGAACTGGCCGTTGTCCACGTAGAGGACGTTCGGGTCGACCGTCACCCTCGGGTAGAGCTCCGCCAGCCGGCCGGCCGCGACCCAGTGGGTCGTCGCGCGCAGGCCGTCCAGCAGGCCCGTCGCGGCGAACAGGAACGCGCCCACGCAGATCGAGGCGATCCGGGTGCCCCGCGCCGCCGCCGCGCACAGGGCCTCGGCCACCCCGGGCGGCGGCGCAGAGGAGGGTTCGGCCACGCCCGGCAGGATGATCGTGTCGGCCTCCGCCAGCGCCTCCAGGCCGTACGGCGCCCGCACCGTGAACGCGCCCGCGCTCACCTCCTCCCGCACCGAGCACACCCGCACCCGGTACGGCGCCCGGCCGTCCGGCAGCCGGGCCCAGCCGAAGGTGTCGACGGGGGCGGAGAGGTCGAACGGGACGACGCCGTCCAGCGCCAGTACGGCCACGGTGTGCATGGCGAGATCGTACGGGTACGACGGATTCCAGCCGGCGGAGGGTCCAGGCGCCAGATGTCGGTGGTGCGGTCTTCTCCCTGGCCGTACCGCTGGCGACAATCCGTCGGTTGGTGGCACTCTCGCCGCTTCTCCGGCGTCCCGGGCCCGTCTAGCGTCACCGCCGTGACCAAGTTCCTCCTCGCCGTGCACGTCCTCGCCGCCATCGTCGCCGTCGGACCCGTGACCGTCGCCGCCAGCATGTTCCCGCCCGTCGCCCGCCGGGCCCTCGCCGCGCCCGGGGACCCGGGTGCCGCCGGGACGACGCTGGACCTGCTGCACCGGATCTGCCGTGTCTACGCCCTCGTCGGCGTCGTCGTCCCGGTCTTCGGGTTCGCCACCGCGAGCCGGATGGGGGTGCTGGGCAGCGGCTGGCTGATCACGTCGATCGTGCTGACCGCGCTCGCCGCCGTCGTCCTCGGTGCCCTCGTCCTGCCGGGGCAGAGTGCGGTCGTGGAGGGCCGGGGCACGGACACCGTGCGGCTCGCCATGCTCACCGGCGTCTTCAATCTGCTGTGGGCCGCCGTGACCGTCCTGATGATCGTGCGGCCCGGTTCCACCACCGGGGCGTGAGCACCAGGGCATGAGGCAGCCCCCTCACGCCCCCAGAGTCCGCGTCACCACGTAGATCAGCAGTCCCGCCAGGGAGCCCACCACCGTGCCGTTGATCCGGATGAACTGCAGGTCGCGGCCGATGTGCGCCTCGATCTTGCGGGTGGTGTGCTCGGGGTCCCAGGCGGCCACGGTGTCGGTGATCAGCGAGGTGATCTCCTTGCGGTACGTCGTCACGACGTGCACCGCCGCGCCCTGCACCCAGCTGTCGACCTTCTCCTGCACCTTCGGCTCGGTCGCCATCCGGGTGCCCAGCGACAGCAGCGCCGCCCGCACCCGCAGCCGCAGCTCGCTGCGCTCGTCCTCGGCCGCCGCCACGATCATGGACCGTACGGCCGTCCAGGCGGACGCGATCAGATCCTGCACCTCGCCCCGGCCCAGCACCTCTCCCTTGAGCCGCTCCACCCGCGCCCGCGTCTCCGTGTCGGCCTGGAGGTCGGAGGCGAAGTCGGTGAGGAAGCGGTCCACGGCGCCGCGCGCCGGGTGCGCGGGCATGTCCCGCATCTCGGTGACGAAGCGGAGCAGCTCCTTGTAGACACGCTCGCCGACCTTGCGGTCCACGAATCTCGGGGTCCAGCCCGGCGCGCCGCCCTCCACGGCGACCATCACGTCGTCCCGGTGCAGCACCAGCCAGTCGTGCGCCCGGGCCACCACCAGGTCCACCACGCGCCGGTGCCCGCCGTCGGCGACGATCTTCTCCAGCATCTTGCCGATGCCGGGCGCGATCTCCTGGGCGCCCGCCCGGCGGGTGATCGCCTCGCCGACGACCGCCTGCACGTCCGAGTCCCGCAGCACGGTCAGGGCGCCGCGCAGCGCCGTCGCCAGCTCGGCCGTCACCCGGTCCGCGTGCTCGGGCTCCGCCAGCCAGGTGCCGAGCCGGGTACCGATGCCGACGGCGCGCAGCCGCTGCCGTACGACGTCCTCGGAGAGGAAGTTCTCACCGACGAACTCACCGAGTGAGACGCCCAGTTGGTCCTTCTTGGTGGGAATGATCGCGGTGTGCGGGATGGGCAGGCCGAGGGGGTGGCGGAAGAGCGCGGTGACCGCGAACCAGTCCGCCAGCGCGCCCACCATGCCCGCCTCGGCCGCCGCGGCGACGTAGCCCGCCCAGGAACCGGCGCCCTCGTGCGTGGCCAGCTTGGCGAGGACGTAGACCAGCGCCACGAACAGCAGCAGGCCGGTCGCCGTGAGCTTCATCCGGCGCACCCCGCGCCGACGCTCCTCGTCGGCCGGGGTGAAGGCCGTCATGGTCTTGTACGACACACCCCGCGCCGTTTCCGTCTCGGACGCTTCCGTCGCTTCCGTCGCTTCCATCGGCTCCACCCGTTCCGGTCCACCCGTGCGGCGATCCCGCACACAATTGTCCCTTCCTGACCGACTCCCGGAACGGAACAGGAGTTCCCGGCGTCTGTTCACCGGGGAGCTTTGGGCAGGGCCCTGACAGCTCCCCCAGGCCCGTGCCGCATCATGGGCCGATCATCAGGGAACCATCGGAGCATCGGGCTCCCGATCCCCCGAGGGGAACAGAAAAGCGTGACCAAGCGTCGTGGTTATGTCGTGCTGACCGCGCTCATCGCGCTGGTCGTGGCCATATCCGCCGTCATCTACCTCACCGTGGCCGCCGACGACGGCACCGCGCGCGGCACCCTCGCCGACGACCGCCCGCACCACGACTCCGCCGCCGCCCCCGCCTCGACCGGCACCTGGGTGGGCTCCTGGGCCACCGCACCGGTCGGCGGCGAACCCGGCACCGAGACCGAGGGACTGGCGGGCCGCTCGGTGCGCAACGTGGTGCACGCCGGCACCGGCGGCACCAGCGCCCGGATCACGCTGTCCAACCTGTACGGCCAGTCACCGCTGACCCTCACCCACGCCTCCGTCGCGCTCTCCGCCGGGAACGGCACCGCGGCCGCCGACCCCGCGTCGATGCGCCGCCTGACCTTCAACGGCGCCACCGCCGTGGTCGTACCCCCCGGCGGCCAGATCGTCAGCGACGCCGTCCGGCTCGCCGTCCCGCACGACAGCGACGTCCTCGTCACCACCTACTCCCCCACCCCCTCGGGCCCCGTCACCTACCACCCGTACGCCCGGCAGACCTCCTACGTCGCCACCGGCGACCGCACCGAGGACGCGACGGGCACGCCGTACACCGCGCAGACGCCGTACTGGCGCTACGTGACGGCACTGGACGTGCTCAGCAACGAGGCCGACGGCACCGTCGTCGCCTTCGGCGACTCCATCACCGACGGCATCACCTCCACCACCGACGCCGACCACCGCTGGCCCGACCTCCTCTCGGACCGGCTGCGCACGGCGCTGGAGAGCGGAAGCCGGCTGCCGCGCTACAGCGTCGTGAACGAGGGCATCAGCGCCAACCAGGTCCTCGCGAGCGGCCTCGGCCGGCCCGCCGAGAACCAGAGCGGCCTCGACCGCTTCGGCCGCGACGCGCTCTCCCGCCCGAACACCAAGGTCGTCGTCATCGACCTCGGCGTCAACGACATCCTGCGCAACCCCGGCCTCGCCGACCCGGACCGCATCGTCGCCGGCCTGCGCACGCTCGTCGCACAGGCCCACGCCCACGGCCTGAAGGTCGTGGGCGCCACCCTGATGCCCTTCCAGGGGCACCGCGGCTGCACCCGGGCGCGCGAGGCGGTCCGGCAGCAGATCAACGCACGGATCCGCACCGGCACGGTGTACGACGCGGTCGTCGACTTCGACAAGGCCCTGCGCGACCCGTACGACCCGCGCCGGCTGCGCCCCGACTACGACTCCGGCGACCATCTCCACCCCGGCGACCGCGGCTTCGCCCGCATGGCCGAGGTGTTCGACCTGCGCAGCCTGGAGGGCGGCGGACAGACGGAGCTGTAGGCGAGGAATACTGGCGCGCATGACCCGCCTGATCCTCGCCACCCGCAACGCCGGAAAGATCACCGAGCTGAGGGCCATCCTCGCCGACGCCGGACTGCCCCACGAACTCGTCGGTGCGGACGCCTACCCCGAGGTGCCCGACGTCAAGGAGACCGGCGTCACCTTCGCCGAGAACGCCCTCCTCAAGGCCCACGCCCTGGCCCGGGCCACCGGCCTGCCGGCCGTCGCCGACGACTCGGGCCTGTGCGTCGACGTCCTGAACGGCGCCCCCGGCATCTTCTCCGCCCGCTGGGCGGGCAAGCACGGCGACGACCTGGCCAACCTGGAGCTGCTGCTGGCCCAGCTCGCCGACATCGACGAGGCACACCGCGGCGCCCACTTCGCCTGCGCCGCCGCCCTGGCCCTGCCGGACGGGACGGAGCGCGTGGTCGAGGGCCAGCTGCGGGGTGTGCTCCGGCACGCGCCCGCCGGCACGAACGGCTTCGGCTACGACCCGATCCTCCAGCCCGACGGCGAGACGCGTACGTGCGCCGAACTGAGCGCCGAGGAGAAGAACGCGATCAGCCACCGGGGGAAGGCGTTCCGGGCGTTGGTGCCGGTGGTGCGGGAGCTGCTGGGCTGAGACCGGAAGAGGGGCCGCCCGGACGGACGGCCCCTCACCTGTGCGGCCGGTGGGACTCGAACCCACACGGGTGTGAACCCACTGGGACCTAAACCCAGCATGACTGCCAAATTCCATCACGGCCGCTCAAAAACGGTCACCGTGCTCGACCGACAGCGTTCAGTGTACGGGTAGAGCAGGTTACGCGGCGAGGGATGCCCTCGCCTTCTGGCGGCACCACGTCTCCGTCAGCGCATGACAGTTGGGGCACAGATACCGGAGGTTTTCTCGACGGTTGTCGCGCCACTCCCCGTTGACGTGGTCGATCTGCAAGGTGATTGGCCGCCCCAGCCACTCGCCCGAGTTGCCGCAGGTCTCGCAGGCGTATGGCACCCCGATCTCGGCCAGGGCACGGTGAAGCTGAGATCTGTTGGTGCGTCCCGCGTCAGGGGACAGGACGACCAGCACCCGGTCAGAGATGGACTCGGGGGTGAGGCGCTCCGGGCGCGCCCACGACCGGCGCTTGAAGTGGCTGGTGTCCAGGCCGAGTCGAGTTGCCGCGCGTCGGACGCGCCGGTGATTGGTGTCGTTTACGTCGAGGCCAAGGCCACGCATCACGTCGGCGTAGCTCGTGGAGCTCTGTACGAGGTCGCCAAGCTTCTTCTCGGGAATCGATACGCGCTGGTGGGAAAAGTGTCCAGTGTCGATGCACTCGGCACGCAACATGCGGCTCAGAGTCGCTCGCGAGCGGCTGTCGTCCGGTACACCCAGGGCGCGAGCCACCCCCCGGATGCTGGTCGCCGTCGCTACAGCTGCTCTGAGTTCATCAGCAGTGAAGGGCAGATCCAGGTCGGGCCGGTCGATGCCAGGAAAGTGACTGATGTCGATGCCTGCCGCCTGAATACGGCGGCGAATGTGCGACAGGGTGCCGGTGGCTGGGGTGGCTCCCAGCTTCAGGGCCACTTCACGCAGTGAAGACGATGACGCTGCGGCTTCGGCGATGGCGGAGTCCGGGTACTTGCGCCATGGGCTGCGCTTCACGAAGTGGCTCGTGTCGAGTCCGTGCTCCTTCACTTTCTCCTGAAGCACACGCCGTTGTCCCCCGCTTGTCCTGAGGCCGAGCCTCCGCATCAGATCAGTCCAGTTGCGGGCGTCGGCGACCACTCGTGCAAGCTGATCCTTGGTGTATGCGCTGGTCCCCATCGGGCCCCCTCCATTCCGGCCGCACGTTCATTGCTCGTACAGAGCAACGAACCGCTTATCGGACAGTCACGCCCGAAAGCCGGGAAAGAGAAAGCGGCCCGCACCAGGTCACCCCGGTGCGGGCCGCCAGCAACAGACTCAGGTCCTCAGATACCCAGATCCTTGATGATCTTGGCCACGTGGCCGGTGGCGCGGACGTTGTAGAGGGCGCGTTCGACCTTGCCGTGCTCGTCGACGACGACCGTGGAGCGGATGACACCCATGTAGGTCTTGCCGTAGTTCTTCTTCTCGCCGAAGGCGCCGTAGGCGTCGAGGGCCTTCTTGTCCGGGTCGGCGAGGAGGGTGACCTTCAGGGACTCCTTCTCGCGGAACTTCGCGAGCTTTTCCGGCTGGTCGGGGCTGATGCCGACGACGTCGTAGCCGGCGGAGGCGAGAACCTCCAGGTTGTCCGTGAAGTCGCAGGCCTGCTTGGTGCAGCCGGGGGTCAGGGCGGCGGGGTAGAAGTAGACGATGACCTTGCGGCCCTCGTAGGAGGACAGGGAGACCTCGTTGCCGTCGGCGTCCGGGAGGGTGAAGGCGGGGGCCACGTCCCCCGGCTGGAGTCGCTCGCTCATCGGGCCAGGGTAACCGGGGGGCCTTGCGGTGCAGTGCGCAGAGAAGCTGACAGACTGTCCGGGACAGCATCAGAAGACTTCGGAGGCCGTACGGTGGCGGACACGTCGGACACCAGAACCCCGGCGCAGATCGAGGCGGACATCAAGCGCCGCCGCGAAGTGCTGGCCGAGACGCTCGACGAGATCGGCGTGCGGGTCCATCCGCAGACGATCATCGGGGACGCGAAGGCGAAGGCCGCCGCCCATCTCGATCACACCGTCGGGCGGGCGTACGTTCAGGTCAACCGGGTGGTCAGCGACGTGCGGGCGCAGTTCGTGGACGACGAGGGCGCGCCCCGGCTGGAGCGGATCGTGCCCGTCGCGCTGTTCGCCGTCGGTGTCGTCGGGCTGTTCGCCGTCGGCCGCAAGCGGCGCAAGGGCTGACCCGGAGGCGGACGGGCGGGGCGAAGGCAGGTAGGTTCGAGGTGTGAGCGCCAACAGAAACGAGAACACCCCTCAGCACGACAAGCTGCCCATCCGGATGCTGCACGACCGGGTTCTGGTCAAGCAGGACGCCGGTGAGGGTGAGCGGCGGTCGGGCGGCGGCATTCTGATTCCCGCCACGGCGGCGGTGGGCCGGCGGCTGGCCTGGGCCGAGGTCGTCGCGGTCGGGCAGAACGTGCGGACCGTGGAGCCGGGCGACCGGGTCCTGTACGACCCGGAGGACCGGGCCGAGGTCGAGGTGCGGGGTGTGGCGTACGTGCTCATGCGCGAGCGTGATCTGCACGCCGTGGCCGCGGACCGGTTCGAGGGGTCCGAGGACTCGACCGGCCTGTACCTGTAGTCCGACGAGCTCAGAGGGGCTGGTGACCATCGTCACCAGCCCCTTTTGCGTTGGCTTTGCTATGTTCGACAAGGGAGCCCGACGAGACGCGCCGTACCGGGATCCCCGACTCCAGGAAGACCAGGAAAAGACGACGCACCCCGTTCAGAGATTCTCCGGAGGTGCCGTCATGGCCTGGGTTCTGCTCGTTGTCGCCGGTCTGCTCGAAGTCGGCTGGTCGATCGGGATGAAGTACACCGAGGGATTCACGCGGCTGGTCCCGAGTGTGCTCACGGGTGCCGGGATCGTCGCGAGCATGGTGCTGCTGTCGTACGCCGCCAAGTCCCTGCCCATCGGTACCGCCTACGGCGTGTGGGTGGGCATCGGGGCGGCCGGGGCGGCGGTGCTCGGCATGGTGGTGCTGGGTGAGCCGGTCACCGCCGCCCGGATCTTCTTCGTCTGTCTCCTGCTGGTCGCCGTCGTCGGGCTGAAGGCGACCAGCGGTCACTGAGACATCGGACGGTTGTCGTCAGGTGCCGGGGCCGCCGCCCGCGCCCGTGTCCGTTCCCGTCGTACCGCCGCCCGGTGTGCCGCCGCCTCCGAGGGTGCCGCCGCTGGGGCTGGCGGTCGTGCCGCCGGTCGTGTCGGTGCCGGTGGTCCCGCCGCCGGTCGTCGTGTTCCCGCCGGTGGTGGTGCCCGTCGTGCCGGTGCCGCCGTCGGTCGTGGTGGCGCCGCCGGTGGTGGTGCCACCACCGGTCGTGGTCGTACCGCCGGTGGTCGGGGTGCCCGTGGTGCCGCCGGTGGTCGGGCTCGCGGTCGTGCCGCCGGTGGTCGGGGTGCCGGTGGTGGTGCCGCCGGTGTTCTGGTCACCGGTCGTGCCCGGCGTGGCCGGGGTGCCGGTGCTGGGCGCCTGCGGCTGGTCGGCGCCCGACGCCAGCTGGAGGTCGAAGTCGGAGGCCGGGGTGCCCTGGAGCGCGGCCTGCGTGTACTGCGTCCAGATCTGGGTCGGCGCACCGCCGCCGTTGATGCGCGGCAGGCCGAGGGCGCCGTACAGCGGCTTGTGCTGGGCGGTCACCGGGTCCTGGCCCATGACGGCGACGACCGTGGCCAGGTCGGGGGTGTAGCCCGCGAACCAGGCGGCGGTGTCGCTCTCGGCGGTGCCGGTCTTGCCGGCCGTCGGACGGCCCACGGCCTGTGCGGCCGAGGCGGTGCCGTTCTCGACCACGCTCTGGAGCATGGCCGTGGTGGTGTCGGCCGCCTCCCGGCTGACGGCCTGCTTGACCGACGGGTCGGGCAGCTTGATCTCGTCCGTGCCGCTGTCCTTGGTGAGCTTCTTCACCAGGGAGTACTGGCCGTGCTTGCCGTGGTTGGCGAGCGTCGCGTAGCCCTCCGCCATGTCCAGGACGCTGGCGGTGGCGGTGCCGAGGGCGATCGACGGGTACGGCTGGAGGTCCGGGGTGCCGGAGGGGATGCCGAGGTCGATCGCGGTCTGCTTGACCTTGGACGGGCCGACGTCGACCGCCATCTGCGCGTACACCGCGTTCACGGACAGGTCCGTGGCCTTGGTGACGGTGATCGGGCCGTACGACTTCTGGTCCTCGTTCTGCGGGGCGTAGGCGCCGCCGCTCCAGCCCTGCACGGGCCGCTCGTTGGTGCCGTCGTAGATCGTGTTCGGGGTGATCTGGCGGCCGTCCTGCGTGGTCGAGCCGTTCTGCACCGCGGAGGTGAACACGAACGGCTTGAACGTCGAGCCAACCTGGAAGTCACCGCGGGTCGCGCCGTTGGTGTACTGCTTCACGTAGTCGATGCCGCCGTACATGGCGACGACCTCGCCCGTCTTGGGGTCGACGGAGGCGCCGCCGGCCCGGACGTAGTTGTCGACCTTGTTGTTCTTCTTGTCCAGCTTGGCGACCAGCTGGTCGTTCACCGCCTTGACGAAGGCGTCCTGCCGGTTCTTCTGGATGGTGGTGGTGATGCGGTAGCCGCCGGTGGCGAGCTGGTCGTCGGTGAGGATGTTGTTGGTGGTCAGGTAGTGCTTGACCGCCTCGACGAGGTAGCCGCGCTGGCCGGACATGCCCGTGGAGACCGTCTGCTCCTTCGGCATCGGGAACTTCATCCCGGCGCGCTGGGACGCGCTGAGCCAGCCCTTCTTGACCATGCCGTCCAGGACGTAGTTCCAG
This sequence comes from Streptomyces sp. MUSC 14, assembly GCF_001866675.1. Classification (NCBI taxonomy): domain Bacteria; kingdom Bacillati; phylum Actinomycetota; class Actinomycetes; order Kitasatosporales; family Streptomycetaceae; genus Streptomyces; species Streptomyces sp. MUSC 14. The sequence continues at coordinate 226,095 of NZ_MLYN01000019.1, forward strand.
CGGGCGACGGCCGCGGCCTTGTTCTCGGGGTGGGCCACGACGTCGTACTCGCTGGGCGCGTTGACGAGCGCGGCGAGGTAGGCGGCGCGGGCCGGGTCGAGGTTCTGGGCGTCGACGCCGTAGTAGGCCTGGGCGGCGGACTGGATGCCGTAGGCGTTGCGGCCGAAGTAGCTGGTGTTGAGGTAGCCCTCCAGGATCTCGTTCTTGGACTTCTGCCGGTCCAGCTTGATCGCGATGAAGAACTCCTTGGCCTTACGGGTGACCGTCTGTTCCTGGGCCAGGTAGTAGTTCTTCACGTACTGCTGGGTGATCGTCGAGCCGGACTGTGTGCCCTTGCCGGTCGCGGTGTTCCAGGCGGCGCGCAGCATCGCCTTGGGGTCGACGGCCGACTCGGAGTAGAAGTCGCGGTCCTCGGCGGCCAGTACGGCGTGCTGGGCGTCCTTGGAGACCTGGGCGAGGTTGACGTTCTCGCGGTTGATCTGTCCGTCGCGGGCGAGCTGGGAGCCGTCGGCGTAGAGGTAGACGTTGCTCTGCTTGGTCGCGAGGGCGTTGGCGGGCGGGATGTTGACCATCGAGTAGCCGAGGAAGAAGAGGCCGATGATCAGCAGTACGCCGAAGAGGAAGGTGCCGAGCACCATGCGCCAGGTGGGGATGATCCGCCGCCACCCGGTCCGCTTGGGCCGCTTCTTCTTGCCCTTGCCGCCCGTGCCGTCCTTGCCTCCGCCGTCACCGGGACCGCCGGGTCCTTCGGGTCCGCCGGTGGAGCCTGCGGCTGCGGCGAGGAGGGCGGTGGCGTCCTCGGAGGAGCTGGGGGCGGTGGGGGCGGTACGCGGGCCGTTGCCGGAGCGGGGGCGTCGGGTGCCCGCGCCTGCCGCGGAGCCGACGGCGCCCGCGGCACCCGCTGCCGCCGCGCCCGCCTGGCCGGCGGCGTTCGCGGTGCCCGCGCCGGCGGCCGCGGCCGTGCCGGCGGCGCCGAGCGCTCCGGCGGTGCGGGCGGCGCGGGACGCGGTGTCCGGGGTGTTCGCACGCGGGGTGCGGCCGGTGCCGTCCGACGCGGTGCCCGGCTTCCCGCCGGGGGCACCGGGCTCGCCCGAGCGGGGTGCGCCGACCCGGCGCAGGACCTGGGTGGTCTCGGGCGTCCGCGGCTCGCCGGGGCCCTGACCTGCCCCGGTCGACGCGCTCGGCGACCCCTCGTGGGGCCCCCGGGGCGCACCGACGCGCCGCAGCACCTGCGTGCTCTCGGGGGACTGGGGCTTCTCGGCACCTGAGCCGCTGCCGCCGTCCGCCGCGTCGTCGGGCCCGGCGGAGGTCGTCGCGTCGGACTCCGTGCGCCCGCCGCGCGCCGCCTGGCGGGCGCGGGCCATCGAGGCGGTGCGGTCCCGGGCCGAGCGGGCCTCGGGCGCCGCCGGTTCACCCGTCCGGCCGACGCCGCCCTGTTCGGCCTGCTCGGCCTGCTCGGCCTGCTCAGAGTTTCCCTGCTCAGTGCGTTCGGTCCGTGCGGACTCCTCCGGCTCGGTCGAAGGCGTGGGCGTGACCGAAGCCGGTTCCCTCGTCTCCGTCCCCTCGTCGGCCCTCTCGTCCCGGGCCGGGGCGGAGGACTCTTCGGCCTCCCCTGTCGGCTTCTCCGGCGCCACGCCTTCCTTCGGCTGCTGCGGCTGTGGCTCGTCGCTCATGTCGTGCACGGACTCCTGTTTCGTCGTACGTCGTTTCCGTACGCCTCGTACGCCTTCTACGGCCCCCAGATTGAAGACTCTCGCACCTGGCGTTCCGTTCCCGGATTCCGGCACGGTTCGGGCACGAAAATGCGTGGCCGACCGCCGGGCCTCCGGACTAGGCTCCTGCGCTTCGGTGTCGAGCGGTCCCGGGAGGTGGACTGGCGTGGGCGCGGGACGGTTGTACGTGGCCGTCGCGGCGGGGGGATTCAGACGGTACGCGACGTATCGGGCGGCCACTGCGGCAGGGGTGTTCACGAACACGGTCTTCGGACTGATCCTCGTGTACACGTATCGCGCCCTGTGGGACGCGAAGCCGCATCTCGGGGGGTACGACGAGGCGCAGGTCGTGACATACGTCTGGCTCGGGCAGGCCTTCCTGTCGACGCTCGCGATCGGGGGCGGGGGCGTCGAGGAGGAGCTGATGGATCGTATCCGTACGGGGGACGTGGCGATCGATCTCTACCGGCCCGCCGACCTCCAGCTGTGGTGGCTCGCCGCCGATCTGGGCCGGGCCTGCTTCCAGCTGCTGGGGCGGGGCCTCGTGCCGTTCGCCTTCGGCGCGCTGTGTTTTCCGGCGTACCTGCCCTCGGACGCCGGCACCTGGCTGGCGTTCCTCGTGACGGTCCTGCTGGCGATGGTGGTCGGCTTCGGGCTGCGCTACCTGGTGGCGCTGAGCGCGTTCTGGCTGCTGGACGGCGCGGGCGTGGGGCAGATGATGTGGCTGGCGGGCTACTTCTGCAGCGGGATGCTGCTGCCGCTCAACGTCTTCCCGGGCGCGCTCGGCGAGGTCGTACGGGCGCTGCCGTGGTCGTCGCTGCTCCAGGCGCCGGCGGACGTGCTGCTGGGGCGCGCGGATCCGCTGCGGACGTATCTGTTCCAGGGGGCGTGGGCGGCGGTGCTGCTGGCGCTGGGCCGGCTGGTGCAGTCGGCGGCGACACGGCGGGTGGTGGTCCAGGGTGGGTGAGGGCGGCCGGGTGCGCGCGGGGGTGCGGGCGTACGGGATGATCGCCGGGATGTGGGTGCGGTCCACGATGGCCTACCGGGCGTCGTTCGCCATGACCACGTTCGGGAACTTCGCGGCGACGTTCTTCGACTTCGTCGCGATCATGCTGATGTTCTCGCGGGTGCGTGTGCTCGGCGGGTACACGCTGGCGGAGGTGGCGTTCCTGTACGGGCTGTCGGCCGTGTCCTTCGGGCTGGCGGATCTGGCGATCGGCTCGATGGACCGGCTGGGGCGGCGGGTGCGGGACGGCACGCTGGACACGCTGCTGGTGCGGCCGGTGCCGGTGCTGGCGCAGGTGGCCGCCGACCGGTTCGCGCTGCGCCGGCTCGGCCGGGTGGTGCAGGGCTCGCTGGTGCTGGGCTGGGCGCTGACCCGGGTGGAGATCGACTGGACGCCGGCGAAGCTGCTGCTGATGCCGGTGACGGTGGCGAGCGGCTGCGCGATCTTCTGCGCGGTGTTCGTGGCGGGGGCGGCGTTCCAGTTCGTGGCGCAGGACGCCTCCGAGGTGCAGAACGCCTTCACGTACGGCGGGACGACGCTGCTGCAGTATCCGCCGACGGTGTTCGCGAAGGAGCTGGTGCGCGGGGTGACGTTCGTGCTGCCGCTGGCCTTCGTCAACTGGCTGCCCGCGACGTACGTGCTGGGCCGGCCGTATCCGCTGGACCTGCCGCGGTGGGTGGCGTTCACGCCTCCGCTGGTCGCGGCGGGCTGCTGCGCGCTGGCGGGGCTGGCGTGGCGGGCGGGACTTCGTTCGTACCGGAGCACAGGGAGCTAGCACGTGCCGGACAGTGACTTCATCAGGCTCGAAGCGGTCGAGAAGGTCTTCGAGGTGCGCAAGCGGACCGGGTTCCTGAAGCGGGAGCGGCGCGAGGTGCGGGCGGTGGACTCGCTGTCGTTCTCCGTGGCGCGCGGCGAGATGGTCGGCTACATCGGGCCGAACGGCGCCGGGAAGTCGACGACGATCAAGATGCTGACCGGCATCCTGACGCCGAGCGGCGGCCGGCTGCGGGTGGCGGGCATCGATCCGTCCCGGGAGCGGACGCGGCTCGCGCAGCGGATCGGGGTGGTGTTCGGACAGCGTACGACGCTGTGGTGGGACCTGCCGCTGATCGACTCGTACCGGCTGGCGCACCGCATGTACCGCATCCCCGAGGCCCGTTACCGGGAGAACCTCGACCGCTGCGTGGAACTCCTGGAGCTGGGCGAGCTGTTGGACGTGCCGGTGCGGCAGCTGTCGCTGGGCCAGCGGATGCGCGGGGACATCGCGGCGGCGCTGCTGCACGATCCCGAGGTGCTGTACCTGGACGAGCCGACGATCGGCCTGGACGTCGTCTCGAAGGCCAAGGTGCGCGGTTTTCTGCGGGAGTTGAATGCCGAGCGCGGCACGACGGTGCTGCTGACCACCCATGATCTGCAGGACATCGAGCAGTTGTGCTCGCGGGTGATGGTGATCGACCACGGCCGGCTGATGTACGACGGCCCGCTCGCGGGGCTGCACGGGGCCGGGCAGAGCGAGCGGACGCTGGTGGTGGACCTGGAGCGGGAGCTGCCGCCGGTGGAGGTGCCCGGGGCACGGGTGGTGCGGGTCGAGGGGCCCCGGCAGTCGCTGGCGTTCCCGGCGGGGCAGTCGGCGGCGCCGCTCGTGGCGCATCTGGCGGCGCGGTATCCGCTGGTGGACCTGTCGGTGCGGGAGCCGGACATCGAGGCCGTCATCGCCGAGATGTACGCGGAGAGGGCCGTCTCGTAGGCTGCTGTCATGACCGACGACGCGGTGCCGGACCATCGGTCCCCTGCCCCCGCTCCCGCTCCCGATCTCCGGGCCTCCGACGCCGACCGTGAGCGCGTGGCCGAGGTGCTGCGGGAGGCGCTGGCCGAGGGCCGGCTCGACATGGCGGAGTTCGAGGAGCGGCTGGAGGCGACCTACCAGGCGCGCACCTACGGCGAGCTGACCCCGATCACCCGTGATCTGCCGACGGCCGGCGCGGCGGCGCCGCCCGCCCCGGTGTCGTTCACCAAGGCTCCTGCGGAGAGCGGGAGTTGGGCGTCCCGGATCGTCGGCGGCGAGGGGTCCTCGGCGGGCGGGGTGGCGATCCTGTCGGGGTTCGAGCGCAAGGGCCGCTGGACGGTGCCGAAGCGGTTCAACTGCTTCGCGTTCATGGGCGGCGGCGAGATCGATCTGCGCGAGGCGAACTTCGCGGACCGCGAGGTCGAGATCAACTGCGTGGCGATCATGGGCGGTCTGCAGGTCACCGTGCCACCGGGGGTCGAGGTCGTCGTCCGGGGCATCGGCGTCATGGGCGGCTTCGACCACCCCCGTGACGACGGCCCGCCCGAGCCGGGCGCGCCGCGGGTGGTCATCGGGGGGTTCGCCTTCTGGGGCGGGGTCGGGGTGTCGCGCAAGGTGACCCGGGCCGAACAGCTCCGTCTCAAGGAGCGGCGACGGCAGGAGCGGGTGGAGCGGCGCGAGGCGCGGCGCGAGCTGCGGGAGGGACGCCGGGACCGGGAGTACTGAGCGCCGTCGGCGGCCGCGGGTACGTCGTGGCTGTTCGCGCAGTTCCCCGTGCCCCTTTGCCCTACTTCGTGCAGACCTTCGTCAGCTCGCCCGCCGCGTCCGTCACCGGGCTCACGTCCGGAGTGCGGTCCCCGTTCTTGATGGCCGTACGGACGTTGCCCACGGCCTTCTTCACGTCGTCCACCGCCTTGTTGACGTCCGTGTGGTCGGTCCTGTCGCCGATCTTGTCGAGGTTCTTCTCGATGGCGTTCAGCGAGTCGTCGGCCCGGGTCGGGTCGTTCGCCGCGTTCTCGACGGCCTGTTGCAGGCCGGTGACGTTGTCGGCGATGGAGTCGGCGGTGTGCACGCAGTCGAGGGCCTTGTCGACGCTGTCGCATCCGGTGGCCAGGCCGGCGGTGAGTGCGACGGTCGCCGCGACGACGGCGACGGCGGTGAGACGGCGGCGTCGGCTGACGGCCATGATGGTGGTCCCCTCCCCTGGTCGGGCTGCTGTGTCCAGCTGCTGTACCCGAAGGACGCCGGGAGGGGTGCGCGGGTTGCCCCCGCGCACCCCTTCCGTTGGTCCGCGCTTTACTTCCCGAGCGTGGCGTCCAGCGTGGCGCGCTGGATCCGGGCCAGTTCGTCGCAGCCGCTCACGGCGAGGTCGAGCAGGGCGTTCAGTTCGTCGCGGGCGAAGGGCTCGGCCTCGGCGGTGCCCTGGACCTCGACGAAGCGGCCGTCGCCGGTGCAGACGACGTTCATGTCGGTCTCGGCGCGCACGTCCTCCTCGTAGCAGAGGTCGAGGAGGGGGACGCCGCCGACGATGCCGACCGAGACGGCGGAGACGGTGCCGGTGAGCGGCTGGCGGCCGGCCTTGATCAGCTTGCGGCCCTGGGCCCAGGCGACGGCGTCGGCGAGGGCGACGTACGCGCCGGTGATGGCGGCCGTACGGGTGCCGCCGTCGGCCTGGAGGACGTCGCAGTCGAGGACGATGGTGTTCTCGCCGAGCGCCTTGTAGTCGATGACGGCGCGCAGGGAGCGGCCGATGAGGCGGGAGATCTCGTGGGTACGGCCGCCGATCTTGCCCCTGACGGACTCGCGGTCGCCGCGGGTGTTGGTGGCGCGGGGCAGCATGGCGTACTCGGCGGTGACCCAGCCCTCGCCGCTGCCCTTGCGCCAGCGCGGGACGCCCTCGGTCACGGAGGCGGTGCAGAACACCTTGGTGTCGCCGAAGGAGACGAGGACGGAGCCCTCGGCGTGCTTGCTCCATCCGCGCTGGATGGTGACCGGGCGGAGCTGTTCGGGGGTACGGCCGTCGATGCGAGACATGGCGACGAGCCTATCGGGACACGGCGAAGGGGCTCCTCCCGAGTCGGGAAGAGCCCCTTACAGGTGAACCGCTGCGGTTCACATCATGTCTTCGATCTCCGCGGCGATCGGGTCGGCGTCGGTGCCGATGACGACCTGGATGGCGGTGCCCATCTTGACGACGCCGTGGGCGCCGGCGGCCTTCAGGGCGGCGTCGTCGACCTTGGAGGCGTCGTGCACCTCGGTGCGCAGCCGGGTGATGCAGCCCTCGATCTCGTCGATGTTGTCGATGCCGCCGAGGCCGGCGACGATCTTCTCAGCCTTGCTGGCCATTTGCTCTCCTCACGCACGGTTGGCCCAACTTCACGAGCGATTGCGCCGTGCGTACCGAAGGATGACGTCACAGCAAACCCAATCGTCCACGACTGGTCTACACCACAGGACAGGCGGTCGCCAACCGATGAGCACCGAGGCCGAGGTGAGCCCCGCCCGCGCCCGCTGGAACCGTGCCTTCCAGGGCCTGCAGAAGATGGGCCGCAGCCTCCAGCTGCCGATCGCGGTGCTGCCCGCGGCCGGCATCCTCAACCGCCTCGGCCAGCCGGACGTGTTCGGCACGGACGGGCTGGGCTGGACGAACGTGTCCAGGGTGATGACGGGCGCGGGCGGCGCCCTGCTCGACGGCTCCCTCGGTCTGCCTCTGTTGTTCTGCGTGGGCGTGGCCATCGGCATGGCGAAGAAGGCGGACGGCTCGACGGCGCTCGCGGCGGTGGCCGGGTTCCTCGTCTACTACGGCGTGCTGCACCAGTTCCCCGAGTCCTGCCCGGGCGGCTCGAAGGCGATCCCGCAGATCGGCTGTCAGGTCGGCGTCGGCGCGGGCGCGGGGTCGGTGACGCCGTTCACCTTCCAGAACCCGGGCGTCTTCGGCGGCATCGTGATGGGTCTGCTGGCCGCCTTCTTCTGGGCCCGGTTCCACCGCACGAAGCTGGTGGACTGGCTGGGCTTCTTCAACGGCCGCCGGCTGGTGCCGATCATCATGGCGTTCGTCGCGATCGTGTTCGCGGCGCTGTGCCTGTGGATCTGGCCGCCGATCGGCAGCGGGCTGGAGAGCTTCAGCCACTGGCTGCGGGACGCGGGCGCCTGGGGCGCGGGCGTCTTCGGGCTGGCGAACCGCGCGCTGCTGGTGGTCGGCCTGCACCAGTTCCTGAACGTGCCCATCTGGTTCCAGTTCGGCAGCTTCACCAAGCCGGACGGCACGGTGGTGCACGGCGACATCAACATGTTCCTGGCCGGCGACCCGAACGCCGGGCAGTTCACCTCGGGCTTCTTCCCGATCATGATGTTCGCGCTGCCGGCCGCCGCGCTGGCCGTCACGCACTGCGCGCGGCCGGGCCGCCGCAAGGAGGTCGGCGGTCTCATGCTCTCGGTGGCGCTGACGTCGTTCGTGACGGGCATCACCGAACCCATCGAGTACTCCTTCCTCTTCATCGCGCCCCTGCTGTACGCCGCCCACGCCGTGCTCACCGGCGTCTCGATGGCGGTGACGTGGGGGCTCGGGGTGCACGACGGATTCAGCTTCTCGGCGGGCCTGATCGACTACGTGATCAACTGGAACCTGGCGACGAAACCGTGGGCGATCATTCCGATCGGCCTGTGTTTCGCGGCGGTCTACTACACCGTCTTCAGGTTCGCGATCACGCGGTTCGATCTGAAGACGCCGGGCCGGGAGCCCGAGGACGAGGTCGAGGACATCACCAAGGCCTGAGCCGGGCCCGGTCCCCTTTAGCACATCGGCACACCGCGTAGCGTTTCGGTAGCGGATTTCGTGGTTCCTTATCCCGCCTTCATCGTGCTACAACAGGTCTACACCACTGAGTGGTGTAGACCACCACCGATGGAGGAACCCACCATGAGCACCGCCACCGCCACGGCGGCTCCCGCAAAGAAGCGGGGATCCGGCCTGTTCCAGGGCCTGCAGAAGGTCGGCCGCAGTCTCCAGCTGCCGATCGCCGTACTGCCGGCGGCAGGCATCATGGTCCGGCTGGGCCAGGATGACATCTTCGGCAAGGACGGCCTCGGCTGGGACAAGGTCGCGACGGTCTTCAACGCCGCGGGCGGTGCCATCACCGGCGCCCTGCCCATCCTGTTCTGCATAGGTGTGGCCATCGGCTTCGCCAAGAAGGCGGACGGCTCCACGGCGCTCGCCGCGCTGGTCGGCTTCCTGGTCTACAGCAAGGTGCTCCAGGCGTTCCCGGTGACCGAGGAGCACATCGAAAAGGGCAAGATCGTCGCGGCGACGTACAACGACCCCGGTGTCCTCGGCGGCATCATCATGGGCCTGCTCGCGGCCGTGATGTGGCAGCGGTTCCACCGCACGAAGCTGGTGGACTGGCTCGGCTTCTTCAACGGCCGCCGGCTGGTGCCGATCCTGATGGCCTTCGTCGGCACCCTCGTCGGCGTCCTGTTCACCCTGGTCTGGGAGCCCGTCGGCAAGGGCATCACGCACTTCGGCGAGTGGATGACGGGCCTCGGCTCGGTCGGTGCCGCGCTCTTCGGTCTGGTCAACCGTGGTCTGATCCCCATCGGCATGCACCAGTTCGTGAACACCGTGGCGTGGTTCCAGATCGGCGACTACAAGAACTCCGCCGGCCAGGTCGTGCACGGCGACATCACCCGGTTCCTCGCCGGTGACCCGCACGCCGGCATGTTCCAGTCCGGCTTCTTCCCGATCATGATGTTCGGCCTGCCGGCCGCCGCCCTCGCCATCGCGCACTGCGCCCGCCCCGAGCGCCGCAAGGCCGTCCTCGGCATGATGGTCTCGCTCGCGCTGACCTCGTTCGTCACCGGTGTGACCGAGCCGATCGAGTTCACCTTCATGTTCATCGCGCCGGTGCTGTACGTCATCCACGCGGTCCTGACGGCCGTGTCCATGGCGGTCACCTGGGGCCTCGGCGTCCACGCGGGCTTCAACTTCTCGGCCGGCGCGATCGACTACCTCCTGAACTGGAACCTCGCGACCAAGCCCTGGCTGATCATCCCGATCGGCCTGGTGTTCGCGGCGATCTACTACGTGGTCTTCCGCTTCGCGATCACCAGGTTCAATCTCCCCACCCCGGGCCGCGAGCCCGACGACGAGGTCGAGGACCTGACGAAGGCGTAGCGCTCCGCGCGAAGGCCCCGGAACCCGTTCGGTTCCGGGGCCTTTCCCGTGTCCCGTACGTGTCTCGTACGTGGTCTCCGGTCTCAGATCTCGTACGTCGCCCTCGGCGCGGCCAGGTCCACCGGGCCGTCGAACACCTCGCGCGCGTCACGGAGGTTGGCCTCCGGGTCGGTCCACGGCGGGATGTGGGTGAGGACCAGGCGCCGGGCGCCGGCGCGCGCGGCCGACTCACCCGCCTCGCGGCCGTTGAGGTGGAGGTCGGGGATGTCCTCCTTGCCGTGCGTGAACGCGGCCTCGCACAGGAACAGGTCGGTGTCCCGGGCCAGCTCGTCCAGGGCCTCGGTCACGCCCGTGTCCCCGGAGTACGTCAGGGACCTCCCGGCATGCTCGACGCGGATGCCGTACGCCTCGACGGGATGGCGGACCAGGTCGGTGTGGACCGTGAAGGGGCCGATCTCGAACGTGGAGGGCTTGACCGTGTGGAAGTCGAAGACCTCGCTCATCGAGGAGGCGGAAGGGGTGTCGGCGTACGCCGTGGTCAGGCGGTGTTCGGTGCCTTCGGGGCCGTAGACCGGGATGGGGTCGCAGCGGCCGCCGTCGTGGCGGTAGTACCGCGCGACGAAGTACGCCAGCATGTCGATGCAGTGGTCGGCGTGCAGATGGCTGAGGAAGATCGCGTCGAGGTCGTAGAGACCGCAGTGGCGCTGCAGCTCGCCCAGGGCGCCGTTGCCCATGTCGAGAAGCAGCCGGAAGCCGTCGGCCTCGACGAGGTAGCTCGAACAGGCCGATTCCGCGGACGGGAACGACCCCGAGCAGCCGACGACGGTGAGCTTCATGAAGCAGAAACCTCCGTTGGCGGTGAAGATCAAAATGACAAGATCAAATGGGTGGGAAAACGGGGGTCGTGCGGTTTGTCGAGCGTAAGGCGCGAAAGCACGGGTCGCTCCTCCGCAAAGGGCCGTTGTGGGCGAACTCACCTGCGCTGTCACCGGTTCGGCTGGAAAGGGGGCGCGGAAGGAACCGCCAAGGGCGCGCGATTCGTAGCGTGCGCCGGTAACGTCGTCGTATGGACACGTCCTGGTGGCTGGCGCTCGCGGCGGTGGTACTGCTCGCGCTGGTCGCCACGCTCGTCGACGGCTGGGGGCGGGGCCGCCGGCCCGGCGGGCGGCGGCTGCGGCCACCGGGCCGCGCCGGTACGCGCGCGCGTGACGGACGGCCGGTCCCCGGGGACATCTGGTGGGCTGACGTTCCCTACGAGGACCGGTCGGAATCCAATGGGGTCGCGCGCAGCGCGTCGAACAGGGCGGTGGCGGGTGACGGGCGGGTGAAGGACCGGCCGTGTCTGGTGCTGGCGGTGCGCGGGAACCGGGCCACGGTCGCGAAGATCACCAGCAAATACCACGACGAGCGGTCCGGGGTGATCCCGCTGCCCCCGGGCGCGGTCGGCGACGCCCGGGGCAGGCCCAGCTTCCTGGAGACCGACGAACTGCGCGAGGTGCCGGTCGGCGACTTCCGGCGCCGGGTGGGTGTGGTGGACCCGGTGCTGTGGGACCAGGTCCGGCATCTCGCGGGCTGAGGACCGTCTACATCACGGGATCGCCTACTTCACGGTCACCGTGACCGCCCATTCCTGGATGCCCATGCACGACACTTCGCCGGGCTTCGTGGGCTGCGCGCACATCGGGCGGGACGAGGTCAGCTTCTCGGTGCCGGCCGCCACGGCGTGGTACGCGGCCGTGGCCTGGCCCGGCCGGATGAGGAAGCCGGTGTTGATCGCCTTCAGGGCGGTGCCGCTGGCCTGGACCGGCTTCCAGGGGCGGGACTTGGTGCCCTCCAGGGTCAGCCGGACCTCGCCGCCCTTGGCCACGCAGACCGTACGGCCGGTGTCGGTCGCCTTCAGGTCGACCGCGGAGGCACAGCCGCCGGCGGCCGGCGCCGAGGGCGAGGCCGTGCCCGCGCTTCCGGTGTCCGTGCCCTTGCCGCCCTTGCCGCCCTTGCCGCCCTGGCCGCCGGTGTCGCTCTTGGAGCCGCATCCGGCGAGCAGCAGCACCGCGGCCGCGAGGGCTGCGAGGGACGTCGCGCTTCGACGCATGGGTTTCGCCTTTCTGCCGTGGCCGTGGGGAGTCGGCCGCCTGGTGCAGATGAGACGTACCGGCACGACGAACGGATCCCGCACGCGGAATGTTTCCTTCCACGTGCGGGATCACGGGTGGTCCGGGTGGTTCAGGTGGTGCTTCGCGCGGTGGTTCGGGCGGCGCGGATCAGCTGGTCGTCACGGCCGTGTCGTCGACGACGAAGCTGGTCTGGAGGGAGGAGTCCTCGACACCGTTGAACTTCAGGGTGACCGTCTGGCCCGCGAACGAGGACAGGTCGAAGGTCTTCTGCGCGTAACCCGAGTTGGCGTTGAGGTTCGAGTAGCTCGCCAGGGTCGTCGAACCGGCGCTCACCGTCAGCTTGTCGTACGCGGTGCTGCCGGTCTCGGCGGTGTCGATGTGCAGGTAGAAGGTGAAGCTCGCCTTGCAGCCGGCCGGGATGGTCACCGACTGGGACAGGGTGTCGGTGTGCGAGGAGCCGTATCCGTCGAGCCAGGCGTAGTACGAGCCGCTGTGAGCGGCCTCACCGGTGTCGTTGGTGATGACGCCGCTGGTCGCGGTCCAGCCGGTGCTGCCCGACTCGAAGCCCGGGTTCGCCACCAGCTGGGAGGAGGTGCAGCCACCACCGCCGGAGGTGCCGACGGTCCAGGTGAAGGAGGTCGAGCCGGTCGCGCCGGTGGAGTCGGTCGCGGTGACGGTGACCTGGTAGGTGCCCGCGGCGGACGCCGTGCCGGAGATCAGGCCGGTGGAGCTGTTGATCGACAGGCCGGTCGGCAGGCCGGAGGCGCTGTAGGTCAGGGAGGCGCTGCCGCTGTCGCTGGCCTTGATCTGCAGGCTGGCCGAGCTGCCCGTGGTGGTGGACTGGCTGCCCGGGTTGGTGACGGTCACCGTGTTGCCGCCGCTGCTGCCGCCGGAGGTGAAGGCGGCGGTGCCGTTCGGGGTGCCCCAGCCGGTCGGGCCGTCGTAGCCGCTGCCCGCGGTGCAGAAGTACGAAGGAGAGCAGGAGCCGTTGTTGCCGCTCGTCACGTCGTACAGGTTGCCGGTGTGGCTGTAGGGGTACTTCGCCGGGTAGTCGCTCGCGCCCGGGGTGCCCGCGAGGGCGTAGACGCTCGCGATGATCGGCGAGGAGGCGCTGGTGCCGCCGTAGACCGCCCAGCCGGAGCCGCCGTAGGTGTCGTAAACCGCCACGCCGGTGGCCGGGTCGGCGACCGCGGAGACGTCGGCCTCCATGCGGTTGGAGCAGCCGGTGTCGGTCTGCCAGCTCGGCTTCGGGTCGTACGCCGAGCAGCCGGAGCCGGTGCCCTCGGTGCTGGAGGTGTTCCAGACGGACTCGCTCCAGCCACGGGAGTTGGAGGCGGTGGAGAGCGCGGTGCCGCCGACGGCGGTCACGTACTGGGAGGTCGCCGGGTACTCGGCGCCGTAGCCGGAGTCGCCCGCGGAGACGGTGATCGCGACGCCCGGGTGCTTGAAGTACTGGGAGTCCTCGCTGGTCTGGGAGGAGGACTCGGAGCCGCCCCAGCTGTTGGAGACGAACTTGGCGCCGAGCGCGACGGCCTCGTTCTCGGCGGCGCCGAGGTCGGCGTCGGTGGCGGAGTTGGCCTCGACCAGGTCGATGCTGCAGTTCGGGCAGACCGCGCTGACCATGTCGATGTCGAGCATCTCCTCGCCGGCCCAGCCGCTGTCGTTGGTCGGCAGCGAGCTGGTGGAACCGGTCTGGCTGACCTGCTTGAAGCAGCCGTTGGCCTTGGTGCAGGCGGACAGGCCGAACTGCGAGCGGTAAGTGGCCAGGTCCGACTCGGCGTTGGGGTCGTTGTACGCGTCGACGATGCCGACGGTCATCCCCGAACCGGCCGACGTGGGCAGGTTGTAGGCGCTGTGCAGGTTGGCCGGCGAGAGGCCGGAGGGGGTGGCGGCGGCGAGTGCCGCGGCGAGCCGCTGCTTGATGTCGGTGCGGCGCTGCGCGAAGCAGGACGCCTCGCCGGGCTTGGCGGTGGCGCACAGGTGCTGGGTCGGCACCTTCTGGCCGGCCGTGCCGGTCGAGTGGAACGCCTGCCGCTTCGGGTCGGTCAGTGCCTTGCTGTTCTGCGTCACCTTGGAGGTGTGGGGCGCGGGAGCGGTGGCCGCCTGGGCCGCCCCTGCCGTGGGTGCCGCGGCGAGTCCGGCGACGGTGAGGGCGAGGGCGGGGAAGGCGACGGAGACGAGTCTTCGAAGACTCCGTCTGCGGCTGCTCGGGCGTGACTCACGCATGGGGTGCTGCCTCCGGTTGAAGTGGGGATTTCACTGGATTGGCAGGCCCGTGACGCGCGTAGCGGCGGTGGAACCGCGCAGTCATGAGCATGACACTCACAGACACCTGTCATGGCACTGGGTGAGCGTGACATGACAGGGTGCGCCGAGGAACGTAGCTCCGGCGCGGTCGGGACCGGCAGTACCGGGTGGATTTCTTTGCCTCGCCATAGGAATGGCTTAGCCCCCTCATGAGAGGGGGCTGGTGACCGCTTGATGCGCGTTAATGCGGTGTTACGGCGTTACGCCCAGAGCTGGCCCTGCAGCGTCTCGATGGCCTCCTCGGTGGTGGCCGCCGTGTAGACGCCGGTGGACAGGTACTTCCAGCCGCCGTCGGCCACGATGAAGACGATGTCGGCGGACTCCCCCGCCGCGACCGCCTTGCGGCCCACGCCGATCGCCGCGTGCAGGGCGGCGCCGGTGGAGACGCCCGCGAAGATGCCCTCCTGCTGGAGGAGTTCACGGGTACGTGTGACCGCGTCGGCCGAGCCGACCGAGAAGCGGGTGGTGAGGACCGAGGCGTCGTACAGCTCCGGCACGAAGCCCTCGTCGAGGTTGCGCAGGCCGTAGACCAGGTCGTCGTAGCGTGGTTCGGCGGCGACGATCTGGATGCCCGGCCGGTGCTCGCGCAGATAGCGGCCGACGCCCATCAGGGTGCCGGTGGTGCCGAGGCCCGCGACGAAGTGGGTGATCGACGGCAGGTCGGCGAGGATCTCCGGGCCCGTCGTGGCGTAGTGGGCGCCGGCGTTGTCCGGGTTGCCGTACTGGTAGAGCATCACCCAGTCGGGGTGCTCGGCGGCCAGCTCCTTGGCCACGCGCACGGCGGTGTTGGAGCCGCCCGCGGCCGGCGAGGAGATGATCTCGGCGCCCCACATGCCGAGCAGGTCCCGGCGCTCCTGCGAGGTGTTCTCGGGCATCACGCACACCATGCGGTAGCCCTTGAGCTTGGCCGCCATGGCCAGCGAGATGCCGGTGTTGCCGGAGGTGGGCTCCAGGATCGTGCAGCCCGGGGTCAGCCGGCCGTCCTTCTCCGCCTGCTCGATCATGTGCAGCGCGGGGCGGTCCTTGACCGAGCCGGTGGGGTTGCGGTCCTCCAGCTTGGCCCAGATCCGGACGTCGGCGGACGGCGAGAGCCGCGGCAGGCGCACCAAGGGGGTGTTGCCCACCGCGGCCAGCGGGGAGTCGTAGCGCATCGCTGCTCAGCGACCGATCAGCGCATGCCGCCGGCGACGGCCGGCAGGATCGTCACGGTGTCGCCGTCGGTCAGCTCGGTGTCGATGCCCTTGACGAAGCGGACGTCCTCGTCGTTCAGGTACACGTTGACGAAGCGGCGCAGCTGACCGTTGTCCACGATGCGGGCCTCGATCCCCGCGTGCCGGGTCTCGAGGTCGGCGAACAGCTCGGAGAGGGTGTTCCCCTTGCCCTCCACCGCCTTCTCACCGTTGGTGTACGTGCGGAGGATGGTCGGGATGCGGACCTCGATGGCCATGGTTGCGGGCTCCTGTCGGAAAGGGTCGGAAAGTGGGCGCACGGCGTCGCGCGCCGTGGCTCACGGCCGTACGGCGGCGGGAAACGTCAACAGATGGCGCTGTTCAGCCTGCACAGATCGACGTGCAGCCGCGCCACGAGCAGCATGCCCGGCGCTTTCTCGCTCACGTCGTTCAGAACCATGCGCTCATCGTAACGATTCCCGGCCCGGGTCCCGGAGTGTGATCCCGCATGCCGGACGCATTTCGTCCGATGAATGAGATCAGTAGGCCTCCACGACCGTGACCTCCTCCTCCGTGACCTCGCCGTCCACGATCCGGAAGGAACGGAACTGGAAATCGCCGAGGCCGTCGGTGTCGGCGGTGGAGACGAGGACGTAGTGGGCGCCGGGTTCGTTGGCGTAGGAGATGTCGGTGCGCGAGGGGTGGGCCTCGGTGGCGGTGTGGGAGTGGTAGATGACCACCGGCTCCTCGTCGCGGTCGTCCATCTCGCGGTAGAGCCTGAGCAGATCGCCCGAGTCGAACTCGTAGAACGTGGGCGACATCGCCGCGTTCAGCATGGGGACGAAGCGCTCGGGGCGGTCCGAGCCCGCCGGGCCCGCCACGACGCCGCACGCCTCGTCGGGGTGGTCCTTGCGCGCGTGGGCGACGATCTGGTCGACGAGGGCCTGGGTGATGGTCAGCATGTTCGCCAGGATATGCAGAAGGGCCGTTCCGTACCGAGGGATGGTACGGAACGGCCCATATGCCGGACGTCCTGAGCGGCGGCCGCGGCGGGGCGCCACGAGAGCTCCGCGCGGCCGGACGTCCCGGGGAGGAAGTCAGCGCTTGACGAAGGCGGCGGCCCCCGGGTTGCGGCGCCTGAGCACCCAGTAGGAGACGCCGAGGATCGCGCCCCACAGCGGAGCACAGTACAGCGACACCCGGGCGTCCTTGTCGATGCCCATGAGCACGATCACCATGCCGATGAAGGCGAGCGCGAAGACGCTCGTGTACGGGGCCCCCGGCGCGGGGAACTCGCTGCGCGGCAGCACTCCGCGGTTGACCCGCGTCCGGTAGCGGATCTGGCAGATCAGGATGACGATCCAGGCCCACATGCCGGAGATGGTCGCGAAGGAGACGACGTAGTCGAACGCCTTGCCCGGCCACTGGTAGTTGATCCAGACGCCGACGAGCATCAGCGCGGCGGAGAACGTGGTGCCGACGAGCGGGGTGCCGCTGCGCGTCAGCCTGGTGAACACCTGGGGTCCCTGGCCGTTCTGCGCCAGGTCACGCAGCATGCGGCCGGTGGAGTACATGCCGGAGTTGCAGGAGGACAGCGCGGCCGTCAGGACGACGAAGTTCACGATGCCGGCGCCGACGGACAGGCCCATCTTCTGGAAGGCGGCCACGAAGGGGCTCACGCCCGGGTGGAACTCGGTCCACGGCACGACCGACAGGATCATGACCAGCGCGCCGACGTAGAAGACGGCGATGCGCCAGGGCACGGTGTTGATCGCCTTCGGCAGGACCTTCTTCGGGTCCTTGGACTCGCCCGCGGTCACGCCGACCAGCTCGACGGCGAGGAAGGCGAACATGACCATCTGCAGGGTCATCAGGGTGCTGCCGACGCCGTGCGGAAAGAAGCCGCCGTCGTTCCACAGGTGGCTGACGGAGGCGGTCTTGCCCGCGTCGGAGAAGCCGACCGTGAGGATGCCGACGCAGATCAGGATCATGCCGATGATCGCGGTGACCTTGACCATGGAGAACCAGAACTCCAGCTCGCCGAAGAGCTTCACGGAGATCAGGTTGGCGGTGTACAGGACGATCGTGAAGATCAGGGCCGAGACCCACTGCGGGATGGCGAACCAGTACGTCATGTAGGCGGCCGCGGCGGTGACCTCGGTGATGCCGGTGACCACCCAGAACAGCCAGTACGTCCAGCCGGTGACGAAGCCCGCGAAGGGGCCGATGAACTCGCGCGCGTACTCCGAGAACGAACCCGACACCGGGCGGTACATCAGCAGTTCGCCGAGTGCCCGCATGATCAGGAAGATGACGAGGCCCGCGACGGCGTACGCCAGGATCAGGCTCGGACCGGCCTTGGAGATGCCCTTGCCCGCGCCGAGGAACAGGCCGGTGCCGATGGCACCGCCGATGGCGATCATCTGGATCTGCCGGGCCCCGAGCCCGCGCTGATACCCCTCGCCGCCCTCGCCGTCCCGCACGGCCTCATTGCCGTCGTGATGCTGATCGACCTGCGCTGAGGTCATGTGTGGTGCGCCTTTCTCCATGCCGAACCGCGGCCCGTCGTCGGCCTCGGATCGGGTTTCGATCCCCCCGGATTGATGGAGTTGTGCCTGGCCGACGGTCGTCGGCTCGGTGGCGCACCCGGCCCGACATGGGTGGCGTCGGCCGGGCGGTCGTGAAGATTTATCACAACCGCAATAATGATCACACGAATGTGATGTGACGCACCCCACAGGAAGAAGTGGACAAAGAGCGCACTATCGCGACAAATGCGGCCGCAACGGTGACGGGATCGTTATCCGGAATTGAGCGTCCGCTGAGCGAACACTCGTCCACCGCGCGGAGCTACGGCATCAGGGTCGTCACGAGGGTCTCCTGGAGACCGCCGAGCCACAGGTACGCCATCACCATCGGCTTGCGCGGATCCTCGTCCGGGAGCCGGTAGAGCAGGTCGGTGTCGCCCTCGTCGATGATCTCCAGCCGCGAGCCGATCGCGAGGCGCAGGTCGTTCAGGGCACCGAGCCACTGCCTCGACTCCTGCGGCGCCAGCTTCAGCACGGCCCCGCCCTCGTCCACCGGGGCGAGCGCGTCCAGGGCGCGGATCACCGCGAGGGCGTTCTCCCGCTTGCCGGCCCGCAGGTCGTTCTCGGTGAAGCGGCGGAACTCGGCGGAGTGGGCCCGGCGTTCCTCGGCCTCGGCGGGCGAGTCCGGGACCTTCTCGGGGTCGCTGTAGGCGTCCGGGAAGAGCCGGCGCAGCACCGGGTCGGCGGGCGGCTCGCTGGGCCCTTCCGCGAACAGCTCGGCGAGCGGGTCCTCGGGGGCCTCGGCACCGGGGCCGGGGCCGATCAGCTCCAGGAGCTGCACGGCCAGCGACCGGATGATGGAGATCTCGACGTCGTCGAGCGCGACGGCCGCGCCGCCGCCGGGAAGCGGTTCGAAATGTCCGGGCATCTGAAGGGGTTCGCTACTTCCGGTCCTGCTGGAGGGTGGCCCACAGACCGTATCCGTGCATCGCCTGCACATCGCGCTCCATCTCCTCGCGGGTTCCGCTGGAGACGACCGCCCGGCCCTTGTGGTGGACGTCGAGCATGAGCTTGGTGGCCTTGTCCTTGGTGTAGCCGAAGTACGACTGGAAGACGTACGTCACATAGCTCATGAGGTTGACCGGGTCGTTGTGCACGATCGTGACCCAGGGGACGTCGGGCTCGGGTACGGCGAAGACCTCCTCCGCCGACTCGGTGCGTTCGATCTCTACGGGCGCGGGTGACGTCACAGTGCCCATGCTGCCACGGCGAGGAAAAATCGTCACACCGACGAAAAGGGGTGTAGCATCCATGGTCATGAACACAGCGGACCTTGGGCTGCCGGTGGACGTTCCCTCGACGGCGCTCTTCACGGACCAGTACGAGCTGACCATGCTCCAGGCGGCTCTGAAGGCCGGTACGGCCGAACGGCGGAGCGTGTTCGAGGTCTTCACCCGACGGCTGCCGCACGGGCGCCGCTACGGCGTGGTGGCGGGTACCGGACGCGTCCTGGACGCGGTGGAGAACTTCCGCTTCGACCCGGACGTCCTCGGCTTCCTCCGGGAGCGGAACATCGTCGACGAGCAGACGCTGGCCTGGCTCGCCGACTACCGCTTCAGCGGTGACGTGTGGGGCTACCCCGAGGGCGAGGTGTACTTCCCCGGCTCGCCGCTGCTGCGCGTCGAGGGCACCTTCGCCGAGTGCGTGCTGCTGGAGACGGTGATCCTCTCCATCCTCAACCACGACTCCGCGATCGCCGCAGCCGCCTCCCGCATGGCCTCGGCCGCCGGGGACCGCCCGCTGATCGAGATGGGCGCCCGGCGCACCCACGAGCTGGCGGCGGTGGCCGCGGCGCGCGCGGCGTACGTCGGCGGCTTCGCCACCACCTCCGACCTGGCGGCCGGCTTCCGCTACGGCATCCCGACCGTCGGCACCTCGGCCCACGCCTTCACCCTGCTGCACGACCACGAGCGCGACGCCTTCCAGGCCCAGGTCGACACCCTCGGCCGGGGCACCACGCTGCTGGTGGACACGTACGACGTCGCCGAGGCGGTCCGTACGGCCGTGGAGGTGGCCGGGCCCGAGCTGGGCGCGGTCCGCATCGACTCCGGCGACCTGCTGCTCGTCGCGCACCGGGTGCGCCAGCAGCTGGACGAGCTGGGGGCGGCAGAGACCAAGATCGTCGTCACGTCCGACCTGGACGAGTACGCCATCGCCTCCCTCGCCGCCGCCCCCGTGGACGCGTACGGCGTCGGCACCCAGCTGGTGACCGGCTCCGGGCACCCGACCTGCTCCATGGTCTACAAGCTGGTCGCCCGTGCGGAGTCCGGCGACCCGGCGGCACCGTTGGTGCCGGTCGCGAAGAAGTCCAGCGGCGGCAAGACCTCCGTCGGCGGCCGCAAGTGGGCGGCGCGCCGGCTCGACGAGGACGGGGTCGCCGAGGCCGAGGTCGTCGGCACGGGCCCGGTGCCGCCGGAGCTCGCGGACCGGCAGCTGCTGGTGCAGCTGATCAAGGGCGGGGACGTGCTGGGCCGCGAGCCGCTGGACGTCCCCCGCAGCCGGCACATCGCCGCCCGCGCGAATCTCCCGCTCTCGGCCACCCAGCTCTCCCGGGGAGAACCCGTCCTTCCGACGGAGTACCTGACGGAGCGCTCGGGTAGCTAGAGCGGGACCCGCCCGTCCGCCCCGTATCCGCCCTCGTCCGCCCCCTCCCGTCCGGGCCCGGAAGTCTCTAGGCTCGGTTGATTAGCCGACAGTCGAAGGACACCCATCATGCGCCGCGCCTTGATCGTCGTAGATGTGCAGAACGACTTCTGCGAGGGGGGCAGCCTCGCGGTGTCCGGCGGCGCCGACGTCGCCGCCGCGATCACGGAGCTGATCGGCCAGGCGGCCGGGAGCGGGTACCGGCACGTGGTCGCCACCCGCGATCTGCACATCGCGCCCGGCGGCCACTTCGCCGACGACCCCGACTACGTCCGCTCCTGGCCCGCGCACTGCGTCGCGGGCACGGAGGGCGTCGGCTTCCACCCGAACTTCGCCCCGGCCGTCGCCTCCGGCGCGGTCGACGCGGTCTTCGACAAGGGCACCTACTCGGCGGCCTACAGCGGCTTCGAGGGCAAGGACGAGAACGACGTCCCCCTGGCCGACTGGCTGCGCGCACGCCACATCGACGAGGTCGACGTGGTCGGCATAGCGACCGACCACTGCGTACGCGCCACCGCCCTGGACGCCGCCCGCGAGGGCTTTCGCACCCAGGTCCTGCTGGACCTCACGGCGGGCGTCGCCGCGGAGACGACGGAGCGCGCGCTGGAGGAGCTGCGGGAGGCGGGCGTGGAGCTGACGGGCAAGCCGGTCGTCAGCGGCTGAGGCCCGCTCCCCCGCCCGGCTACGCCACCGCTGACCTGCGCAGAAGAGCCCTGATCGGGTGCCACAGCTCGGTCACGATGACACCGTTGTCGGCGGGCGCCGTCCGCCATATCAGGCCGTCGGGATGGTGCAGGACCGCCGTGACCTCGTCCGGGGTCGGCGGGGCGGCGTTGCCCCGTAGATAGATCGCGCGCAACCCCAGGTTGCGCAGCCTGGTCAGGGCGCGCGCCCGGTTCTGGGCGTGCACGAGTACGCGCACCGCGGCGGAGTCGTAGGGCAGGTTCAGTGCCACCACGACCGTGCCGTTCGGCAGCTTGGTGAAGCCTCCAGCGGCCATGCCGTCAGATCCCCGTTCCGGTCGGTGTCAATAAGCGGTCCACATGACGCACCTAAACACGATCGGCGGCAACCCGCCAAGGGTTTGCCGCCGATACGCGTCTGACCTGCGAAAATGCTGACTACTTCACCGCGGGGCCGACTTCCAGCTCGATCGTCGAGCCGTTCTTCGCCTGCTTGGTGATCTTTATCTTGGTGTTGGTGTCAGTGACCTTGACACCGCCGGTCGGGTTCGCCGGGTCGTAGTACGTGCCGGTGTGGTCGTCGAAGACCGACACCCCCCTCTGCGACGTGATCCTGGTCGCGACGCCCGACTGGTGCAGCGTGATCGCGTCCGTCGGCTCCAGCGTGAAGGGAGAGTCGTAGGCCTGCATCCGGTTGCGCAGCAGCGTGCCGTCGGACCAGCGCAGCGCCTTCGGGTGGGCGTCGACCGGCAGGATCAGCCCGGTGCCCGGATGGGCCTTCTCGTTGGTGTTGTTGTCCGCCTGGGAGGTGTCCCACTTCCAGATCAGCAGGCCGTTCTGGTACGGGTAGTGCTCCACCCAGTCGGGACGGGCGGTGTTCTGGTAACCGAAGTTGTACGGGCCGGACTTGAGGGTCTTGTCGTACGACACGTACTGCCGGTTCTCGGCGAGGTAGTACTGCTTGTAGTCCTTGGTGAAGGACGCGCCGATGCGGGAGAAGCCCGAGGCGGTCCAACCGGCGTCCGCGGACTCGGCGTTGTCGGAGAACAGCGGCGCGCCGTCCGCCGTGACCGCGATCTCGTCGGCCGCGAAGCCCTTCAACGCCACGCCGCCGTCGGTCTGGTAGCGGAAGCGCAGGTCGATCTTCTTGCCCGCATAGGCGTCGAGGGAGTACGACAGCTTCCTGTACGCGTCGGTCGTGCCGGTCAGCGCCGGCTTGCCGGACCCGTCGCGCGGGACGGCCTGGCCGTCCGCCGTGCCGTCGAGGGCGGTCCAGTTGGCGCCGCCGTCGGTGGACACCTCGGTGTAGAGGTAGTCGTAGCCGTTCTCGATGTCGTACCAGCCGTCCAGGCTCAGCGTGGCCTTCGCCCTGCCGGTCAGGTCGACGGAACGGGTCAGCGTGTTCCTGAGGTTGTCGCCGCTGCCGCTCCACCACTGGGAGGCGCCCTGCGCCGGGGTGACGACCTCGGTCGTGACCGCCTTGTCGGGCAGCGAGACGACCACCGCCTGGCGGTACTTGGTGTTGTACTCGGCGTAGCCCAGCTTGTGCCAGGAGGAGACGCCCGCCTTGGCGGTGTCGTAGGTCAGCCAGCCGAGCTGGAGCTTGTCCCAGGCGTTCAGGTCGCCGGGCAGGTCGCCGATGGCCTCCTTGCCGGTGCCGAGCCAGGAGCCGGAGGACATCAGGGTCCAGAAACCGGTGGAGTTGTCGCCGCCGGCGGTGTCGTACTCGTCGGGCAGGCCGAGGTCGTGGCCGTACTCGTGGGCGAAGACGCCGAGGCCGCCGTTCTCCGGCTGGATGGTGTAGTCGCCGACCCAGATGCCGGTGTCGCCGACCTGGGCGCCGCCGAGCTTGTTGCCCGCCGGGCCGGTCGCGCCCGTGTCGGTGCCGAAGGCGTACCAGCGGTGGGCCCAGATCGCGTCCTTGCCCTGCGCGCCGCCGCCCGCGGACTCGTCCTCGCCGGCGTGCACGATCTGGAAGTGGTCGACGTAGCCGTCGGGCTCGTTGAAGTCGCCGTCGCCGTCGTAGTCGTAGCGGTCCCACTGGTCGTACCGGGCGAGGTCCTTCTTGATGTCGGCGTCCGACTTCCCGGCCGCCCTCTGCTGGGCGACCCAGGCGTTCAGACCGTCGCTGACCACGTTCCACACGCTCGGGCAGTTGGTGGAACCGCAGGCGTTGTTGCCGTAACGGGCCTCGTTGTAGGGGACCTTGACCCAGTCCGCGACCTCGCCGTCGACCGAGTAGCGGCCCGAGGACTGCTTCTCGTAGTACTTCTTCAGCGACTCGGTCTTGCTGCCGGTGCCGAAGTAGAGGTCCTGGTAGTGCTTCTGGTTGTAATCCGCCTGCCAGGCCGTCGAGTTGTCCTTCGTGCGGTCCGGCGCGGCGATCGTGTTGTGCAGCGGGCCCGCGGTGCCGCCGTACTTGGGGTCGGCCTGGTCCCCGAACTCCACCAGGATCGTGAAGATCTTGTCGGTCTTCTCGCGGCTCAGCTCGACGTACTTGCCGTCGCCCTTCCTGCTCTTGAGCTCGACGACCTTGGAGCCACCCCGGTCCTTCGCCTTGGCCTTGCCCGCGATCAGCTGGTTCAGCGCCTCCTGGCGCTGGGCCTTCTGCGTCTTGCTGAGCGGGCCGTCGAGGTCGTGCGCCTCCTGCTGCACCGGGGCAGGGTCGTGCCGGTGGGCGGCGGAGCGGGCCGGCCGGGTGGCGGCCTCCGCGACGGCGAAGGTGGCGAACGTGGCGGAGGCCGCCGCCAGCGTCACGCCGATCGCGGCCGCTCTGAACGTCCAGGATCTGCTGGTCACTTGAGTTCCTCCCCTGCGTCTGTCCGACGCATGTCAAGTGACGTAATTTGACTAGAGATTTAGAAGAAAAGACAGATCTTGACTCACTCAGACCCCGTGCACTATGCCGAGCTGACGTTCGCTTTACGCACCTGCAGGCGGACTATGCCGCCACCCCATGACTCCGTGCGCCCCCCGTGCACCGGAACCGTGGGTTAGGTCACGCTTACCAACCGTCCGGCTCGGGCATGCACGCGGTGAGAGTCGAACGGCACGCCACCTGTTCCCCCGACAATCTCCCGAAGACTTCCGAGGACACGATTGCCATGCCTCGTCCGACCGCCGCACAGCTCGCCTACGGTTCCTGCACCGTGATCTTCTCGACGCTCGCCATGCTGCTGCTGTCCCAGACGAGTTCGGGCCTCGGGATCACCGTCATCGCCCTCGCGGCCCTGGCCCTCGGGCTGCTCGTCGCGATGACGGTGCCGCTGCCGAAGGCCCGCGCGGCCGTGGCACCGGCCGACCCCGTCGAGCCCGCACCCCAGGAAGAGCCGGTCTCCCTGTGAGGGACGGACACGAGAGCGGCGGGCTCGTGACAGCTCACGAACCCGCCGCTCTCGTGTCGTGTCTACGGCACGCGGTCACCCCACCCGGTCAACTCGTGCTGACCACCACCGTCTTGGCCGCCTTGTCGTGCAGGCCCTGCTTGTACGGCTTGTCGAAGTAGCTCCAGCCGCCGCAGATCGCCGTCCAGATGCAGGCGCAGCAGAACGCGAACGGCACCCACAGCACCAGGGAGCGGATCAGCATCGTCTGCACGGACGGGGTGGCGCCGTCGTCCAGGTTCGCCACCCGCATACCGAGCCACTTCTTGCCGAGGGTCTGGCCGTACCTGCTCATCATGAAGGTGTCGTACGCGATGTAGAGCACGGCCCCGATGAACGACTGCACGGCGGACTTGCCGACCTCGACGTGGTCGCCGTTGATGTTGTACTCGCGTACCCCGAACGCCCAGGTGAGCAGCCAGACGACGATGCCGACGAGGATCATGTCGACGATCCGCGCGAGGGTGCGCCGGGCACTGTCGGCCAGCGGGGGCATGCCGGCCAGCGGGTCGGCCGGGTAGCCGTAGGAGCCGCCGCCGTACGGTCCGCCGCCGTACGGTCCGCCGCCGTACGGGCTGTCGTACGGCGAGCCCGCCCCCTGGTCCGACGGGGGCTGCTTCCTGAACGGGTCGTCCTCGGGGGGCTGCTCTCCGGAGCCGGGGGGCGGTTCGCTGCTCATGGCCCGAGTGGATCGCGAACACCCCGGCTCCGCACCCGGCGGGCGGCCGTACGGAGTAGCTCCCTCGTGCGTCGGCCTGTCGTGCGTCAGTCGGCGACGAAGGTGTGCGCCGCCTTGTCGTGCCAGCACTGGCGCCAGGGCCGGTCGAACAGGCACCACAGCACGCCCACGATCCCGATGCCGAGCAGCCCCGGGATGCTGTAGACGAGCCAGCGGCGCAGCGCGGGACCGAAGGCCGGGGGCTCGTGGGCCTCGATGTCACGCACCTCCAGGCCCAGCGCCCGCTTGCCCAGGGTGCGGCCCCACTTGGCGGTCGGCAGCACCTCGTAGAGGACGCCGACGAGGAGGAGGACGGCGAGCACGATGCCGAGGCTGGTGCCGGTCGTACCGTCGAGCAGCCAGACGGTGACCTCGCGGCCGGACAGCCTGGCCGCGTCGATCTTCTGCTGGACGTGGTCGGCGGCGCGCAGGCCGAGCGGCACGGCTGCGGCGGCCGTCACAGCGAGCACGATCAGGGTGTCGATCAGCCGGGCCGCGAGCCGCTTACCGAGTCCGGCGGGCCGGGCGGCGGCCTGGCGGCGCGCGGCCGCCTGGAAGACGTCCTCCACCGGCGGCTTCCACGGCGCCACGGGCTGCTCGTCCCCGCCCCCGGCCAGCTGGTGCACCTGCTGGGCCCAGGAGGCCTGGCCGCCGCCCGGCCCGCTGGTCAGCGGGGTGCCGGGGGCACCGCCCTGCGCCGGCACCGAGGGGGCGACGGCGGCCTGGGCCTGCTGGGCGGCCTGGGGTGTCTGCGGCGGCTGAGCGGCCGCGGCACGTGCGGCGGCGGCCTTGCCCGCGCCGAATCCCGCGCCCGCGGCCGGAGATGGCGCGGCGGCGGCAGGCGGGGTGGGCCGGCCGACGGGTCCCTGCGGGCCGAAACCGCCCGGGGCGCCGGGGGAATGCGCCGCACCGGCGCCGGGCCCGGCCTGGCCCGGCACGAACCCCGTACCCGCCGGGCCGCCTGCCGACGCACCCGGGCCGGAGCCCTGCGGACCGGAAGTCTGCGGGCCGAAACCGGAGCCCGCACCGGTGTCCTGGCCCGCGGCGGACGGCTGGGCGCCCGGCCGGGCCTGGCCCGGCACCGGGCGGAACGTCATCGTGCCCTCGTCCCTGACCGCGGCGGGTCCTGGGACCGGACGGCGGAAGATGAACGTGCCGCCGGGGTCCGGGACGTCGTCCTGCGCGGCCGGGGCCGCGGCGTCGGTACGGCCGCCCTGGCCGCCCGGCTCGCCCTGCCCCGCCGCCGGGACCCTGGGATCGGCGCCCCACGGGGTGTGCCCGTCACCGGCGCCCGCCCGGCCCTGCGCCCCGCTCCCCGCTCCGGCACGCTGACCCTGCTGCCCGGTGGGCGCCGCCTGCGGGTCCTCGTCGAAGAAGTGCGGCCCCGTCTCCTCCACGGCCGGGGCCGGGGTCACCGGGCGGACGCCCGGCGGCGGGGTGAGCGGCTCGCCGTCCTGCGGCGCCGGGCGGCTGGTGCCGGGCACCCAGGAGGCGCCGTTCCAGTACCGGACGTAGCCGGGGATGGACGGGTCCGGGTAGTAGCCCTCGCGGGGCCGGTCGTCACCTGGGGCCGGGGTTGGGGCGCTCATGTCCGTCGTCCCGTA
The DNA here is from genome assembly GCF_001866675.1 of Streptomyces sp. MUSC 14. Lineage (NCBI taxonomy): Bacteria > Bacillati > Actinomycetota > Actinomycetes > Kitasatosporales > Streptomycetaceae > Streptomyces > Streptomyces sp. MUSC 14. Next base: position 252,978 of record NZ_MLYN01000019.1, read on the forward strand.
TCTGCTCGGGGGTGTGCTGAAGGCACCACATCTATCAGACCGGGGCGGCCCGCAGCGCCAGTCCCGCCGGACCGAACCCCTTCCGGGCAACGCCGGACCCGGCTCTCACAGATCCCCGGAAAAAATTTCCCAGAACCCGCGTAATGGCGCGGCCCTCGCCCTCTCTCCCCCGGTGCGGGCCCGTTCCGAGGCCCCCGGCAAGAGAAGAAGGGCAACGTCATGCATCACACCGTGGTGGAGCGGGAGCTGGAACTGAAGCTCATCCTGTCGCCGGAGCGCAGCATCCCGGTACCGGCCCGGCTCGTCTACCGCGCCGAGGATCCGTACGCCGTGCACATCACCTTCCACATCAACTCCGAGTCCCCGGTCCACTGGACGTTCGCCCGCGATCTGCTGGTGGAGGGGGTGTTCCGGCCGTGCGGGCACGGGGACGTGCGGGTGTGGCCGACGAAGGCCGACGGGCGCAGCGTCGTGCTGATCGCGCTCAGCTCGCCGGACGGGGACGCGCTGCTGGAGGCGCCGGTCCCGCAGGTGTCGGCGTGGCTGGAGCGGACGCTGACGGCGGTGCCGCCGGGGACGGAGGGCGAGCAGCTGGGCATCGACGACGCCCTCGACCAGCTGCTCGCCCAGTGAGCCGACGGGGACCCGGGGGCTCAGAACAGCTTGCCCGGGTTGAGGATGCCCAGCGGGTCGAAGGCGTGCTTCACCGCGCGCTGCATCTCCACCCCGACCGGGCCGATCTCCCGGGCCAGCCACTCCTTCTTCAGGACGCCGACGCCGTGTTCGCCGGTGATGGTGCCGCCCAGCTCCAGGCCGAGGGCCATGATCTCGTCGAAGGACGCGCGGGCCCGCCGGGACTCGTCCTCGTCCTGGGCGTCGAAGCAGACGGTGGGGTGGGTGTTGCCGTCGCCGGCGTGCGCGCAGACGCCGATCGTCAGGTCGTACGCGGCGGCGATCCGCTCGACGCCTTCGAGCATCGCGCCCAGCCTGGAGCGGGGCACGCACACGTCGTCGATCATCGTCGTGCCCTTGACCGCCTCCAGCGCGGTCAGCGAGAGCCGCCGGGCCTGGAGGAGGAGTTCGGACTCGGCGGCGTCCTCGGCCGGGACGACCTGGGTGGCGCCGGCCGCCTCGCACAGGGCGCCGACGGCGGCGAGGTCGGCGGCCGGATCCGGGGTGTCGAAGGCGGCCAGCAGCAGCGCCTCGGTGGTCTCCGGCAGACCCATGTGGGCGAGGTCGTTGACCGCCTTGACGGTCGTACGGTCCATCAGTTCGAGGAGGGAGGGGACGTGACCTCCCTCCATGATCCGGCAGACGGCGTCGCAGGCCGCCGCCGCGGACGGGAACTCGGCGGCCAGCACCAGCTGCTGCGGCGGCTTCGGCTTCAGCGCGAGGACGGCCCGGACGACGATGCCGAGGGAGCCCTCGGAGCCGACGAAGAGCCGGGTGAGGTCGTATCCGGCGACCCCCTTCGCCGTGCGGCGGCCGGTGGACATCAGGCGGCCGTCGGCCAGCACCACGTCCAGGCCGAGCACGTACTCGGCCGTGACCCCGTACTTCACACAGCACAGGCCACCGGAGGCCGTGCCGATGTTGCCGCCGATGGTGCACATCTCCCAGCTGGACGGGTCCGGCGGGTAGTACAGGCCGTGTTCCTCGACCGCGCGGGAGAGCGTGGCGTTGACGACGCCCGGCTCGACCACCGCGATCCGGTCGACGGGGCTGATCTCCAGGATGCGGTCCATCCGGGTGAGGGACAGCACGACGCAGCCGTCGGTGGCGTTCGCGGCGCCGGACAGACCGGAGCGGGCGCCCTGCGGGACGACCGGGACGCGCAGCTCGGTCGCGACGCGCATGACGTGCTGGACCTGTTCGACGGTGCGGGGCAGGACGACGACGGCGGGGGCGCCGGCCGGGCAGAAGCTCGCCATGTCGCGGGCGTAGGACGCGGTGACGTCGGGGTCGGTCAGGACGGCCTCGGCGGGCAGGCCGGCCAGGAGCCGGTCGGTGAGGGTGCTCGTCTCCGCGGTGTCCTCAAAGCGAGGGGCTTCGATACGGCTCATGATCACAGCGTGACACTCACGGCCATCGGTGTGAACCCCGTACCGGCCTCCCTTGGGCCGCCCGGATGTGCTCGTCGTACTGACGCACAGTGAGCGCCATGGACAACCGACTGACCATGCCGGGTACGTGCCGGGTGTTGTTGCTGGCTCTGCTGGCGGCCGGTGTCGCCGTGGCCGCGGTGCTGACGCTGCTGCCGCGGGAGCGGCCCCGGACGGTGGTCCGGGCACCGGCCGCCGGCCCGGGCGCGCCGCTCACGCGGGCACGGGCGGTGCCGGGCGGCGCACCCGCGATGCAGCCGCCCAGGATCACCGTGTAGGGAACTAGGGGACTAGAGGTTGCCCCGCTTCTCCTGCTCGCGCTCGATCGCCTCGAACAGGGCCTTGAAGTTGCCCTTGCCGAAGCCCATCGAGCCGTGCCGCTCGATGATCTCGAAGAAGACCGTCGGACGGTCCTGGACCGGCTTGGTGAAGATCTGCAGCAGATAGCCGTCCTCGTCGCGGTCGGCGAGGATCTTCAGCTCGCGCAGGGTGTCGATCGGCACGCGGGTGTCGCCGACCCACTCGCCGAGGGTGTCGTAGTAGGAGTCGGGGGTGCTGAGGAACTCGACACCGGCGGCGCGCATGGTGCGTACGGTCTGCACGATGTCGTTGGTGTTCAGCGCGATGTGCTGGACGCCGGGGCCGCCGTAGAACTCCAGGTACTCGTCGATCTGGGACTTCTTCTTGGCGATCGCGGGCTCGTTGAGCGGGAACTTCACCTTCAGGGTGCCGTCCGCGACGACCTTAGACATCAGGGCGCTGTACTCGGTGGCGATGTCGTCGCCCACGAACTCCTTCATGTTCGTGAAGCCCATGACGTTGTTGTAGAACGCCACCCACTCGTCCATCTTGCCGAGCTCGACGTTGCCGACGCAGTGGTCGATGGCCTGGAAGGTGCGCTGGGCGGGCTGGGCGACCATCGGCCGGGCGGCGACGTAGCCGGGCAGGTAGGGGCCGTCGTAGTCGGTGCGCTCGACGAGGGTGTGGCGGGTCTCGCCGTAGGTGGCGATCACGGCGAGGACGACGGTGCCGTGCTCGTCCTTCATCTCGTACGGCTCGGCGAGCGAGCGGGCGCCGTGCTCGACGGCGTAGGCGTGGGCGGCGCGCGCGTCGGGGACCTCGATGGCCAGGTCGATGACGCCGTCGCCGTGCTCGGCCACGTGCCGGGAGAGGAACTCGCCCCAGGGGGTGCTCGGCCTGACCACCGAGGTGAACACGAACCGGGCGGAGCCGTTCTCCAGGACGTAGCCGGCGGTCTCGCGGCTGCCGTTCTCCGGTCCGGAGTAGGCGACCACCTTCATGCCGAAGGCAGTGGAGTAGTAGTGCGCCGCCTGCTTGGCGTTGCCCACGGCGAAGACGACCGCGTCCATTCCCTTGACCGGGAAGGGATCGGCCTGCCGGGCGGTGTCGGGGGTCTGGTGTGTGGTCTGCTGCGTCATGGCGGAAGCGTGGCCCCGCTCTGCAAGGTGCGCAATAGTTTGCGTATCTACTGGGCAGTCTGCATAGCGGTACGGGCGTACCGGCGAGCTTTCTGTACAGGATGACCATCCCTGGAGGTGCCGTGGCGATCGATCATCTGGACGGGCGGATCATCGTGCTGCTGGCGAACGAGCCGCGCGTCGGGGTGCTGGAGATGTCCCGGCGGCTGGGGGTGGCGCGCGGGACCGTGCAGGCGCGTCTGGACCGGCTTCAGTCGAACGGAGTCATCCGCGGATTCGGTCCCCAGGTGGAGCCGGCGGCCCTCGGCTACCCGGTCACCGCGTTCGCCACGCTCCAGATCCGGCAGGGTCAAGGCCCCGACGTCCGGGCCCACTTGACGACCGTGCCGGAGGTGCTGGAGCTGCTGACCACGACCGGCAGCGGGGACATGCTGTGCCGGCTGGTGGCCCGGTCGAACGCCGATCTTCAACGGGTGATCGACCGCGTCGTCGGCTTTGATGGCATCGTCCGGGCCTCCACGGCGATCGTCATGGAGAACCCCGTTCCGCTGCGGATCATCCCGCTGGTGGAGCAGGCCGCCCGGGACAGCGAAGGGACGTGACCTGTAGCGGCGTGACCGGTCTGGGGTGAGCGCGGGTGAACTTCTGGGAGTACCTGGGCAGTCGTCATCAGCAGCTGCTCGCGGACGCCTACCAACACGCCAGCGCGGTCTTCCAGTGCATGGTCCTCGCGACCGTCATCGGGGTGCTGATCGGGGTCGTCACCTACCGCTCCGACTGGGCGGGCAACCTCGCCACCACCGCCACCTCCACCGTGCTCACCGTCCCCTCCCTCGCCCTGATCGGTCTGCTCGTCCCGCTCGTCGGGCTGGGCGTGCCGCCGACGGTGATCGCGCTGACCCTGTACGGGCTGCTGCCGATCGTGCGCAACGCGATCGTGGGCCTGCGCGGGGTCGACCCGATGCTGGTGGACGCGGCCCGGGGCATCGGCATGTCCCGGGCGATGCGGCTGGTGCGGGTGGAGCTGCCGCTGGCCTGGCCGCCGATCCTGACCGGTATCCGGGTCTCCACCCAGATGCTGATGGGCATCGCCGCGATCGCCGCCTACGCCTCCGGCCCGGGACTCGGCAACGAGATCTTCCGTGGGCTCGCCTCCCTGGGCAGCAAGAACGCGCTGAACCAGGTGCTCGCGGGCACCCTCGGGATCATTGTCCTCGCGCTTCTGTTCGATGCCGCGTACGTCCTGATCGGGCGGCTGACCATCCCCAGGGGGATCCGTGTCTGAGACCGCCGCCCAGGAGACGACCGCGCACGGCGCCTCGATCGAGCTGGAGAACCTGACCAAGCACTACCCGGGCAGCGCGCAGCCGGCCGTGGACAACGTGAGCATGGAGATCAAGGCGGGCGAGACGGTCGTCTTCGTCGGCCCGTCCGGCTGCGGGAAGTCCACGACGCTCAAGATGATCAACCGGCTGATCGAGCCGACCGGCGGCCGGATCCGGATCGGCGGCGAGGACGTCACCGACATCGACCCGGTGAAGCTGCGCCGCAAGGTCGGCTACGCCATCCAGTCCGCCGGTCTCTTCCCGCACATGACCGTCGCCCAGAACATCGCCCTGGTGCCGAGGATGATCGGCTGGCCGAAGGCACGGATCCGCGCCCGGGTCGAGGAGCTGCTCGACCTCGTCGGGCTCGACCCGGGCGAGTTCCAGGGCCGCTATCCGCGCCGGCTGTCGGGCGGGCAGCAGCAACGGGTGGGCGTGGCACGGGCGTTGGCGGCGGATCCGCCGGTGCTGCTGATGGACGAGCCGTTCGGCGCGGTCGACCCGATCACCCGCGACCACCTCCAGGACGAGCTGATCCGGCTCCAGCACGAACTGCACAAGACGATCGTGTTCGTCACCCACGACTTCGACGAGGCGATCAAACTGGGCGACCGGATCGCCGTCCTGCGCGAACGCTCGCACATCGCCCAGTTCGACACCCCGGAGGCGATCCTCACCAACCCGGCCGACGACTTCGTCTCCGGTTTCGTCGGCGCGGGCGCGGCCCTGAAGCGGCTGAACCTGACCCGGGTGCGGGACGTGGAGATGCGGGACTACCCGACGGTGACCGTGGACACCCCGCTGCAGCAGATCTTCGGGCATCTGCGCTCCAGCGGAGAGAGCGAGATCCTGCTGCTCGACCGGCGCCGGCGCCCCTACAAGTGGCTGCGCCGCGGCGACCTGATGCGGGCCAAGGGCTCGCTGGCCCGCGCGGGCACGCTCGTGCACGACACGGTGACCCGGGACGGCACCCTGCGCGACGCGCTGGAGGCCGTGCTCACGGACAACGCGGGCCGGGTCGCGGTGACCGGCAGACGCGGGGAGTACCTCGGCGTCGTCGACATGGAGACGCTGATGAACTCCGTGCACGAACTGCTGGAGGCCGACCGGCTGGACGCCATCGAGCACCAGCACGAGCTGGAGGAGGCCCGCACCCAGCAGACCCACCAGGAGCAGGAGGGTCCCGGAGGGGTGAGGAAGGCATGAGCACTCCCGCGGGCAAGGTCCCGTCCGGCAAGGCGCCGTCCGCCGCGCGCCCCGCCGGCGAGCACGAGGTCGAGGGGCTCGCCTTCCGCGACGAGGGCGAGGCCGAGCAGGAGGCCCCGCCCCCGGCGCAGGGCCCGCCCGTCCGGCGGGTGACCTGGCAGCGGCTGACGTTCCTGCCGGCGTTCCTCGTCGCCGTACTGCTCGCGACCTGGCTGTGGTTCCGCCAGGCGCACCTCGACACGATCTCGAAGAACGCGCTGTCGAACGGCCAGGTCTCCAAGGCGCTGTGGCAGCACGTGGAACTGACGGTGATCTCCACCTTCTTCGTGCTGGTCATCTCGGTCCCGCTGGGTGTCGCGCTCACCCGGCGGTCCTTCCGCAGGGCCACCCCGGTGGCGCTGACCTTCGCCAACATGGGGCAGGCGACGCCCGCGATCGGCCTGCTGGCCCTCCTGGTCATCTGGCTCGGCACGGGCACGAAGGCCGCCCTGATCGGCATCATCGTCTACGCGATCCTGCCGGTCCTCTCCAACACCATCGCCGGTCTGCAGGCCAACGACCCGACGCTGCTGGAGGCGGCCCGCGGCATCGGCATGTCCCCGCTCGGCGTGCTCGCCCGGGTCGAACTCCCGCTCGCCGTCCCGCTGATCCTCGCGGGCGTGCGCACGGCCCTGGTCCTCAACGTCGGCACGGCGGCCCTGGCGACCTTCGGCGGGGGCGGCGGCCTGGGCGTGCTGATCACCACCGGCATCACCACGCAGCGCATGCCGGTGCTGGTGCTCGGCTCGGTCCTCACCGTGGCGCTCGCCCTGCTGGTGGACTGGCTGGCCTCGCTGGCCGAGGCGCTGCTGCGGCCGCACGGCCTGGAGGTGGGCACATGAGACGCGGTGCGTGCCTGGCGCTGGCCGGGCTGCTGCTCGCCTCCGGCTGCGGGCTGACCAGCGGCTCCCCCATGGCCGACGACGTGGGGCCGGGCACGATCGGCGCGGGCGGGCCGCTCAAGGGGGCCCACATCACCGTCACCTCCAAGGAGTTCACCGAGCAGCTGATCCTCGGCGCGATCATGGGGATCGCCTTCCAGGCGGCCGGCGCCGACGTGCTGGACCGCACCGGCATCCAGGGGTCGATCGGCGCGCGGGAGGCGGTCAAGGGCGGCACGGCGGACGCGCAGTACGAGTACACGGGCACCGCCTGGATCACGTACCTCGGCCACAGCGAGCCCGTCCCCGACCCGCGGAGGCAGTGGCAGGCGGTGCGCGACGCGGACCTGCGCAACGGGCTGACCTGGCTGCCGCCCTCGCGCCTGAACAACACCTACGCGCTGGCCATGAACCAGGCCAACTTCAAGAAGTACGGCACCACGACCCTCTCCCAGGTGGCCGCGCTCGCCGCGAAGAACCCCGGCGCCGTCACGCTGTGCGTGGAGAGCGAGTTCGCCAACCGCGCCGACGGACTGCCCGGACTGGAGAAGGCGTACGGGATGAGGATCCCGGCGGGCAACGTCACGCAGATGGACACCGGGATCATCTACACCCAGGTGGCCAAGGGGAAGTGCACCTACGGGGAGGTGTTCACGACCGACGGGCGCATCAAGTCGATGAACCTGGCGGTGATGGCGGACGACAGGAAGTTCTTCCCGGACTACAACGCCGCCCCGGTGGTCAACAGCAAGGTCCTGAAGCAGTGGCCGGCCATCGCGCGCGTCATCGAACCGGTCACCAGGAAGCTGGACAACTCGGTCGCGCGGACCCTGAACGCCAGGGTGGACGTGGACGGCCAGGACCCGCACCAGGTGGCGCTGGACTGGATGCGGCAGCAGGGCTTCGTGAAGTAGCGGCCCGGCGGCGGCCGTTCAGCAGCTCGGGACCGAACCCTTGCCGCTCTCCAGGACGTTGAGGGCGTTCACCGCGCCCTTCAGCGTGGTGACGGGGACCAGCTTGAGCCCCTTCGGCAGGTCCGCCTCGGCGTCGGTGCACTCGGCCTTCGGCACCAGGAACACGGTCGCGCCGTCGCGGCGGGCGGCCTGCGTCTTCAGGGCCACCCCGCCGACCGCGCCCACCGTGCCCTCGGCGTCGATCGTGCCCGTGCCGGCGATGTTCCGGCCGCCGGTGAGGTCGCCGCCCTTGCCGTCACCGTGCAGCTTGTCGATGATCCCCAGCGTGAACAGCAGGCCCGCGCTCGGCCCGCCCACGTCGGCGAGCTTCAGCGTGACCTTGACCCTGTCGGCGCTCAGCCCGAGGTACGTCAGCGCCGCCTGGGTCGCCGCGTCCTGGGACTGCTGCATCTGCGCCTGGTTGTGCTGCTCGATCTCCTTGACGGTGTCGCCGCTCGGGTAGACGGCGTCGCGCGGCATCACGGCCCGGTCGGTGCGGAACCAGTTGCCGATCACGTCCCCGAGGGACACCCGGGCGTCCGGACCGGTCGCCATGATGGTCACCATCCGCAGCTGCCCGCTGGTCCTGCGCACGGGCGCACCGGCGACGGTGATCACCTGGGTGCCCTGGTTGGTACCGAGCACGTTCGCGGTCATCCCGGGCTGGGCCACCGAGAACGGCAGCGGCGCGAACACCGCCGTGGCGAGCAGGGCCACGACGGGCAGCGCGCAGACGGCTACGGCCTGGGGACGAGTGAGACGTGAGAGCACGGGTTCAATCTAACGCGACCGCCCCGGGCGGCCCGCGCCACGTGTCCCGTACGGCGTACGTACCGGGTCCGCCGCACGCCGTACCGCCTCACGCCGTATACAGGTCCCGGCGCTGCCGGGTGAACCGGCGCAGCGCCTCCGGCAGCGGCTCGACGCCGATCCCGGGCCCGGTCGGCACCGGCAGATGCCCGTCCGCGTCGAGGACGAACGGCTCGGTGACGTCCTCGGCGAAGTAGCGGGCGGAGGCGGAGGTGTCCCCGGGCAGCGTGCAGCCGGGCAGGGCGGCGAGGGCGAGGTTCGGGGCCCGGCCGATGCCCGTCTCCAGCATGCCGCCGCACCACACCGGCACCCCGTGCGCGTGCGCCACGTCGTGCACCCGGCGGGCCTCCAGGTAGCCGCCGACCCGCGCGGGCTTGACGTTCACCACCCGGCAGGCGCCCAGCGCGATCGCGGACGCGGTGTCGCGGGCGTGGTGCAGGGACTCGTCCAGGCAGACGGGCGTGGCGATGCGCTGCTGGAGCCGGGCGTGGGCGTACAGGTTGTCCTCCTCCAGCGGCTCCTCGATCAGCAGCAGCCCGAACTCGTCGAGGCGGCGCAGATGCTCGGCGTCGGCGAGCGTGTAGGCGGTGTTCGCGTCGACCTGGAGGGGCAGGCCGGCCCCGAACCGCTCGCGCACCGCCCGCACCGGCTCGACGTCCCACCCCGGTTCGATCTTCAGCTTGATCCGGACGTACCCCTCGGCGAGATACCGCTCGACGTCGTCCAGCAGCTCGGGCACCGAGTCCCTGATCCCGACCGACACCCCGGCGGGCACCCGGTCCCGTACGGCACCCAGATACGTCGCGAGCGGCATGCCGTAGGACCGCAGCTCGGCGTCGAGCAGCGCCGTCTCCAGGGCGGCCTTCGCCAGCTCGTGCCCCTTGATCCGGGCCAGCGCGGGGGCGAGGGCGGCGGTGGTCGGGTGCGGCAGGGCGGCCGCGCGCGGCACGAGGAAGTCGCGCAGCACGATCTCGGCGCCGGCCACGAACTCCGGGCAGTACAGCGGCTCGGGGTCGGCGGCGAACTCCGACCAGCCCTCGGCCGCGTCCGTGACGACGTGGAGGAGGAAGGTGTCCTTGGCCGTCATCGTCCCGAAGGACGTACGGAACGGGGTGACCAGCGGGATCGCGACGTGCACGATCTCGACGCGTTCGAGCCTCATGCCCCGGCCTCCCGGGTGAGCGTGTACCAGCCGTCGCGGGACATCCCGGTGGCCCGGAACCCGTCCGCGAAGGCCGGCACGAACACCTCGCGCACCGCGTGCCGCCAGCGCAGCGCGAGCGCCGGATCGGCGGCGCGCAGCGCGACGACGTCGGGCGGCACCCGGCACCACAGGTGCCGGTCGTCCCGGCGGACGAGGGGACCGCCGTCGGGGGCGACGGCGACGACCTGACCGTGCGGTCCGGTGTCGTACGACCGGTCCTCGCCACCGTACGGCCGAGAGGGCGCAGCCAGCTCCCAGGTGACCGTCAGCCGGTCGCTCTCGTCCCCGTCGTTCACGCCGTCGGCCATCGGGCCGTAGAAGTCGACCAGGTACTCCGTGCCGACGGCGCCCAGCTTGGCCAGGTTGAAGCGGGCGTTGCGGCCGACCAGCGGGTCGAAGGTCCAGCGCATGGTGCGGGCGCCGAGCCCGACGGCCCACTCCCGCTGGGCCCGCTTCACCGCGTGCCCGAGCCCCCGGTCGGCGGCGGCCACCAGCGAGTACGTGTCGCGCCCGGCACCGGGCACCGCGACGGCCGCACCGGCGAGCCGCCGCCCGTCGTGGGCGGCGTGCACGGCGCCGCCGGCGTGCACGAGGCTGTGCAGGACCTCGGCCGGGTAGGGCGGGGCGGCGCGGGGCGTGCGCCAGACGTCGCTGAAGTAGTCGGCGACGGCGGCGAGCCCGGCGACGTCACGGACGGTACGGATGGTGGGTCCTGCGGTCATGCCACGAGTGTCGGGGCGGCCACGCCCGCGCGCGTTGTCCGAACGGCCAGGACGGGCGTACGTTCGTTGCACGACCGGCCAAGATCTGCGGCCGACGTGTGTGGCCTCGGGAGGTGTGCCGATGAACGGCGCCGGCGTCTGCACCCTCGGCGATCTCCTGGACGCCGTCGGCGGCTCGGCCCTGCGTCTGCTCGCCGCCCCCGCCGGGCCGGGCGTCCCGGTCACCGAGGTGGTGCTCCACGACGACTGCGACGACTCCGGCGCCCCGCCGCCCCCGCTGCCCGGCGCGCTGCTGCTGGCGGTCGGGGTGCCGGCGGCGCAGACGGAGCCGCTGCTGCGGGCGGCGGCGCGGGCCGGGATGGCCGGGGTGGTGGTACGCGGCGCCGACGGGCCGGTCGCCCGGGCCGAGGCGTACGGGGTGGCGCTGCTGTCCGTGCCGCCCGACGCCGCCTGGCACCACGTGCACCTGGAGCTGGCCGCGGCCGTCGCCGCCCGGCCCGGCGCGGGCGCGGGCGCCGACGGCGGGGCGCTCGGCGACCTGTTCGCACTGGCCGACGCGATCGCGACGGCGACCGGCGGGGCCACGGCCGTCGAGGACCCCGGGCAGCGGATCCTCGCCTACTCGGCCGTCCCCGGCCAGCCGGTGGACGAGGACCGCAGGCAGGGCATCCTGGGCCGGCAGGTCCCGGCGAGCGCCGAGAACGCCGAGCAGTACCGGCGCCTGTTCGCCGCGGACCGGCCGCTGCGGCTGCCCGCGCTGCCGGGAGCCGGCCTGCCCCGGCTGGCGATGCCGGTACGGGCCGGCGGCGAGACGCTCGGCTCGGTGTGGGTGATCGACGGCGGCGCGCTCGCCCCGGACGCCGAGGAGTCTCTCGCCCAGGGCGCGTCCACGGCGGCCCTCCTCCTGCTGCGGGCCCGCGCGGCCCGCGAACTGGCCCGGCACCGGGGCGGCGAACTGCTGCGCCGCCTGCTCGACGGCACCGCCCCGGACCCGGCAACGGCAGCCCGGCGCCTGGGAGTCACGGCTCCGGCCAGGGTGGCGGCCTTCGCCCTGGACCTGGACCGCGGCGGCAGCGTCCCGGACGCCGAGCGCACGGCGCTGCGCCTGCTGGACGCCGTACGGCTGCAGTGCGAGGCCCGGTACGGGCGGCACGCGGGCGTCCTGCTGGACGGGGTGGTGTACGCGGTGCTGCCCGCCCCCGGCGAGCGGCACAAGCAGCTCGCCGAGGACATCGCGGCCCGGGCCGGGCGGGCGCTGCGGGTGCCGGTGCGCGCGGCGCTCGGCGAGCAGGTGACGGCCGCCGCGGAGCTCGCCGCCTCCCGGGCGGACGCGGACCTGGTGCTCCGCGTCCTGGACCCGACGACCCCGGTGGCGACGGCGGACGAGGTCCGGCCCCGGATCACGCTGCTGCGTCTCGCCGAACTGATGGGCGGGCAGCGGGAGTTCAGCGAGGGAGCCTGGCGCCGGATCCTCGTCCACGACGCCGGTCACGGTACGGAGTACGCCCGTACGGTGATGTCCTGGCTGACGGCGTCCTGCGACATGTCGGCCGCGGCCGAACTCCTCTCCGTCCACCCCAACACCGTCCGCTACCGCCTGCGCGGACTCCGGCAGCACACCGGGGTGGACCTGACGGACCCGGACGAACGCCTGGTGCTGTGGCTCCAGGCGAGAGTCCTGGGCGACGGACCCGACGGGCCCGACAGGTCCTAAGCGGGTCCGGCGAAGTCCGGTGCGGTACGGCAGCGCGCCAAAGGGGCGCGGGGCTGTGTTCGACATGCGGCTGCCGCCGCGCGGGCGCGACCGGCCACGACGGACCTGCACACGCGCGACGGCGCATCGCGGCCCCGCGGCGGAGCCGCACATCGGCACAGCCGGCGGAGCGCTCAGCGGCCCCGACGGGCACGGGTCACCGCAGGGCCTCGGCCACTTCCCGGGCGGCCTCCATCACCCTCGGCCCCACCCGCTCCGGCACGGAGTCCGCCAGCATCACCACGCCCACGCTGCCCTCGACCCCGGTGACCCCGACGAGCGGCGCGGCGGCCCCGCTGGCCCCGGCCTCCAGCTCCCCGTGCGTCAGCGTGTACCCGGGATCGGCGGCGGACGGCTGCCGGGCGGCCAGGATGGCCCGCCCCGCCGCACCCCGGTCCAGCGGATGCCGGAAACCGGCCCGGTACGCCACGTGGTAGTCGGTCCACGTCGGCTCGACCACGGCGACGGCCAGCGCCTCCGTACCGTCGACCAGGGTCAGATGGGCCGTCGCGCCTATGTCCTCGGCGAGCGAGCGCAGCGCGGGCAACGCGGCCTCCCGGACCAGCGGGTGCACCTGGCGGCCGAGCCGCAGCACCCCGAGGCCGACCCGGGCTCGTCCGCCCAGGTCACGCCGTACGAGCGCATGCTGTTCGAGGGTGGCGAGCAACCGGTACACGACGGTACGGTTCACGCCCAGTTTGGTGGACAGCTCGGTGACGGTCAGCCCGTGGTCGGTGTCGGCCAGCAGCTTCAGGACACGCAGTCCCCGGTCGAGCGTCTGGGAGGTCTCCGCGGTCACGACGCCCACTCCTTTGGTGGTGAGGCCGGCGGGCCCCTGAGCGGCGGATGCGTGGCCGAGTCCCGTCGGCGACGCGTTCAGAGGCCGCCGATCGGCAGAACGGCTCCGGCGGCTCCGGGCCAAGGTCGCTTCACGGCTGCGCTCCGCGGCGACGCTGCCACGGGGCGTTGCGTAGCGGGACAGTAGCGAAGCTGGTTCGCTGAGCGGAAGTCTCCGTCCAGAATCCGGGCAAGACGAGATCCGGCCTGCCTGGATTCGTCCGGATACGGGGTCCGGGGCGGAGTGTCACCGCATGCGCGTGGCCCACTCCTGCACCTTGTCGATCCGCTGCTTCAGCTGTCCCGCCGTCGCCTCCGCGCTCGGCGGCCCCCCGCACACCCGCCGCAGCTCGGTGTGGATCACCCCGTGCGGCTTGCCGCTCTGGTGGACGTACGCGCTGACCAGGGTGTTGAGCCGCTTGCGCAGCTCCATCATCTCCTTGTGGGAGACCACGGGCCGCCGCTCGGCGGGCAGTTCGAGCAGGTCGGCCTCGGTGTCCGGCTTCTTCTTGCTGTGCGCGATCTGCCGGGCCTGCCGCTTCTGGAGCAGCAGCTGCACCTGGTCGGGTTCGAGCAGCCCCGGGATACCGAGGTAGTCCTGCTCCTCCTCGCTCCCCGGGTGCGCCTGCATGCCGAACTCGGCACCGTCGTACAGGACCCGGTCGAAGACGGCCTCGGACTCCAGCGCCTCGAAGGAGAACTGCTCCTGCTCGCCGGTGTCCTCGTCCTGCTGCTTGTTCGCCTCCTCCATCTCCTTCTCGGATTCGGCGTACGGGTCCTCCTCGCCCTCCTTCTTCGGCTTGTCGAGGGCGTGGTCCCGCTCCTTCTCCATCTCGTTGGCGAAGGTCAGCAGGTCGGGCACGGTCGGCAGGAACACGGACGCGGTCTCGCCCCGCCGCCGGGACCGCACGAAGCGCCCGACGGCCTGCGCGAAGAAGAGAGGGGTCGAGATGGTCGTCGCGTACACGCCCACCGCGAGGCGGGGCACGTCCACGCCCTCGGACACCATCCGGACGGCGACCATCCACCGGTCGTCGCCCTCGCTGAAGTCGTCGATCCTCTTCGACGCCCCGGCGTCGTCGGAGAGCACGAGCGTGGCCTTCGTCCCGGTGATCTCACGGATCAGCTTGGCGTAGGCGCGGGCGGAGTCCTGGTCGGAGGCGATGACGAGGGCGCCGGCGTCCGGGATGGCCTTCCTGACCTCGGTCAGCCGCTGGTCGGCGGCGCGCAGCACGCTGGGCATCCACTCGCCGCGCGGGTCGAGCGCGGTCCGCCAGGCCTGGCTGACCGCGTCCTTGGTCATCGGCTCGCCGAGCCGGGCGGCGATCTCGTCACCGGCCTTCGTGCGCCAGCGCATCTGGCCGCTGTAGGAGAGGAAGATGACCGGCCGGACGACGTGGTCGGCGAGGGCGTTGCCGTACCCGTACGTGTAGTCGGCGGCGGAGCGCCGGATGCCGGCGTTGTCCTCCTCGTACGTGACGAAGGGGATGGGGTTGGTGTCGGAGCGGAACGGCGTACCGGTCAGCGCGAGCCGGCGGGTGGCGGGCTCGAAGGCCTCCAGACACGCCTCGCCCCAGGACTTGGAGTCACCGGCGTGGTGGATCTCGTCGAGGATGACGAGGGTCTTGCGCTGCTCGACGCGGTTGCGGTGCAGCATGGGCCGCACGCCGACACCGGCGTACGTGACGGCGACCCCGTCGTAGTCCCGGCCGAGCGGTCCGGCGCTGTACTCGGGGTCGAGCTTGATGCCGATGCGGGCGGCGGCCTCGGCCCACTGCTTCTTCAGGTGCTCGGTCGGCGCGACCACGGTCACCTGCTGCACGACGTGATGGTGCAGCAGCCAGGAGGCGAGCGTCAGCGCGAAGGTCGTCTTGCCGGCGCCGGGCGTGGCGACGGCGAGGAAGTCGCGCGGCTGCTCCTGTACGTACTTCTCCATCGCCCCCTGCTGCCAGGCACGCAGCTTGCTGGCGGTACCCCAGGGGGCCCGGCCGGGGAAGGCGGGCGAGAGGTGGTGGGACGACGACGTGGAGGAAGCGGAAGCGGCGGTGGTAGTCACGGTCTCCGTTTTGTGGGGCTCGTTCTGGGGGCTCGGCGCTCGGCCACGTATGACAACCGGGCCACCCTACCGGCGTCGCACGGCCGTCAACGCCCGGACGAGGGTGGGTCGCCCGCGGGTGGGATCCACATCACAGCGGCGGTGATCACCGGCGCCCCCGGGGCGTGATCGCCGGCGTGATCGCTGTCAGGCGCGCAGTCGCCGGGTCACCCACGCCCCCACCAGCGCGACCCCCGCCATCGGCAGGAAGACGGCCGCGAAGGCGAGGGGACGGGGGCCGTCGGCGGTGGTGGCCGCGGCGCTGCCGCCGCCCAGGGCCGCGAAGGCGGCACCGGTGGCGGCGAGGAGGACGACGTTGGCCAGGGCGTCGGAGATCTGGAGCGCGGCGGAGTTGGCGCCGGCCTCCTCCGGGGCGGACAGCCGGAGCAGGAGCACGCTGGTGGAGGAGATCACCAGACCCATGCCGAGGCAGCCGAAGGCCCAGGCGACGGCGACGGTCCAGACGGGCACGGCGTGCACGAGCACGCTGGGCGCGATGGCGACGGCGGCGGCGACCAGCACCATCCCGGCGGTCATCAGCCGCTCCCGGTACGGCGCCATGCGCGGCCGGGACTGCAGATACGAGCCCAGCGCCCAGGTCACCCCGCCCGCCGCCGGCGAGAACCCGGCGAGCGTCGGCGACAGGCCGCGCTGGGTGACGAGCATCAGCGGCACGAAGGACTCGGCGACGATGAAGGAACCGGCGGACAGACCGCGCAGCAGCACGACGGAGGGCAGGCCGCGGGCGGCCCGGTAGGTGCCGCGCGGGAGGAGGCCGAGGACGGCGGGCACGAGCAGGGCGGCACCGGCCAGTGCGGGGAGTACGGCGAGGGGCCGCAGGTCCTGGGCGGCGTACTGGAGGAGGCCGGCGCCGAGAGAGATGCCGAGGGCCAGCCGGATCCGCCGCCGGTCGAACGATCCGCCGGCCTGGTCCTTGTGCACCGGGCCGGACGCCCGGCGTCGTATCTGCGGCAGGGCGAGGGCGAGCGGGAGCAGGACGAGGACCGGGATGCCGAGGAAGACCCAGCGCCAGCCGAGGTGCTCGGTGACGGCGCCGGACGCGAGGGGGCCGACGACGGAGGGGACGACCCAGCCCGCCGCGAAGGCCGCCATGATCGCGGGCCGCAGCCGCTCGGGGTAGGCGCGGCCGACGACGACGTACAGCGCCACGATCACCAGTCCGCCGCCGAGCCCCTGTACGGCCCGCCCCAGGATGAACACCCACATGCTCCGAGCGGTGCCGGCGATGACGAGCCCGGCGGCGAAGCCCGCGATGCCGGCGCTCAACGGCCCGAGCGGACCACGCCGGTCGGACCACTGGCCCGAGAGCACCATGCCGAACAGGCTGGTCGTGAAGTAGCCGGAGAACGCGAACGCGTACAGCGCCACCCCGTCCAGCTCCCGCGCGGCGACCGGCATCGCGGTCCCGACGGCGGTCGCCTCGAACGCGATCAGCAGCACGACGGAGACCATCCCGACGCTGAGCGCCCGGTACGACCGGCTCAGCACGCCGCCCGTTCCACTGTCGGCGTCGGTCTCGGCGGCTTCGGTCACGACGTCGGCGTCGCGGGGCTCCAGGGCGGTCATGCCCGTCAGCGTAAGGTCCACAAGCCACGTTCACCCCTGTCGGGAGACCGGTCCGGCCTGCGACCTTGGTCGTACGCCCCCCGTTTCATGAACGCGGTATGGCAGTCGCGTTGCAGCCCGCCCGCCTCCCTTGAGCCCGCCCACCACCCCCCGTAAGTTCATCCCCACGAACACGGCCGTGTGCCCGAGTGGTTGAGGGGCTCGCCCGCGCTGCATCCATCAGCGAGCTCCGCTCGCGGGGAGTCACGTGGGTCCGATCCCCATCACGGCCGAGAAGGAACAACCGAACACGGCCGTGTGCCCGAGTGGTTGAGGGGCTCGCCTGCAAAGCGAGTTACGTGGGTTCGATTCCCGCCACGGCCTCTCCCGCGGGCGGGGTGCTTCAGAGCACTCCGCCCGCTTCGTCCTGGAAGGCTTCCGTCCAGTAGTGCCAGTCCGTGTCCGGGGTGGTGCCCGTGGGGTCCACGGACGTCAGGGTGTGGAGCATGGCCGCGGCCAGGTCCTCGTAGGTCAGGGTGGCCAGTTCGTGGTGCAGGTGGCGGTGGATGGCGCGCTCGTGGTGCAGCAGCCAGAGGGTGAAGGCGAGGGTGGAGACGTCCGTGTTCAGGGGCTGGAGCGTGGCGTCCGGCTCGCTGAAGGTCAGGACCGCGCCCGTTCTGCCGTCGACCAGCAGGCCGGCGTCCTCCAGTAGCCGGCCGAGGCGGATCAAGTGGTCGGCGTGGGCGGGGAGTTCGGCCAGGGGGAAGTCACCCGGGCGCTCCTGCGTGTAGTACTCGCGCAGGGTCGGGAGGGGGACGTCCGTGTCCGTGGAGAAGAGCACCGCCTGTTCCGGCAGGCCGGTCCCGCACAGGAAGCGGCGGGTCGGCTCGTGGGTGAGCGTCGGGGGGAAGTCGACCTCCTCGAAGCGGGTCACCCGGCCCGGTCCGAACTCCTGGTCCAGGACGCGCGCGGGGACGTCCAGGGCGAGACCGCGGGCCGTGCCGGCGCCGGCGACGAGGGAGAGCGGGCGGATCAGGGCCGCCGCCTTCCAGTACGGCGGGATCGCGCCGTTCGCGCCCTCCTCGAAGAGGGACAGCAGGCGGCGCGTGGCCTCGGCGGCCGTCTCGGGGCCGTACCGGCCCGCCAGGGAGGCGAAACGGCCGCGCAGGCCCGCGAGTTCCTCGGTGACCGCGGCGAAGCGCAGCAGCGTGGCGAGGGAGGGTGCGAAGGGGCGGGGGTCCGAGGGGTCGCAGAGGTAGGCCGTCGTGAGCTCGCCCGTGGCGCCGTCGAGCAGGATCGACTCGCGCTCCATGCCGGCCGGGTTCAGCAGCTCGCCGATGACCAGCCGGCCGCGCAGCTCCTCCGCCAGCCGGAAGGGGGCGTCGGCGGCGTCGGCGAGTGTGCGCAGGCCGTGGGTGCGCAGCGGGGAGAAGGTCAGCAGGTCGGTGGCCACGGGCAGTCCGGCGCCGCCGAGCAGGCCGCGCGTCGGCGCGTGCGTGACGTAGCGGTCCAGCTCCGCCTCCGTCAGTGTGATCGCCGTGATCCCGGTGTCGGTCGTGCTCATCGCTCCCCCGCGATCGTCCGTCCCCGTCAGTGGTCCGACGTACGTCCGTGACTGCCCGGCGTACGTCCCGGAGCGCTGCCGCCCCACTGCTCCCGCAGACTACGCCGCCCCACTGACAACGCCCCTCGCCAGGAAGGACGTCAGCCGACCCGCGGACGTTGCGCGCCGGCGCGGTTCCCCGTGCGGCCGCCGGCAGGCGTTGCGGCAGGGGCGGCCGGGTCGAACGGTACGGTCGCGCGGAGCGCTGCTCAGCGGTCCGTCGCCACCGCCGCCTGCGGGCGGATCGGGAGGCGGTTGACCGGGCGGCCGGTGGCCGCGCGGACGGCGGAGGCGATCGCCGCCGGCGCCGTCACGACCGGCACCGCGCTGACCGACTTGGCGCCGAAGGGCGCGACCACGTCCCGCTCCTCGACCAGCTTCACGATCTGGATGTCCGGCACGTCCAGGGCGGTCGGCAGGGCGTATCCGGTCAGGTCCGGGTGCCGGACCAGGCCACGCGGCGTGCGGAGGTTCTCCGTGAGCGCGATGCCCACGCCCTGGGTGACGCCCGCCTCGATCCGGGCCGCCAGCTGCGCCGGGTTCAGGATCCGGCCGACGTCCTGGGCGAGCGCCAGCTCCACCACCCGCACCGAGCCCAGCTCGATGTCGACGTCCACCACCGCGCGGATCGCGCAGAAGGCCAGTCCGACGAAGGCGTCGCCCTGGCCCGCGGCGTTCAGCGGCTCGGTGGGATGCGGGCGGCACTGCGCCGTGGCCCACAGCTCCTTGCCCTCCATCGCCTCCGTGACGGTGGTCGACAGGACGCCGTCGTACGACGTGATCTTGCCGTCGGTGATCTGGAGCAGCTCGGTGGACATGCCGAACTTGTGGGCGAGCGGCTGGAGGAGCTGGGTGCGGACCATCTTGGCCGCCCGCTCGACCGCGCCGCCCGACACCCAGGTGTGCCGACCCCGGCAGCCCGCGCCGGCCGGCGGCTGGTCGGTGTCGACCGGGGCCACGTGGACTTCCTCGATGCCGAGGGTCTCCTGGACGATCTGGCGGGCGAGGGTCGTGAAGCCCTGGCCGGTCTCCACCGCCGCGCACAGCACGGTCGCCACGCCGTCGTGGACCTTCACCGTCGCCGTGGACACCTCGTCGGCGCCCTCCGCGCCGAGCATGTGCACCATGCCCAGGCCGTAGCCGACGCCCCGGCGCACCGCGCCCGGCTCGCCCGCGCCCTCGGGGCCGCCGGGCAGCAGCCAGTCCTGCTCGGGCTCGTCCTTGGGCAGCGCCGGCAGCGGGAAGTCCCTTACCGCCTGGAGGAGTTCGGCGACCGGCGCCGGGCAGGTCACCGTCTGGCCGATCGGCAGGACGTCCCCCGTCGCGAGGACGTTGCGCAGGCGCAGCTCGGCCGGGTCCGCGCCCAGCTTCTTCGCCAGCTTGTCCATCTGGGCCTCGTAGGCGGCGCACACCTGCATCGCGCCCTCGCCGCGCACATGGCCGGAGGGCGGGTTGTTGGTGCGTACGGCCCAGCCCTCGATGAAGGCGTTCGGGACGACGTACGGTCCGCACGCGAAGGACACGGCGGCGGCGAGTGCGTCGGCGGAGGTGTCGGCGTACGCGCCCGCGTCCAGCAGGATCTGCGCCTCGACCTTCACCAGCCTGCCCTCGGCGTCGGCGTGGTGGCGGTAGCGCAGCAGGGTGGGGTGGCGGTGGGTGTGGCCGAGGAAGGACTCCTCGCGCGTGGCCGTGAGTTTCACCGGGCAGCCGGTCTTGAGCGCGAGCAGGCCGAGCGGGAGCTGGAAGCCCTGGTCCTCGCGGTCGGCGGTGGCGCCCGGCACCCCGGTGACGACGATCTTCACCCGATCGGGGGACAGGCCGTAGCAGGCGGCGGCGGTGTTGCGGTCGGCGTGCGGGTCGGTGGAGCCCAGGTACAGCTCCACGCCGCCGTCGGGGCGGGGCACGGCGAGGCCGGCCTCGGCGCCGATCGGGGCCGGGTCCTGGCGCCCTATGCGGTACAGGCCCTCGACCACGATCTCACCGGCGGCCTCCGGGTCGCCGTGGTGCAGCGGGATGTGCCGGATCAGGTTGCCGTCGGGGTGCAGCGGTTCGGCCTCGAAGGCCTGCTCCGGGTCGGTGACCGGATCGAGTACTTCGTACTCGACGATGACGGCGGCGGCGGCCATCCGCGCGGTGTCGGGGTGGTCGGCGGCGACGGCGGCGATGGGCTCCCCGTGGTGGCGTACGACCTCGGAGGCGAACACCGGGCGGTCGGGGGTGCCCCGGCCGTGGCGCGGGGTGCCGGGCACGTCCTCGTGCGTGATGACGGCGCGCACGCCGGGCATCTCACGCGCGTGCGTGGTGTCGATGTTCACGATGCGCGCGTGCGCGTGCGGCGAGCGCAGGACGGCCGCCCACAGCAGGCCCTCGGCCCACAGGTCGGCGGCGTACGGGAAGGTGCCCTCCGTCTTGGCGCGGGCGTCGGCGTGCGTCAGGGACGCACCGATGCCGTGCGACGGCTCGCCGTCGGCGTCGGGTTCCGCGGCGGTGGGCGCCATGGCCGCTTCGTTGCTCACACCTGGCCTCCGTCCTGGCCGTAGTGCTGGTCGTGCGTGCCGTGCGGATCCTGCGGGTCGTACGAACCCTGCGGTCCCGGTGTGCCGTACGGCGGCGTGCCGTACGCGTCCGCCGTGTCGCCGTAGCCGTCGTGGCCGTGCTGTCCGTCGGCTGTGCCGTGGCCGCTCCGCGGTGTGTCGAACGCGCCGGGCGCCTCGAACGCCGACGGGTGGACGCCGCCGGCGCCGGGGCCCGCCTGGTGCGGGATGCGTGCCTCGTCCGCGTCCGTTCCGTCACCGGCGGGGGCGTGGGCCGCCTCGCGCTCGGCGACGACGTCCTGGACGGCCCGCAGGACACCGCGGTAGCCGGAGCAGCGGCACAGGTTGCCGCACAGCGCCTGCCGGGTCTCCAGCTCGGTCGGCGCGGGGTTGCCCTCCAGCAGGTCATGCACGGTCATCGCCATGCCGGGCACGCAGAAACCGCACTGCACGGCGCCGCACCGGGCGAGCGCGCGCTGCACGTCGGAGGGCCGTCCGTCGGCGGCGAGGCCCTCGACGGTACGCACCTCGCTGCCGGCCGCGGTGACCGCCGGGACCAGGCAGGAGGCGACCAGCCGGCCGTCGACCTGGACGTTGCAGGCCCCGCACTCGCCCTGCGAGCAGCCGTCCTTGGCGCCCGCGAGGCCGAGCCGCTCGCGCAGCACGTACAGCAGCGACTCGCCGATCCAGGCGTCGGTGACGGGACGGTCGGTGCCGTTGACGCGCAGCACGTACGAGGCGAGGGGGTGGTCGTCGGCGGGCGGGAGCGGCGCGGCGTGCTCCTCGGCGAGTGCCGCCTCGCGCGCGGGCGCGGCGTCGTCGCCGGCGGGCTCCTCGGTGCCCGCGTCGGACGTGTCGTCCGTCGCCGGAACGGCGGTCCCGGGCGCGTCGGCGGCCCGGTCGTCCTCGTGGGCGGCGGTCGCCCGCGCGGCGTCCACGACGCCCACGGCTTCCGTGGCGGGCCCGGCGGGCGCTGTCACGGCCCGCCGGGCCTCGGTCGGCCTCTCGGGCTCCTCGTGGCCCTCGGGGCCGTCAGCGGGGCGCCCAGCGGCTTCCACGGGTGCGGGACCGTCATGGTCGGCGTGACCGTCCCGGCCGTCCGGGTCCGGCACCGCCGCCGACCCGGCCCGCGGTGCCACGGGCCCGGCGGGAGCCGGGAGTTCGGTGGGCGGGGCGGCGCCGGCAGGCTCGGCGGGCGCCGTGACCTCGGCGAAACCGGCGGGCTCCGCGGGAGTGGCGGCCTCGGCGAAGCCGGTGAACTCGCCGGTGTGAGCGGCCTCCGGGTAACCGGCGTCCGCGTAACCGGCGTCCGCCCGCTCGGGCTCGGTGTGCCCGGCGTCCCGGTGTTCCGCCGGTGCGTGACCGGCCTGCTCGTGCCCGTAGCGCTCCCCGGCGTACGCCTGTGCCTGCTCCCCGGCGTACGCCTGCGCCGGCGAACCGCCCGCCGGGTGCGCGCCGGTGTGGTCGGGCAGTGGGTGGGCGGCCGGGGGCTGCCCGTCGTCGGGACGGTGGTCCCAGGGACCGCCGGTGTCCTGGGTCGCCCAGGGCGCGGGCGCGCCGCCGGGCAGGGTGGCCGGCGGGGTGCCGCCGCCCCACTGCTCGACCAGGGACGACGTGGTGAACTCGCCCGATTCGTCCGGAAGATCGCCTTCGGCGACGGGGATCGACCACTGCCCGGTGACGTCGTGCCCGGGGACGGCGGGGGCCGCCGGGGCGCCCGGATCCTCGAAGGTCCACTGCTGGGTGGCGGCGGGCTCGTAGGTGAACCGGTCGTCCGCGCCGGGGGTCTGGGGCACGGCGTTCGGGTCGGGCCACTCGGCACCGCCCGCGGGCGCGGTCCAGACGCCGGGCGCGGCCGGGTCGCCGGCGCCGGGGGCAACCGCTATCTGCGGCGGCACGTAGCCGTGCCCCGGCGCGGCCAGCGGGGTGTCGCCGGACAGCAGGGCGTCGATGCCGCCCTCGGGAAGCTTGACGAAGGCGGTGGCGCCGTCGTCGTAGTCGCCCTGGGGCAGCGGGTCCCAGCGGCCCCCGCCCTGGGGCGTGCCCTCTCCGTGCCGGTCGTCGGCGGTCACGACAGCGCCCTCCCCAGTGCTCGTCGGGCCAGTGCGGCGACGGTGCGCCGCAGGTGCAGTACGGCGGGCGGAAGCGCGGGCACCGAGCCGTCGGACTCCGGTGCCGGGTCCGGGATGCAGGCCGCGGCGACGTACTCGCCGAAGGCGGTCAGGGCCTCCGGCACCAGCGCGCGGTCGTTGTCCCAGTCGATCAGCTGCGCGACCCACTGCTCGGCCTCCAGCGGCCGCAGCGGCATCGGCGCTATGGCGCCGACGGCGCACCGCACTCCGCGCCGGGCGGGGTCGAGGACGAGGGCCACGGAGGCCAGCGAGCGGCCGGGTCCGGTGCGCCCGGTCGCCTTCAGGAAGACCTGCGGGGCGTGCAGGAGCGGTACGCGCACGTAGCCGATGAGTTCGCCGCCGCGCAGCATCTCCATGCCGGCCAGCAGGTGCGACACCGGGATCTCCCGGCGGGCTCCGCCCTGGCCCGCGATGATCAGCGTCGCCTCCAGGGCGGCCAGCACCGGCAGCGCGTCCCCGGTGGGGGCGGCCGAGGCGATGTTGCCGCCCAGGGTGCCGGCGTTGCGGATGTGCGGCGGGCCCGCGGCGCGCGCGGCGGCGGCGAGCGCCGGGATCAGGGCCGCGAAGTCGGGGCGGCCCATGCGCGCGTGCGTGAGGCCCGCGCCGAGCAGCGCGTGGCCGTCCTGGTACTGCCAGCCGCGGATCTCGCTGATCCGCCCGAGGCCCACCAGGGCGGCGGGCCTGAGCTGGCCGGAGTTGACGGCGGCCATCAGGTCGGTGCCGCCCGCGACGGGCACGGCGGTGGGCATGGCGCCGAGAGCCGCCACCGCCTCGTCCAGCGTCGTGGGCAGCGTGACGGCCTGCGCCGCCTGCGGTGCGTGCGTGGTCAAACCGGCTGCCCCTTCCCGCTGCCCCACCTGGTCCCACCTGTGTGGCCGTACGGTACGTGCTCACAGGGCGGACGTGGCAACTCTGGCACATCTTCGCAAGGGCCGAACGCGGGGGTCCGCTAGCAGGCACTAGGAGGCATTCGCCCATCTCAACATGGAGATGGACCGATTTGGCGCGGCTTCACCGGTGCGCACCGATTGACACTCTTCGGTGACTCTTGGCGCGCTTTTCACCGCGTGTTCGGTACGGTCACTTGCTCGGCGGCGCCCCCTCGATCGGGCGGCCGAGGACGCCGGGGCGCATCTGCCACGGCCGGGGCCCGGCGGGTGGCCGGTAAGCGACCCCGAGGGCGTCAAGTCGCGCGTAGTGGGCGGCCATCCGGCGTTCGAAGCCGGTGAAGTCCCGTTCCCCCGGGGCGGGCAGGCTGCTCCAGGCCACCTCGGCGAAGGCCGCGAGCCGCGGGAAGGTCTGGTAGTCCACGCGCGCGGTGTCCTCCATCACCTCGGTCCAGACGTTGGCCTGAGTGCCCAGCACATGCCGGGCCTCGGCCTCCGTCAGCCCGTCCGGAACCGGTTCGAACCGGTAGACGTCCTCCAGGGTGCGCACGAAGCCGATCGGCACCGGCTCGTCCTCGCCCGGGGCCTGACGGTGGTCCAGATACACGTACTGCTCGGGGCACATGACGACGTCGTGGCCGGCCCGCGCGGCCGCGATCCCGCCGCCGAAGCCGCGCCAGGAGGACACCGCGGCGCCCTCGGCGAGCCCGCCCTCCAGGATCTCGTCCCAGCCGATCAGCCGTCGTCCGCGCGCGGAGAGCCACGCGTCGAAGTGCCCGATGAACCACGACTGCAACGCGTCCTCGTCGGCCAGCCCGAGATCCGCGATCCGGTTCTTCGCGGTGACCGACCCGGTCCACTGCTCCTTGCGGCATTCGTCGCCGCCGATGTGCACGAACCTCGACAGGTCGGAGAACTCGGCGAAGTCCCCCGCGTCCACCGGGAACAGCTCCAGGACCTCCTCCAGCACCCCCTCGTAGAAGCGCAGGGTGTTGTCGGTGGGGGCGAGTACGTTGGAGGAGATCCCCCAGGTGTCCATGACGGTCAGGGCGGTGGTGTCGATGACGTCGGTGTTGCCGAGCTCCGGGTACGCGGCGATGGCGGCCTGCGAGTGTCCCGGTACGTCGATTTCCGGGACGACGGCGATATGCCGCTCGGCGGCGTAGGCGACGATCTCCCGGATGTCGTCCTGGGTGTAGTAACCGCCGTGCGGCTTCTCCTCCCACAGCGGGGAGGCCCGGTGACCGAATTTCGACCGGGAGCGCCACGAGGCGGTCTCGGTCAGCCTCGGGTAGCGCTTGATCTCGATGCGCCAGCCCTGGTCGTCGGTCAGATGGAAGTGGAGGACGTTGAGTTTGTGCGCGGCCATCAGGTCGAGGTAGCGCAGCACGCCTTCCTTGGGCATGAAGTGCCGTGCGACGTCGAGGAGAAGACCGCGCCAGCGGAATCGCGGGCTGTCCTCGACGGTGACGGCGGGCACCTCCCAGACCCGGTCCCGCCGCAGCGGCGCCCGCCGGAAGGCGTCGGCGCCGAGCAGTTGACGCAGGGTCTGGGCGCCCCAGAAGACACCGGCGGGGCCGCCGCCCTCGATGCGCAGGGGTTGCGCGTCGGTGACGAGGCGGTAGCCCTCGGGCGGCAGGCCGGGATCGACGCCGAGCACGATCCGGTCCGGGCGGGCGGAGTCCTCCGGCAACGGCAGGCCGGTCGCCGCGCCCACGGTGGCCCGCAGCCAGCGCGCGGTGCCCTCCGTGCCGGGCAGGGTCTGCAGTGCCGTGCCGGCGTCGAGACGTACGGAGCCGGACGGGTTCCCGGCGATGCTCGCGGGTGCGGGAATCACATCAACCATGTCAGTCACGTCAGTCCTTTACCGCTCCGCCCAGCCCGGAGACCAGACGTCGCTGTACGAGTACGAAGAAGACCAGCACCGGAATCGTCATCACCGTGGACGCGGCCATGACCCCGCCCCAGTCCGGGTCGTCCGGTTTGTAGAACACCAGCAGGGCCATCGGCAGGGTCGACTGCGAGGTGTCGCTGATGATGAAGGACTTGGCGAACAGGAAGTCGTTCCATGCCGAGATGAAGGAAAACACGCTCGTGGCCACCAGTCCGGGCAGCACGAGCGGGAAAAGGATCTGCCAGAGGAATCGCGCACGGCTCGCCCCGTCGAGGTACGCGGCCTCTTCCAGCGCCTCGGGAACGGCCTTTACGAACCCCCGCAGCATCCAGATCGCGAACGGCAGTGAGAAGGCGATCTGGGGCAGGATCAGGGCACCGAGCGTGTTCAGCTGTCCGAAGTCCCGCATGAGGAAGAACAGCGGGATCGTGAGGGCTTCCACGGGCACCGTCTGGGCCACCAGGAACACGATCAGCAAGGTGGTCCGGAAGCGGAACCGGAATCGCGTCACGGCGGTCGCGGCGAGAAACGCGATCAGCGCCGAGACGATCACCACACTGCCCGCGACCACCACGCTGTTGACGAAGTACCGGCCGAATTCCTGCTGTCCGAAAACCCGCCGGAAGGAATCCAGCGACGGCGACCAGGTCCACGGCTGCGGCTCGGCCGAGCGGATCTCGCCGGCCGGTTTGAAGGCGCTGAGCACCATCCAGTACAGCGGGAAGGCCACCGCCGCGGCGACGAGCAGTGCCACGCCTTCCGCGCACAACCGCCACGGGCGCCTCACAGCTCCTCCCCCCGCCGGCGCAGTATCCGCAGGTACAACAGGGTCACGATGAGCAGGATCAGCAGCATCACCACGCCGATCGCCGAGCCGAGCCCGTACTGCGAGGAGGCGAACGCCTTCTGGTATGCGTACACGTTCAGCACCAGGTTCTGGCCCGCGATGCCGCCGCCGTTCGTCATGACGTAGATCTGCGTGAACACCTTGAAGTCCCAGATGACCGACTGGATCGTGACGACGGTGAGGACCGGCCGCAGCATCGGCGCGAGCACCGAGCGCCAGATCCGGCACTGCGAGGCGCCGTCCAGCGCGGCGGCCTCCAGCACCTCGGCGGGCACGGCGCGGATCCCGGCGTAGACGGTCACCATCACGAACGGGAAGGAACACCACACCACTTCGAGCAGCACCAGCAGGAACGCGCTGTACCGTCCGTACGTCCACGCGTGGTCGCCGAGCCCGAGGACCCGGTTCACCGGCCCGAAGTCGGGGTCGAACAGGAACAGCCACACCGTTGAGCCGGTGACCGCCGGTGTCGCCCACGCGCCCAGCGCGGCCAGCATCAGCGCCAGCCGCGGCAGTGCACGCACGCGCGTGAGCAGCACGGCGAGCGCGCACCCGACGGCCAGGGTGGACACGACGCAGGCCGCCGCGAACACCACGGTGACCAGCAGCACCTGCCAGAACTGCCCGTCGGAGAACAGGTCGGCGTAGTTCCCCAGCCCCCGGAAGCTGGTCGGCTCGCCGCCGCTGACCTGGGCCTGGGTGTACTTGAACAGCGAGATCAGGCCGAGCTGCCAGATGGGGTAGGCGAGGAGGGCGGCGAGGACGACGAGGGCGGGCGCCAGATACAGCCAGGGGACGCTCCTCTGCCGCAGCCCCCTCATCCGGCGGAGCCGAACGCCTGGTCCATCTTCGACGCCGCTTCCTTCGCCGCCGCGTCCACGCCCTGCTTGCCGCTGACGACCTCCTGGAACATCGTCGGCAGCACCAGCGAGGAGTCGATCTGGGCCCACGCGGGCGAGGCCGGCACGAACTTCGTACCGGCGGCCAGCGTCGCCACGAAGGGCTTCACGAACGGCTGCCTCGCTGCGGCCCGGTCACGGACGTCCGGGAACGTCGGCAGGAATCCCATCGCGTCGAACATCGCGGCCTGGGTCCTCTTCGACGCCAGCCGCTCCATCAGGTCCACCGCGAGCGTGCGGTGCGTGGTGCTCTTCAGGACGCCGATGTTGTTGCCGCCGGCGAAGGCCGGGGCGATCGAGCCCGGGGTCACTCCGGGCAGCGGTACGACGGCGTACTCGCCCCTGACCTTCCCGGCCTCGACGGCCGCGTGGCTGAAGTCGCCGCCGATCGCCATGCCCGCCTTGCCCGCGGCGAACGCGGTCACCGTGTCGTTGCCGCCCATGCCGGCGCACCTGGCGGGCGGGCAGTTGGCGTCGGAGAAGAGGTCCGTGTAGGCCTTGATGCCCTTGCGGGCCTGCGCGCTGTCCAGCGCGGAGGCGTACGACCCGCCCTTGCCGGTGGCCAGTTCGCCGCCGTTCGCCCAGATGAAGGGCATCGCGCCGTAGGTGTACGCGCCGCCGACCGCCAGGCCGTACAGGTCGGGGCGCTTCGCGTGGATCGTGCGGGCCGTGGTCGCCAGCTCGGCCAGGGACGTGGGCGGCTTCAGACCGAGGTCGCGGAAGACGTCGGTGCGGTAGTACAGGGCGCGGACGCCGACGTAGAACGGGGCACCGTAGACCTTTCCGGCCACGGTGACCGACTGCCGGGCGGTCGCGTCGGTGTCCTTGGTCTCGCCCCAGGCGGCGAACTGCCCGGTCACGTCGAGGAGTCCGCCGTCGTGGACGTAGCCGGCGGTGTCGGTGTTGCCGTACTCGATGACGTCCGGCGCGGACTTCGGATCGTTGAACGCCGCCTTGACGCGCTGGGCGCGGGTCTCGACGGGGATGTACTCGACGTCGGCCTTCGTGTCCTTGTGGGCCTTCTCGAAGGCGGCGACGACCGAGTCGACCACCTTCTGCTTCGGCCCGTTGCCGACCTCCTGGAAGAGCCACATCCGCAGGGTGCCGGTCCTGTCGTCCCGGTCCGAGGCGGTGTTGGCGGAGGTCTGCGGTGCACAGGCGGTGGCGACGACGGCGACGGCTGCGACGGCCGCGAGGAACACGGGCCGCCGGGGAGCGAACTTCATGGAGTGACCCTCCGAGCTTCGTTGCAGCATATGCAATGAATGTTTCGCTCTGCACAACAGGCTTGGAGGCTAAGGACAACAGGGACATGCCGACAAGAGGTCTCCACCACTTCGTGACACGCCAAAGCCCTCGGGGCGCGCCGTAACGCGCCCCGAGGGCTTTGGAAACCTCAGCCGGCGGGGACTACTTCTTCTTGTCGCCGCCCTTGTCGTCGCCGCTGCCCATGGACTCGTAGATCTCCTTGCACATGGGACACACGGGGTACTTCTTCGGGTCGCGGCCGGGCACCCACACCTTGCCGCACAGCGCCACGACGGGGGTGCCGTCGAGGGCGCTCGCCATGATCTTGTCCTTCTGGACGTAGTGGGCGAAGCGCTCGTGGTCGCCGTCGCCGTGGGACACCTGTGGTGTCGGCTCTACGAGGGTCCCCGTACCAGCCCCGGGCTCGGGCTCAAGAGTGCTCATACCGCCCAGGGTACTGAAGCTCACACCCATCAGTTGAGCGAAGGGTCGTCCGGATACGTGGCCACCATCGCCAGTTCGTTGCGCTGGCGGCGCAGCACCTCGCGCCACAGCCGCTCCGGGGCCGGCGAGGAGACGTCCCCCGGCTCGGACTCGACCACGTACCAGGCGCCCTCGACCAGCTCGTCCTCCAGCTGGCCCGGGCCCCAGCCCGCGTACCCGGCGAAGATCCGCAGGGAACCGAGGGCCGAGGCGAGCAGCTCCGGCGGGGCCTCCAGGTCGACCAGGCCGATCGCGCCGTGCACCCGGCGCCAGCCGAGCGGCGCGCGGTCACCGGCCGCGCCGCCCGGGATGACCGCGACACCGAGCGCCGAGTCCAGCGAGACGGGCCCGCCCTGGAAGACCACTCCGGGCTCACCGGCGAGGTCGGCCCAGCCCTCCAGGATGTCGCCCACGTCCACGGGGGTCGGACGGTTGAGGACGACACCGAGGGAGCCCTCCTCGTCGTGGTCGAGAAGGAGCACCACCGCACGGTCGAAGTTCGGGTCCGCCAGGGCGGGTGTTGCCACGAGCAGCCGCCCTGTGAGCGAGGACACCTCGGTCATGCCAGACATGATCCCGCATCTTCGACCGGTGTGGGGGGCCGATGCCGGGCATTCAGGGGGGCGCAGCATGAATCCAAAGGTGTGGCCTGCGAAGGCCTCGTTCGAGGGCGGTGGCGGGAGACGGGCGGGCGCAGGGAAGCGGGCCCGGCGCACGCGTGCCGCGGTGACCCCATGTGCCCGAAAGGGAACGGTTCGTGTTGTGACACACCTATGACGAGTCTTGGCGGTCCTTGGGCTTACGAACGGGGGGTGATCGGCGACTACGCTGTCCCTCCCGGCCCGCGCGCAACAGTGATCGGCCGCCCCTGCCCATCTCATCGGAACGCGAGATTCATGACCGTCAACGGCTCTGACGACGTACTGCTTGTCCACGGCGGCACCCCGCTCGAGGGCGAGATCCGTGTCCGCGGTGCGAAGAACCTCGTACCGAAGGCCATGGTCGCCGCCCTGCTGGGCAGCGGCCCGAGCCGACTGCGCAATGTTCCGGACATCCGTGACGTGCGTGTCGTGCGCGGTCTGCTCCAGCTGCACGGGGTGACGGTCCGTCCGGGCGACGAGCCCGGGGAGCTGGTCCTGGACCCGACGCACGTCGAGAGCGCCAACGTGGCCGACATCGACGCCCACGCCGGTTCCAGCCGTATCCCGATCCTCTTCTGCGGCCCGCTGCTGCACCGTCTGGGCCACGCCTTCATCCCGGGCCTCGGCGGCTGCGACATCGGCGGCCGGCCCATCGACTTCCACTTCGACGTGCTGCGGCAGTTCGGCGCGACCATCGAGAAGCGGGCGGACGGGCAGTACCTGGAGGCGCCGCAGCGGCTGCGCGGCACGAAGATCCGCCTGCCCTACCCCTCCGTGGGCGCGACCGAACAGGTGCTGCTGACAGCCGTACTGGCCGAGGGTGTCACCGAGTTGTCCAACGCGGCCGTCGAGCCGGAGATCGAGGACCTCATCTGCGTGCTGCAGAAGATGGGCGCGATCATCGCGATGGACACCGACCGCACGATCCGCATCACCGGTGTGGACAAGCTGGGCGGCTACACCCACCGCGCCCTGTCGGACCGTCTGGAGGCCGCCTCCTGGGCCTCGGCCGCGCTCGCGACCAATGGCAACATCTACGTCCGCGGCGCCCAGCAGCGCTCGATGATGACGTTCCTGAACACCTACCGGAAGGTGGGCGGCGCCTTCGAGATCGACGACGAGGGCATCCGCTTCTGGCACCCGGGCGGCCAGCTGAAGTCCATCGCGCTGGAGACGGACGTGCACCCCGGCTTCCAGACCGACTGGCAGCAGCCGCTGGTGGTGGCCCTCACCCAGGCCACGGGCCTGTCCATCATCCACGAGACGGTCTACGAGTCCCGCCTCGGCTTCACCTCGGCCCTGAACCAGATGGGCGCCCACATCCAGCTCTACCGCGAGTGCCTCGGCGGCTCCGACTGCCGCTTCGGCCAGCGCAACTTCCTGCACTCCGCGGTCGTGTCGGGCCCGACCAAGCTCCAGGGCGCCGACCTGGTCATCCCCGACCTGCGCGGCGGCTTCTCGTACCTGATCGCGGCCCTGGCGGCCGAGGGCACGTCCCGCGTCCACGGCATCGAGCTCATCAACCGCGGCTACGAGAACTTCATGGAGAAGCTGGTCGAACTGGG
Organism: Streptomyces sp. MUSC 14; assembly: GCF_001866675.1. NCBI lineage: Bacteria > Bacillati > Actinomycetota > Actinomycetes > Kitasatosporales > Streptomycetaceae > Streptomyces > Streptomyces sp. MUSC 14. The sequence continues at coordinate 284,643 of NZ_MLYN01000019.1, forward strand.
CGCGAAGGTCGAACTGCCGGGGAAGGCGCTCGGATAGGCATCGCGAACGTCAAAAGGGCGGCCCCCTCAGTGCGAGGGGGCCGCCCTTTTGACGTCGTCAGCTGAAGCGCCCTGAAGGGGCGCGGGGAACTGCGCGACCAGCCACAGCCGACCTGCAGTCACCCACGGCGCTCCAGGCGAACGGCGCTCCAGTGGACCGGCGCTCGAAGCGGAGCGCTTACTTACCCTTGGCCGCTTCCTTGAGCTTGCTGCCCGCGGTGACCTTCACGCTGTAGCCGGCGGGGATGTTGATCGGCTCGCCGGTCTGCGGGTTGCGCGCGGTACGAGCGGCACGGTGGGTGCGCTCGAAGGTCAGGAAGCCGGGGATGGTGACCTTCTCGTCGCCCTTGGCGACGATCTCGCCGACGGTCTCGGCGAACGCGGCCAGGACGGCGTCGGCGTCCTTGCGGGTCACCTCGGCGCGATCGGCCAGCGCGGCCACCAGCTCACTGCGGTTCATGTTGTTACTCCCGTGTTTTTCTTGCCGTTGGGGTGTGCCATGCGGCGGTGCCGCCCGAGGCACTGCGATGCCGATGCGCTCGCGCCCAGAGTGGCATCCTGCCCCTACCTGCGGCGGGAAAGCCAATCCGGCACCCGTAGGAGTCGTGAGAACACCCTGGGGAGTCACACGAAAAGCGCCCGCTCGGCGTCACCCTAGAGCGCGCCCGGCACCGGCCGGTTCCACGACGCGCCGACGCAGGGGCCGCCGTGGTGATCCTCACAGCCCCTGCACAGTACGACACGCCGTCACCGAGGCGTCGCCCGGGCGCCTTTCGGCTGTCACCCGGGCGGCGGCCCCTGGAGCGTCGTTCAGGCCGTCGCGCCCGCGGCCTTCGCCGCGTCGCGCACCGCGCCCGCGACCGCTCCCGCGACCTTGTCGTTGAAGACGCTCGGGATGATGTAGTTCGGGTTCAGCTCGTCCTCGCTGACCACGTCCGCGAGGGCCTGCGCCGCGGCGAGCATCATCTCGGTGTTGACGGTGCGGGACTGGGCGTCCAGCAGGCCGCGGAAGACGCCCGGGAAGACCAGCACGTTGTTGATCTGGTTCGGGAAGTCGGAACGGCCGGTGGCCACGACGGCCGCCGTCTGGCGGGCGACCGCCGGGTCCACCTCGGGGTCCGGGTTCGCGAGCGCGAACACGATGGCGCCGTCGGCCATGGCGGCCACGTCGTCGCCGTCGAGGACGTTCGGGGCGGAGACGCCGATGAAGACGTCGGCGCCGCGCACGGCCTCCTTCAGGGTGCCGGTCAGGCCCTCGGGGTTGGTGTTGTCGGCGATCCAGCGCAGCGCCGAGCCGGCCGGGGCGTCCACCAGGTCCGCGCGGCCGGCGTGCACGACGCCGTGGATGTCGGCGACGACGGCGTTCTTCACGCCCGCGGCGAGCAGCAGCTTGAGGATGGCCGTACCGGCCGCGCCGGCGCCGGACATGACGACCCGGATGTTCTCGATGGCCTTGTCCGCGACGCGCAGGGCGTTGGTCAGGGCGGCGAGGACGACGATCGCGGTGCCGTGCTGGTCGTCGTGGAAGACGGGGATGTCGAGGGCCTCGCGCAGCCGGGCCTCGATCTCGAAGCAGCGCGGCGCGGAGATGTCCTCCAGGTTGATGCCGGCGAACCCGGGGGCGATCGCCTTGACGATCTCCACGATCGCGTCGGTGTCCTGGGTGTCCAGGCAGATCGGCCAGGCGTCGATGCCGGCGAAGCGTTTGAAGAGGGCCGCCTTGCCCTCCATGACGGGCAGCGCGGCCTTCGGGCCGATGTTGCCGAGGCCGAGCACGGCGGAGCCGTCCGTCACGACCGCAACCGAGTTGCGCTTGATGGTGAGGCGACGGGCGTCCTCGGGGTTCTGGGCGATCGCCATGCAGACGCGGGCCACACCCGGCGTGTAGACCATGGACAGGTCGTCACGGTTGCGGATGGGGTGCTTGGACTGCATCTCGATCTTGCCGCCGAGGTGCATCAGGAACGTACGGTCGGAGACCTTGCCGAGGGTGACGCCCTCGACGCCCTTGAGCTTCTCGACGATCTCCTCCGCGTGGGCCGTGGAGGTGGCCGCGATGGTCACGTCGATACGGAGCTTCTCGTGACCGGACGCGGTGACGTCGAGGCCGGTCACCGAGCCTCCGGAGGACTCCACGGCGGTGGTGAGCTGCGAGACGGAGGTTCCGCTCGCGGGCACCTCCAGCCGGATGGTCATCGAGTAGGAGACGCTGGGCGCCGTTGCCATGGCCGACTTCCTCTGCTTTCACCGTGTCGCGAGTTGTGCCGTCCGATCGTCGCACCTACCCGTGAGTACGTGATAGTCGCCTCGGATTGCGGACGTTTTGTTCATGAGCGGTGCCTGGTTTCGGAAAACCACTTCCACCATACGAGAGTCGATCAGACAAAGAAAGAGACCCACGTCACATCGGACGTGGGTCTCTGACACGTTTACGACACCGACCCGCCATGCTCGCCTCGCGGCAAGTGGTCGCTCGTAGCGACGAAGGTTGGGCCCGGGGGCTTGGATCGAGCCGGTGCCGTACCCAGGCTAACAAACGGATGCCCAGGGCCATTCCTCCTGCGGGGAGTTCACAGGAAAGTCAGTCCCTCAGCAGATCCGGCACGCCGGCCGCGTCGGGCTCGTCCCGGTCGCCCGAGACCACCGTCAGCTGCTGGGTGGCCCTGGTCAGCGCCACGTAGAGGACGCGCAGCCCGGCCGGGGACTCGTCGGCGATCTCCGCCGGCGAGACGACCACCGTCGCGTCGTACTCCAGCCCCTTGGCCTCCAGGCTGCCGAGCGCCACCACCCGGTCGCCGAGCCCGGCCAGCCAGCGCCGGGCCTCCTGGCGCCGGTTCATGGCGACGACGACGCCGACCGTGCCGTCGACCAGGTCCAGCAGCCGCTCGGCCTCGGCGCGCACGGTCCGCTCCAGGGAGTCCGGTGCGACGGTGCTGTGTCCCTTGTCCGTTGTCACAAAACGGGGCTCGACACCGGTGGACCGTACGGCGGACGGCGCCTTCGAGCCGGGCATGGCGAGGGCGAGGACCCTGGCGGCCTGCTCGGCGATCTCGGCGGGGTTGCGGTAGTTCACGGTGAGCTGGAAGCGGCGCCGGGGCCGGGTGCCGAGGGCCTCGTCGCGGGCCTCGGCCGCCTCGTCCGGGTCGGACCAGGAGGACTGGGCGGGGTCCCCGACGACCGTCCAGGTGGCGTGCCGGCCGCGGCGGCCGACCATCCGCCACTGCATGGGCGTGAGGTCCTGCGCCTCGTCCACGATGACGTGCGCGTACTCGGTGCGCTCCTGCGCGAGGCGCTCGGCCCGCTCCCGCTGGCTCTCCTCGCGCACCGGCATCAGCTCCTCCAGCCCGGTGAGCTGGTCCAGCGGATCGAGGTCCCGCTTCCTCTTCGGGCGGGCCGGGACGCCGAGGATCGCCTGGAGCTCGTCCAGCAGGGCGATGTCGTGCACGGAGTGGCCGTCGCGCTTCAGGGCGCGGGCGACCTTGCGGACCTCGCCGGGGTTGAGGATCCGGCGCGCCCACCGGCCCAGCCGCTTCTCGTCGGCCATGGAGGCGAGGACCTGCTTCGGAGTCAGCTCGGGCCACCAGGCGTCGAGGAAGCCGATGAAGGAGTCCTCGGAGGTGACGTCCTCGTCGAAGGAGGAGCGCAGCTCGGCGGCCAGCTCCGGGTCGGAGTGCCGGCCGGCCGCGCCGGACTGCGCCCACAGGGCGTCCAGCAGCAGCTTGCGGGCGCGCGGGCGGAGCAGGTTGACGGGCGCGGTGCCGCCGAGGGCGGTCCGGCGGACGCGGTCCAGCTCGGCCGCCTCCAGCTCCAGGCGCCGCCCGAAGGCGACGACGCGCAGCCGGGTGGGGCTCGCGGCCGCGGTCCACTGCCCGGTGTCCTCGCCCTCGTCGGGGGCGTCGAGGGCGAGCTGTTCCACGGGCTCGGGGGTGCCCAGCTCCAGGGCGCCCCGGGCGGCCTTCCGCAGCACCTTCAGCATCCGGTACGAACCCTTGGCGCGGGCCACGGACGGGGAGTCGTACAGCGTGGCCTCGGCGCCGTCGACCAGCGAGCCGATCGCACGGATGGCGACCTGGCCCTCCTCGCCGAGCGAGGGCAGCACGCCCTCGGTGTAGGCGACGAGCAGCGGGGTCGGCGAGACGATGAGGATGCCGCCGGAGTAGCGCCGCCGGTCCTGGTAGAGCAGGTAGGCGGCGCGGTGCAGGGCGACGGCGGTCTTGCCGGTCCCGGGCCCGCCCTCGACGTAGGTGACCGAGGCGGCGGGCGCCCGGATCACGAGGTCCTGCTCGGCCTGGATGGAGGAGACGATGTCCCGCATGGTGTGGCCGCGGGCCTGGCCGAGGGCGGCCATCAGGGCGCCGTCGCCGATGACGGGCAGCTCCCGGCCGTCGAGGCGGGCGGTCAGCTCGGGCCGCATGAGGTCGTCCTCGACGCCGAGCACGCGGCGCCCCTTGGACCGGATGACCCGGCGCCGCACGACCCGGCCGGGGTCGACCGGGGTGGAGCGGTAGAACGGCGCGGCGGCGGGCGCCCGCCAGTCGATGACCAGCGGCGCGTAGTCCGCGTCCAGGACGCCGATACGCCCGATGTGCAGGGTCTCGGCGATGTCGGCCGTGCCGTCCTCGCGCACGGCGCCCTCGGCCGGCTCCACCGCCGTGTAGGCCCCGTCGGGCCCCTTCTTCCCGTCCTTGCCGAGCAGGAGGTCGATCCGCCCGAAGAGGAAGTCCTCGAACTCGTTGTTGAGCCGGTTCAGGTGGATGCCCGCGCGGAAGACCTGGGCGTCGCGCTCGGCCAGCGCGCCCGGGGTGCCGACCTGGCCGCGCTGGGCCGCGTCGTTCATCAGGAACTCGGCCTCGTGGATCTTCTCCTCCAGCCGCCGGTACACCCGGTCCAGGTGTTCCTGTTCGACGCCGATCTCCCGGTCACGGACGGAATCGTGTGCGCCGTGTACCGAGCCGACCGCGGACTGCTGAACCTGAGCGGCCACCGGGCCCCCTTCTGACGTGCCAAGCAGCCGTCAACCGTACGCGAAGGGGGCCCGACAAAGCTACGGCACGGCCGTACCGGCCGCCGCGGGCGTCATGCTCCCACCTGCACGAGCTTCTTGCCGTCGAAGGTCACGACCTCGAAATGGTCGATCTCGTTCGGCTTGAAGGCCGTGGCGCCGCCGATGTAGAGGGGCTTCTTGGACTCCTCGGTCTTCGCGTCCGGGATGCCGTAGCCCCAGTTCGGGACGGACCACGACGACATGGTCACGCGCTGGCCGTCCTTCGCGACGGCCACCAGGGAGCACTTGAGCGGGCCCTTGACGTTCTTCAGCTCCAGGACCGCCTGGGTGCCCCAGTCCTTCTGCTCCGTGCCGATGGTCGCGCTGGCGCCGGACGAGGCGTCGGTCGCCGACTGTTTGTCGGACATGGCGGAGAAGGTCGTCTGCGCGGACGAGGCCGTGACCTGCCCGCCACCGGAGCCGCCGCTGTTCGCGGCGATGGCGGCCAGCGGCCCGGCGATGATCAGCGCGGCGGCCGCGGCGATCATGTAGAAGGAGCGGCGCCGCTTCTGGGCACGCTTGTCCGCCACCTCGTCGACGAGTCTCTCCACCAGCCGCGGAGTGGGCTTGGCGGACAGCGAGTCGCCGATCGACGGCGTACTGCCGGAGCCCGGCAGATCCGCGAGCGCGGCGAGCATCGGCTCCATCCCGGCCAGCTCGTCGAGCTGCTGGGCGCACCACTCGCAGCCCGCGAGATGAGCCTCGAAAGCGGTTGCCTCGGCGTCGTCGAGAATCCCGAGGGCATAGGCGCCGACCGTCTCGTGCTCGCTGGGCACCGAAGATCCTGAACCGGGACTCATGGGACCAGACATACCCGGACCACCGGGGCCAAATCCCTGAACTCCCCCGTAACCATTGCTCATCACGCCGTCACCCCCCGCTCCTCCAGTGCCAGCTTCATCGACCGCAGGGCGTAGAACACCCGGGAGCGAACGGTGCCACTGGGAATGCCAAGCGTCTCGGCCGCCTCATTGACCGTACGCCCCTTGAAGTACGTCTCGACCAGGACCTCCCGATGGGCCGGGGTCAGGTCGTCGAGCGCGTCCGACAGCGTCATCAGCCACAGCGCCTTGTCGATCTCGTCCTCCGCGGGGATGACCTCCAGCGGCGACGGATCGACCTCCTGCGGCCGGGCCTGCCGGCTGCGGTGGCCGTCGATGACGATGCGGCGTGCGACCGTCACCAGCCAGGGGCGTACCGAACCGGTCGCCCGATTGAGCTGACCGGCGTTCTTCCAGGCACGGATGAGTGTTTCCTGTACGACGTCCTCGGCGCGCTGCCGGTCACCGGCGACCAGCCGGAGGACGTACGCGAGCAGAGGTCCGGCGTGCTCTCGATACAGCGCACGCATCAGCTCCTCATCCGGTTCCGAGGGCTGTGATGAGGACATGCGATGTCGGGCCCTCGATCCACGTTCATTGGCCACGGCCGCATCCTTGCGCACGCCCACCTCCGGTGTCCGGGGGTTCCCCCAGTCGGTCGCTCGCCCACCCGTACGGAAGCGAGGGGTGACGTGTTCAAACGGAAGCGGCGGATTTCTTGGGGGCGGCGAGACGAGCGGGACATGCAGGCACATTCCCACCGCATGATCTTTACATTTCCGACACATCGCCGGGGCGGTCACGGGACGGCCGAGCTGCCCGGCCCGGCTCTCCGGAAAACCTCGTGTTACGCAAATCACGTACGGAAAGGGGACGGCAGCCGGCTCAGGCGCGGGCGAGAGCGGCCCGCCGCCGGTGCCGGGCCACCCGCTCCCGGTTCCCGCAGACCTCGCTGGAACACCACCGCCGGCGCCGTCCCCGTGACGTGTCGAGGTACACGAGCGAGCAGTTGTCGCCCTCGCACTCCCGGACGGCCGCCCGCGCGACGGGGTCGGTGAGCAGCTCGACGGCGTCCCGGGCGACGAGCGCGAGCAGCTCCGCGCAGGAGGGCGGGGCCGCCAGCTCCCGGACGAGGTCCCCGCCCCGCGTGCGTACGGCACGGGGCGTGGGGGGCGCGGCCCGGGCCAGGTCGTTGATCCGCCGCAGAGCGCGTTCGTACGGGGCGGTGTCCGGTCCGTGCGGGAACCGCACCAACGGTCCGATGCACGACCGCAGTTCCCTGAACCCCTGCACCCAGTTCCCCTCCGCGTGCGCCAGCGACGTGCCGTCCGGCACCAGTCCGACGCCCCCGATCCAGACGCACAACGCCCCGACCCCGGCCAGCTGTTCGGCCGGATGCGAGGTGGCGAGGAGATCGAGACAGATGCGTCCGGCGTCGAATGCCATGTGTCTGTCACCGCCTAGGCAGGAACGGGGGCTCGCTGTGCGGGTTCTGCATTCACAGTGCCTGCCCGGAGGCCGGGCCGGAACCCCTCGTACCGGCTGTACGCGTACGTATGCGCGAGCGCGTCCGCGGGGACGGGCACCCCCGGCTCTGCTCGGTGGCCTCTTCGCGATTCGCCGGGGCGGAGAGTCAACCACCGTTCCCCCACAGCTCTCTTTCACGGCGAACACATCCGTGCGTCACCGATGAAACGAGGTCCCCGTGAAGCAATCCGGCAGAGGCCGCGGACGCGCCGCCATAGCCCTCTCCGTCGCAGCACTGACCCTGTCCCTCCCCTTCGTCGCGGCCCCCTCCGCCGTCGCGTCGCCGCGACCGGCGCTCACCGCGCCGGCCATCGAGAAGCGGCAGGAGACGCTCGACACGATCGCCGGACGGATCACCGAGGGGCTGTCCGAGTCGGACCGTGCGAGGATCCCCGGTTTCACCGACATCGAGGTCGACCCCCTCCACGACAGCCTGCGCCTGCACTGGAAGGGCAGCCCGCCCCAGCGGGTCCGGCACATCCTCGCCCACCTGCCCGCGGGCGTACACGCCGCCGTCCTCCCGGCCCGCTACTCCAAGGCCGACCTGCACACGGCCCGCGCCAAGCTCCTGCACGCCGGACGCCCCGCCGACCTGCGCCTCCCCGGCGCCGCGGCCCCCCTCCGCATCACCAGCATCGGCCCCGCGGTCGACGGAAGCGGACTGGAGATCGGATACGACGAGGACCGGGGCGCGGGCAGGAGCGACCGGCTGGACCCGCTGGCGTCGGCTGCCCGCCAGGACCGGTCGAGCGAGCTCGCGGCGGTCACCGGCCGCCTGACCGGCGTCCGCACCACCGTGGCCTACCAGCCGCTGAGCGTGGACCTCTCCTCACGCCAGGAGGACGGCAGCCCGTGGCAGGGCGGCGCGGCCGTGCGCAACCCCGGCGGCGGCATCTGCTCCAGCTCGTTCGCCGTCAAGACGTCGACCGGGCAGTACGAGATGAGCACGGCCTACCACTGCGACGGCCGCGGCGGCACGTGGCACACCTACCGGGGCGGCAGGCTCATCGGCACCACCGACACCGCCCAGCGACTCGCCTCGGACGACGCCCTGGGCATCAGCCTGCCGTCGGGCCGGTCCGCCGGGCGCCTGTACGACGGCCCCGCGAGCGAGACCGACGGGTACTCCAAGCCGGTCAGCGGCTGGGGCCACAACAACGTGGGTGACTACGTCTGCACCGACGGCGCCAACTCCGGTGTGCACTGCGGTGTGCAGATCGCCAAGACGGACATCGGGGTCACCGGGGAGAACGGCGTGTACCGCCCGGCCACCGACCTCGCCTACGCCACGTCCCGCACCCGGGACGGCATCGCCGCGGTGAACGGCGACAGCGGCGGCCCTGTCTTCGCCGGGGTGAACAACTCCACCGCCGACGAGGCCCGCGGCGTGATCACCGCCCTGGACCGCACGGTGAAGTGCCCGTCCTCGGAGTACGTCCTCGACAGCGGCGTACGCACTCCGTGGTGCCTCCAGGGCGTGTACTTCGTACCGATCTTCCAGACCCTGCATGACATGAAGTGGACGTTGGTCACCGGCTAACAGGGGCAGGGCAGGTCGGTTCCAGGAAGCATTGGGCCATGCGTCGGGAGGTCTCCACGACGTCCTCATGGCCCGAACAGTCCAACTGCGAACGTGCGCGAACTCCTACACGGCAGTGCTCTCCGCCGCGTAGCGGACGAACGCCGTCCAGGTGGAGGTGGTGACGGTGAGGTGGGAGGTGGTGGGGGTCTTGGAGTCGCGGATGCGGAGGGTGGTGAGGGGAGGGGTGGGGGGTGGATATTTCGAGGCAGTTGGAGGCGTCGGGGCTGTAGCTGGACTTCTTCCAGTGGAGTTCGGGCACGGTTTCCTCAGACGGTCTGGGCGATGCGATGGATCAGGTCACGGGATTCTGCGGGCTTGAGGGCGTCCGCCTCCATACGGTCGAGGAC
>NZ_MLYN01000002.1:0-7326 GCF_001866675.1 Streptomyces sp. MUSC 14
GGAGTTGACGTTTCACGAGCCGGTGATCCGGCTGGCGGGTGGTGGTCATTGCACGCCGGAGTTCTGGGTTTCCCATGTGCGTGAGGCGGTGCGTTTCGGGGATGCGGTGGCGGAGTTGGACGGGTTGGGTGTGACGCGTTTCCTGGAGCTGGGTCCGGATGCGGTGTTGACCCCGATGGTGCGTGAGTGCCTGGACGGGCGGCCGGTGACCGTGGTCCCGGCACTGCGCCGGGACAGGGCCGAACTGCCCGCTCTGCTGGCCGCCGTAGCCCAGGTGTTTGCCGCCGGCGAGTCCGTCGACTGGACAGCGCTCTGCCCCGGGGACGCGCGACGGGTCGACCTGCCCACGTACGCCTTCCAGCGCCATGCGTTCTGGCTCGACCGTGAGCCCGGCGGCAACATCGCCGCCCTGCCACCGGCCATCAGCCCGGCACTCCCGCAGCTGCGCCGTACGGCCGACATGTCAGCGGTCGAACGCAACCGTGCCGCCGTCGACCTGGTCCGCAAATCCGTCGCCATGGTGCTCGGACACACGTCCTCCGACGCCTTCGACCTGGACCAATCCTTCACCAACCTGGGCTTCAGCTCTCTTGCCGCGGTGGACCTGCGCGGCAGGCTCGCCGCCGCCACCGGCCTGGACCTGCCGCGCACGCTCGCCTTCGACTACCCGACCCCCGCCGCCCTCGCCCGCTTCCTGGCCGAAGCGGGCGACGAGGCCGCGGACAGCCGGCTGCCGCTCTCGACCGTCGCCGCGTTCGCCGACGACCCGGTGGTGATCGTCGGCATGGCGTGCCGTTTCCCGGGCGGCGTCGGCTCGCCGGAGGACCTGTGGGAGCTGGTCCTCGGCGGGGTGGACGCGATCAGCGAGTTCCCCGCCGACCGCGGCTGGGACATGGCCGCTCTGTACCAGAGCGACCTCGACCGCAAGGGCGCCACCCACGTACGTGGTGCCGGCTTCCTCGATGACCTGGCAGGATTCGACGCGCACTTCTTCGGCATCTCCCCGCGCGAGGCCACGTCGATGGACCCGCAGCAGCGGCTGCTGCTGGAGACCGCGTGGGAGGCGTTCGAACGCGCCGGCATCGATCCGCAGACACTCCGCGGCAGCCAGACCGGCGTGTACGCGGGCACCAGCGACCAGGACTACGCCGATCTGCTTCAGCGGAACGCCGAGAACCCCGACGGCTACCTGCTGACCGGCACCTCGGCCGCCGTCATCGCGGGCAGGCTGTCGTACCAGTTCGGGCTGGAGGGCCCGGCGTTGACGGTCGACACCGCGTGCTCGTCCTCGCTGGTCGCACTGCACCTGGCGGCCCAGGCACTGCGCTCGGGAGAGTGCACGCTCGCGCTGGCCGGTGGCGTCACGGCGATGGCCACTCCGATCGAGTTCCAGGAGTTCGGCAAGCATGGCGCGCTGTCCGCGGACGGCCGGTGCAAGGCCTTCGGCGCGGGGGCCGATGGCACCGGTTTCGCCGAGGGGGTCGGACTGCTGGTGCTGGAACGGGAGTCGGACGCCCGCCGCGCCGGCCATCAGGTGCTGGCCGTCGTGAAGGGCACGGCGATCAACCAGGACGGCGCCTCGAACGGTCTCACCGCGCCGAACGGCCTCGCCCAGCAACGGGTCATCCGGCAGGCGCTGGCCAACGCCGAGGTCCTGCCCGGCGAGGTCGACGCGGTCGAGGCGCACGGCACCGGCACCATGCTGGGCGACCCGATCGAGGCCGAGGCACTGCTCGCCATCTACGGTCAGCACCGTGTGGGCGGCGAGCCGCTCTGGCTCGGCTCGCTGAAGTCGAACATCGGGCACGCGCAGGCGGCGGCCGGCGTCGGCGGCATCATCAAGATGGTGATGGCGATGCGGCACGGCGTGCTGCCGAAGACCCTGCACGTCGAAGAGCCGTCCCCGCACATCGAGTGGGACAACGGCGTCGTCGAGCTGCTGAGCGAGGCGCGCCCTTGGCCGGCGACAGGCCGGCCCCGCCGGGCCGGCGTGTCCTCTTTCGGCGCCAGTGGCACCAACGCGCACGTCATCATCGAGCAGCCCTCTCCCGAAGCGGAGACCCCCGAAGCGGAGACCCCCGAAGCGGAGACCCCCGAAGCGGAGACCCCCGAAGGGGAGCCGGCCCCGGCGGAACACCTGTGGAACCTGCCGTTGGTGGTCTCGGCGCGCACCGAGGACGCCCTGCGGGCCCAGGCCGGCCGGCTCCGCGAGTTCATAACCGCCCGGCCGGAGGCGAACCCGACCGATGTCGCCTACTCGCTGGCCACCACCCGCGCGGCGCACGACCACCGGACGTATGTCCCCGGTGTCTCCGGCGCGGATCGCGACCAGGTTCTGGCGGTGCTGACCGGGATCGAGAGCGGCACCGCGCCACTGCCGCCGATCATGCCCGGTGCCCAGAACCCGGTCTTCGTCTTCCCGGGACAGGGCGGCCAAATGGTCGGCATGGCCCTCGAACTGTGGGACTCGTCCCCGGTCTTCGCCGCGTCCATGGCGGACTGCGAGGCTGCCTTCGCCCCGTACCTGGACTGGGACGGCTACACCCTGCGCGACCTGCTGGCAGCGACCGAGGGCGTGCCCGACCTGGACCGGCCCGAGCAGGCCCAGCCGATGATGTTCTCGGTGCTGGTGTCACTCGCACGGCTCTGGATGTCGTACGGCGTCCTGCCCTCGGCCGTCGTCAGCCACTCCCAGGGGGAGGTGGCCGCCGCCCACATCGCCGGCGCGCTCTCCCTCGCCGACGCCGCCAAGGTGCTCGCCACCCGGGCGCTCATGTCCTCCTCCGTGCACGGCGGCTCGATGTTCTGGGCCGCCGTGTCCCCGCAGACCGCCGCCGAGCGGATCGCGGGCCTGGACGGCGTCGAGATCGGCGCGGTGAACGCGAGCAACTCGGTGGTCATCTCAGGCCCGGCCGGGCCGACGGACGCGCTGCGCGAGCAGTGGCACACCGAGGGAATCCGGGTGCGCGACATCCCGACCGAGCACGCCTCCCACTCGTCGGCCATGGAGAGCGTCCGGGAGGAGATGACCGGGCGGCTCACCGATGTCGTACCGGACGAATCGATGGTCCCGTTCTACTCGTCGATGGCCGGCGCGATCGTCGACGGGACCGATCTGGACGGCACATACTGGTTCCACAATCTGCGCAATACCGTGAGGTTCCGCGACGCCGTGCAGGCCACCCTCGACGACGGCCACCGGGTCTACCTCGAAGTCAGCAACCGGGCCGTGCTGGGCCCCGCGGTACGCGACACCGCCGAAGAGAACGAGGCGGACATCGCGATCCTCACCACGCTGCGCAAGGACGACGGCAGCCTGAGCCAGTTCCTGCGGTCGGTGGCGCAGGCGTGGCAGACCGGCGTAGAGATCGACTGGGAAGCCGTCTTCGCAGGGACCGGCGCGCGCCGCGTGGACCTGCCCACGTACGCGTTCCGGCACCGCCGCTTCTGGGCGGACGGCTCCGCGACCGGGACGGTCGGCGACCTGGCATCAGTGGGCGTGGACCGGGTACGACACCCGCTGCTCGGCGCGGGCATGGGGCTGGCCGGCGACGGCGGGGCCGTCTTCGCCGGCCGGTTGTCGCTGGCCTCGCACCCCTGGCTGGCCGACCACGTGCTGTTCGGACGGGTGCTGGTGCCCGGCACGGCGTACGTCGAACTGGCCGTGCAGGTCGCCGACCGGGTGGAGTGCGACCTGGTCGAGGAGCTGACGATCGAGGCCCCCATGCTGCTGCCGGCACAGGGCGGTCTGGCTGTGCAGGTCACCGTTGGGCCGCCCGACGCGACGGGCCGCCGGACACTGACCGTGCACTCCCGGCCCACCGAGACCACGGACGAGCAGTGGACCCGGCACGCCGAGGGTGTCCTGCGGCCTGCCGACCCGGCCGACGACATGTCCTGGCCGAGGGGGCAGGCGTGGCCGCCCGCCGACGCCACCCCGGTCGAACTGGCCGGTGCGTACCAGGAACTCGCCGCGATCGGCTACGGCTACGGGCCCGCGTTCGGCGGCCTGCGCCAGGTCTGGCGGCGCGGTGAGGAGATCTACGCAGAGGTCGCCGCCCCGGCCGAGATCGCCGAGGACGCCGCGCGGTTCGGCCTGCACCCCGCGCTGCTCGACGCGAGCCAGCACAGCGTGCTCATCGCCGGCCTCGGCACCGCGGACCGCACGGCGCTGATGCCGTTCGCCTGGTCCGGGGTGCGGCTGCTGGGCTCCGGCGCCTCGGCGGCGCGGGTGCGGTTCACTCCGGTGGGCCGCGACACGGTCTCGATCGATGTGTACGACAGCTCCGGCGGCGCCGTGCTGCGAGTGGACTTCCTTGCCTCACGCCAGGTCTCGGTGGAGCAACTCGGCGTCGCGAACACGGTGCACAAGGACTCGCTGTTCGACGTGGCCTGGCAGGAGTGCGGGCGCACGGCCGGACCCACGGGCGTCGTGGGCTGGGCCGTGCTCGGCGACGGCCTGACCGTCCTTGGAGCCGCCGGGTACGAGGACCTGAACGCCCTGATCGAGGCGGTCGACGGTGGCGCCGAGGTGCCGGCCGTCGTGGTGCTGCCGATCCGGCCAGAGCCCGGTGACGTGGTCGCGGGCGTGCACGCCCTGGCCGCCGGTACCCTGCTCACGCTCCAGGCCTGGCTGACCGACGCCCGGTTCGACGCCACCCGGCTGATCGTGGTCACCTCCGGCGCGGTCGCCACCGGCACCGGCGACACGGTGACCGACCTGATGGCGGCCGCTGTGCGGGGCATGGTCCGCACAGCACAGCAGGAGAACCCCGGCCGGCTCGTGCTCGTCGACCTCGAAGACGCGGACGGCTCGGTCCTGGCGCCGGTGATCGAGCGCCCGGAGACCGAACTGGCCGTCCGCGACGACGTCGTGTACGCGCCCCGCCTCACCCACGCGTCCGCATCCGCCCGGACCGAGTCCGAGGACAGGCCCTGGGGCGATGGCACGGTGCTGATCACCGGTGCGTCCGGCACCCTCGCCGAATTGGTCGCCCGGCACCTCGTGACTGACTGTGGTGTACGCAGCCTGCTGCTGGTCAGCCGCCGCGGGCTGGACGCGCCCGGGATGGCGGTCTTGCGGGACGAGTTGACCGCGGCCGGTGCGGTGGTCGGGGTGGTGGCTTGTGACGTGGCCGACCGTGATGCCGTTGCCGGGTTGTTGTCGGTGGTTCCGGTGGGGTTCCCGTTGACCGGTGTGGTGCACACGGCTGGTGTGCTGGACGACGGTGTGCTGGGTTCGTTGACCGCGGAGCGGGTGTCGGCGGTGTTGCGGCCCAAGGTGGACGGGGCGTGGAATCTGCACGAGGCGACCCGCGAGCTGGACCTCTCGGCGTTCGTGGTGTTCTCTTCGGCGGCCGGCGTGTTCGGCACTGCGGGCCAGGCCAACTACGCGACGGCGAACGCGTTCCTGGACGCGTTGATGACCGCGCGCAGGTCGGCCGGGTTGGCGGGCGTCTCGGTGGCGTGGGGCCTGTGGGACCGGGTCACCGAGATGTCGGCACACCTGACCGCGTTCGATCGCGCCCGGCTCGGTCGCACCGGCATGATCCCGCTGAGCACCGAGCTGGGCGTGGCCCTGCTGGATGCAGCAGTCGCCCAGGATTCCGCGCTGCTCGTGGCGGCCGGCTTCGACCTGGTGGGCCTGCGTGGCGCCGACACGGTTCCGGGGTTGCTGCGTGGTCTGGTTCGGCGTTCGGTTCGGCGCGTGACGGAGTCGGCCGTCGCTGCTCCTGCGGTGACGGGCCTGACGGGGCTGAGCCGGGACGACCGGTTGCGTGCGGTGGGTGAGTTGGTGCGGGCCGAGGTCGGTTCGGTTCTGGGGTACGGGCCGGGTGTGGCGGTTGAGGAGGAGCGTGCGTTTGGTGAGCTGGGTTTCGACTCGCTGACTGCGGTGGAGCTGCGCAACCGGCTGGGTGGTGTGCTGGGTCTGCGGCTGCCTGCGACTCTCGTGTTCGACTATCCGACGGTCGCGTCGCTGACGGCGTACGTCTGTGATTCGCTGGGCGGTGCATCGACTGCGGGCGCGGATCGGCCGGTGGCGGCGGTGGCCGCTGTGGGTGCGGACGAACCGATCGTGATCGTCGGCATGGCGTGCCGCTACCCGGGTGGGGTGACCTCGCCGGAGGGCCTGTGGGACCTGGTCGCCCAGGGCCGCGACGCCATCGGCGAGTTCCCGGCCGGGCGCGGCTGGGATGCCGCGGCGCTCTACGACCCCGACCCGGAGCACTTCGGCACCAGCTACACCCGCAACGGCGGCTTCCTCTACGACGCCGACCAGTTCGACCCGGACTTCTTCGGTATCTCACCGCGCGAAGCCATCACCATCGACCCCCAGCAGCGCGTGCTGCTGGAAACCGCGTGGGAAGCCTTCGAGAACGCGGGCATCGACCCGACCGCACTGCGCGGCACGGCCACCGGCGTCTTCGTCGGCCTCATGTACCACGACTACTACACGCGCCTGAACGAGATCCCCGAGGAGTTCGAGGGATACGTAGGCAACGGCAGCGCGGGAAGCATCGCTTCCGGCCGGGTCTCGTACGAGTTCGGTTTCGAGGGTCCGGCCGTCACGATCGACACGGCGTGCTCCTCGTCTCTCGTCGCCTTGCATCTGGCGGCCCAGGCGCTGCGCTCGGGGGAGTGCTCGCTGGCCCTCGCCGGTGGCGTCACGGTCATGTCCAGCCCGGACCTCTACGTGGAATACAGCCGCCAGCGCGCGGCGGCCCCGGACGGCCGGTCCAAGGCGTTCAGCGATGATGCCGACGGTGCGGGCTTCTCCGAGGGCGTCGGCCTGGTACTGGTGGAGCGGTTGTCGGATGCTGTTCGGCTTGGTCATCCGGTTCTTGCGAGGGTGAGGGGTTCGGCGGTGAATCAGGATGGTGCGTCGAATGGTCTGACGGCGCCGAATGGTCCGTCGCAGCAGCGGGTGATTCGTCAGGCGTTGGTGAATGCGGGTTTGTCGGCGGGTGATGTGGATGTGGTGGAGGCGCATGGTACGGGGACGAGGTTGGGTGATCCGATCGAGGCGCAGGCTCTGCTGGCGACCTATGGTCAGGGGCGCGTCGCGGGTTCGCCGTTGTGGCTGGGTTCGTTGAAGTCGAATATCGGTCATGCGCAGGCGGCTGCGGGTGTGGGTGGGGTGATCAAGATGGTGATGGCGATGCGTCATGGGTTGATGCCGCGTACGTTGCATGTGGGTGAGGTGTCGTCGCATGTGGACTGGTCGGCGGGGGCTGTTGAGGTTCTTGCGGGGGAGCGTGAGTGGCCGTGTGGGGGGCGTCCGCGTCGGGCGGGGGTGTCGTCTTTTGGTATCAGTGGTACGAACGC
>NZ_MLYN01000020.1:0-41435 GCF_001866675.1 Streptomyces sp. MUSC 14
AGTGGACCCCCGACCGCAACGCCGGCTTCTCCAGGTCCGATCCGGGGCGCCTGTACCTGCCGACGATCATGGACCCGGTCTACGGCTACCAGGTCACCAACGTCGAGGCCTCGATGTCCTCGCCGTCGTCGCTGCTGCACTGGACCCGGCGCATGATCGAGATCCGCAAGCAGAACCCCGCCTTCGGGCTCGGGTCGTACGACGAACTCCAGTCCTCCAACCCGGCGGTGCTCGCCTTCCTGCGCGAGTACGGCGACGACCTCGTGCTGTGCGTGCACAACTTCTCGCGCTTCGCCCAGCCGACCGAACTCGACCTGCGCGCCTACGACGGCCGGCATCCGGTCGAGCTGATCGGCGGGGTGCGGTTTCCCGCCATCGGCGAACTGCCGTACCTGCTCACCCTGCAGGGCCACGGCTTCTACTGGTTCCGGCTCACCCGGGCCACGTCCCGCATCGGCAGCCGCTGAACGCCCGACGCCGAGGAAAGGACGCGCGTCATGCCGAAGACCATCACTGTCGGACCGGGAACCGCGACCGGTCGGGGCGGGCCGCCGGCCTCGCTGGGCGGGCTGTTGCGCGAGTGGCTGCCGAGGCAGCGCTGGTTCGCGGGCAAGGACCGCCCCGTCACGGACCTGTCGGTGCTGCACGGGGCGGAACTGTTCCCGGGCTGTCTGCATCTGCTGGTGCACGCCTCGCACGCGCCGGTGCCCACACCCGGCGGCACTGCCCCGCCCGGCGACTGCTACCAGCTGCTGCTGTCCTTGCGCGAGCAGCCCGCTCCGCGGCTGGAACGGGCGTTCCTCGGCCGCGCGGAACAGGGACCTCTCGCCGGGCTCGCGGTGTACGACGCGCTGCACGACCCCCGCTCGGCGCATCTGTTGCTGGAGCGACTGCGGCACCCGGGCGCGGCGGGCCCGCTGCGGTTCGAGGCGGACCCGGCCGTCCGGGTGCCCGGCGGGCTGCCGCCACGGCTGCTGGACGCCGAGCAGTCCAACACCTCGCTCGTGTACGGCGACGCGTACATCCTGAAGGTCTTCCGGCGCATCCAGCCGGGTGTCAATCCGGACCTGGAGGTGTCGGCCGCGCTGGCCGCGCAGGGGTGTACCCGGGTACCGGCGCCGGTGGCCTGGTTCGGCACGAGCGCGCCGCAGCCGGCGACGCTCGGGGTGCTCCAGCCGTTCCTGCCGGACGCGACCGACGGCTGGACGCTGGCGTTGCGCGCGCTCGCCGCGGGCGAGGACTTCACGGCCGAGGCCTGGGAGCTGGGCCGGGCGATGGCCGAGGTGCATCTGGCGCTGGCCGAGGCGTTCGGCCCGGCCGGGCCGGGTGAGAACGGCCGTACGGCGCAGGCGATGTCCGCGCGGCTGGACGCGGCCGCGCACGCCGTACCGGGGCTGCGGCCGTTCGTGCCGGGGCTCAGGGCCGCGTTCGGGGCGCTCGCCACGTGCGACGCGGGGCCGCCCGCGCAACGGGTGCACGGCGACCTGCATCTCGGGCAGGTGCTGCGGGCCGGCCGGGACTGGTTCGTCATCGACTTCGAGGGCGAGCCGTCCCGGCCGCTCGCCGAGCGCAGGGCCCCGCAGTCCCCGGTGCGGGACGTGGCGGGGATGCTGCGCTCCTTCGACTACGCGGCCCGGCAGCGCCGCCCCTGGCGACCCGAATGGGCGCGCCGCTGCCGGGAGGCGTTCTGCGCGGGCTACGCGGCCCGCGCCGGCTGGGATCCACGCAAGAAGCACGCGCTGCTGCGCGCGCACGAGACGGACAGGGCGGTCTACGAGGTGCTGTACGAGGCGAGACACCGGCCGGACTGGCTGCCGGTACCGATGGCGGCGATCAAGCGGCTCGCCGTGTGGGGAGGCTGACGGCATGGCTCTGCGTGACACCTCGCTCCCCGAGGCCGCCGGTCCCGCACCGGTCACGGCCGGCCCCCTGGACCCGGCCGAGCGCGGCCGGCTGCTGGGCGGCGCCCATCACGATCCGCACGCCCTGCTGGGCGCCCGTCCGGTGCCGGGCGGCATCCTGTTCCGGACACTGCGCCCGAACGCCCGCGCGGTGAGCGTCGTGGCCGGCGGCACGCGCCATCCGCTGGTGTCGGAGGGCGGCGGCCTGTTCGCGGCCGTGCTGCCGCTGCCGGAGGTCCCGGAGGCGTACACGCTGCGGGTGGCGTACGACGACACCGAGCAGGAGGTGCACGATCCGTACCGGTTCCTCCCCGCGCTCGGCGAGCTGGACCTCCATCTGATCCGGGAGGGCCGGCACGAGCAGCTGTGGCAGGCGCTCGGCGCCGAGCCGATGACGCACCAGGGCGTGGCCGGCACCCGCTTCACGGTGTGGGCGCCGAACGCCCAGGGCGTGCGGGTGGCCGGGGACTTCACGTACTGGGACGGCACCCAGTACCCGATGCGCTCGCTCGGTGCGTCCGGGGTGTGGGAGCTGTTCCTGCCCGGGATCGGGGAGGGCGCCCGGTACAAGTTCGAGATCACCTCCCGGCACGGCGACCGGTTCCTCAAGGCCGACCCGATGGCCCGGTGTACGGAAGTGCCGCCGGACACGGCATCGGTCGTCACGGTGTCGCGGTACGAGTGGGACGACGCGGAGTGGATGGCCCACCGGGGCGACACGCCCGTGCACCAGGCGCCGTTCTCGGTGTACGAGGTACATCTCCCGTCCTGGCGGACTGGATTGACGTATCGTCAGCTGGCTGACGAACTGCCCGCGTATGTAAAGGAGTTGGGCTTCACACATGTGGAGCTGATGCCGGTCGCCGGGCATCCCTTCAGCGGCTCCTGGGGCTACCAGGTCACCTCCTACTACGCGCCGACACCCCGGCTCGGCTCGGCGGACGACTTCAAGTACCTGGTGGACGCGCTGCACCGGGCCGGGCTCGGCGTGATCATGGACTGGGTGCCGGCGCACTTCCCGAAGGACGACTGGGCGCTGGCCCGGTTCGACGGGGAGCCGCTGTACGAACCCGGGGACTGGCGGCGGGCGGAGCATCCGGACTGGGGGACCTACGAGTTCGACTTCGGCCGGACCGAGGTGCGCAACTTCCTCGTGGCCAACGCCGTGTACTGGTGCCAGGAGTTCCACATCGACGGGCTGCGCGTGGACGCCGTCGCGTCGATGCTGTACCTCGACTACTCGCGGGACTCCGGGCGGTGGCAGCCGAACGTCTTCGGCGGGCGGGAGGACCTGGACGCGGTCGCCTTCCTGCAGGAGATGAACGCCACGGTCTACCGGCGGTGTCCGGGCGTGGTGACCATCGCCGAGGAGTCCACGGCCTGGGACGGGGTGACCCGGCCGACGGACACCGGCGGGCTCGGCTTCGGGCTGAAGTGGAACATGGGCTGGATGCACGACTCGCTCCAGTACGTCCAGAAGGAGCCGGTGCACCGCAAGTACCACCACCACGAGATGACCTTCTCGATGGTGTACGCCTACAGCGAGAACTACGTCCTGCCCATCTCCCACG
Source organism: Streptomyces sp. MUSC 14 (assembly GCF_001866675.1). Taxonomy (NCBI): domain Bacteria; kingdom Bacillati; phylum Actinomycetota; class Actinomycetes; order Kitasatosporales; family Streptomycetaceae; genus Streptomyces; species Streptomyces sp. MUSC 14. The sequence continues at coordinate 3,473 of NZ_MLYN01000020.1, forward strand.
ACGAGGTCGTGCACGGCAAGCAGGCGCTGGTGTCGAAGATGCCCGGCGACTGGTGGCAGCGGCGCGCGAACCACCGGGCCTACCTCGGCTTCATGTGGGCCCACCCCGGCAAGCAACTCCTCTTCATGGGGCAGGAGTTCGCGCAGGGCGCCGAGTGGTCCGAGGCACACGGCCCGGAGTGGTGGCTGCTCGACGACGACTACCACTCGGCCGGCGACCACCGGGGCGTGCGGGACCTCGTACGGGACCTGAACAGGAAGTACCGGGCGACACCGGCCCTGTGGCAGCGGGACACCGATCCGGGCGGTTTCCAATGGGTGCTGTGTGACGCTGCGGACGACAACGTATTCGCGTTCCTTCGCTTCGGCGCCGAGGGCTCGGCGCTGCTCGCGGTCTCCAACTTCTCGCCGGCCGTCCGCGCCGACTACCGGCTGTGGGTTCCGGATTCCCTCCCGGCCTGGCAGGAGGCCCTGAACACGGACGACGCCCGCTACGGCGGCAGCGGCGTCGGTGCCGGGCAGCCCGGCGCGGTGCTGCGGCCCGAGCACGGATTCCTCCGGGTCACGCTGCCGCCGCTCGCCACTGTCTGGTTGACGCCTGTGCGCTGAACTCGCAGGAGTCGGCCGGACGCCCGAGGGGCAGTCAGGGTCGTACAGACTTTCGTCTGCCCCTCGCGGTCTGAACAGAAGGGCGGCCCCACGTGCGCACTGTCGGTGTGGAGGAGGAACTCCTTCTGGTCGATCCGGACAGCGGTGAGCCGAAGGCACTGTCGGCCGCCGTGCTGACCCGGGCGGTCCAGGACGATCCCGGGCAGGACCTGTTCCAGCTGGAGCTGTTCGGGCAGATGCTGGAGCTCGCCACGCATCCGCACACGGACATGGCCGAGCTCGGCGCCGAGATCGTGCGCTCCCGCAAGGAGGCGGCCCGGGTCGCGGGCGAGGTGGGCTGCGCCGTCGCCGCGCTGGCCACGTGCCCGATACCGGTCACGGGCGCGCTCACCGCGGACGACCGCTACCGGTGGATGGCCGGGCGGTTCGGGATCGCCACCCAGGACTGGCTCGTCTGCGGCTGCCACGCGCATGTGGCGGTGGACTCCGACGAGGAGGGGGTCGCGGTCCTCGACCGGCTGCGGCCCTGGCTGCCGGTGGTGCGCGCGCTCAGCGCCAACTCGCCGTACTGGCAGGGCCGGGACACCGGGTACGCCAGCTTCCGCAGCCGGCTGTGGAGCCGTGGTCCGTCGGCGGGGCCGACCGAGCTGTTCGGCTCGCCCGCGGGCTACCACCGGCGGGTGGCGGACATGCTGGCGAGCGGGGTGATCCTGGACCACGGGATGGTGTACTTCGACGCGCGGCTGTCCGTGAAGTACCCGACGGTGGAGATCCGGGTGGCGGACGTGTGCCTGCGCGCGGAGACCGCGGTGCTCGTCGCCGCGCTGGTCCGCGCCCTGGTGGAGACGGCCGCGCGGGACTGGCGGGCGGGCCGGCCGCCGGCCCGCCACAGCGTGAGTCTGCTCCGGCTGGCCGCCTGGCACGCCGCACGCTCCGGCCTGGAGGGGGAACTGCTCGACCCCGCGACGATGCTGCCCCGGCCTGCGCCCGAGGTGGTGCGCGCGCTGCTGGAGCACACCGCGGAGGCACTCGCCGACAGCGGGGACGCGGCCCTGGCCGAGGAGGCCGTCGGCGAACTGCTGGGCCGCGGGACGGGCGCGCGCGAGCAGCGCGGGGTGCTGGAGCGGGTCGGCAGCCTGCGGGAGGTCGTCACCGAGTGCGTACGGCGCACCCAGGGCTGAACACCCGGGCCGAGCCGGACGTATGACCTGCCGGATCCGTGCCGTGGAGGTCGTACGGCACCGGTTCGTGACACGGCCGGATCATCAACCGATCACGACTTCACCGTTCCCCGCACCGAACGCGCTCGCCTCGGCTACATTCGAGCACCGCCGACCACAGAGCCGATCGGCGGAGTGACCCTCCGTACATCCAGGAGCAGCGCATGCGCGACGTCGCCCTCGCTCCCGCCGTGGCCCCGCCGCTCGTCGGGGGCCTCGCCGACAGCCTCTTCGAGACCGCGGAACGCAGCCCTGCCCTGCCGCTCCTCGCGTACCGCGCGGACACCGCCGCCGGCGGCTGGCAGGAGATGACCGCGGTCGAGCTGCGCGACGAGGTCGTCGACGTGGCCAAGGGGCTGATCGCCACCGGGATCTCGCCCGGCCACCGGGTGGCCGTGATGGCCCGCACCCGCCACGAGTGGACGGTCTTCGCGCACGCGCTGTGGACCGTGGGCGCGGAGGTGGTGCCCGTCCATCCGGCCTCCTCGCGCGACCAGGTCGAGTGGATCCTGCGGGACGCCGGCTGTGTCGCCGTGATGCTGGAGGACGAGCAGGGCGTCATGACCGTCGGCACGGTGTGCACCCGGCTGCCGCGGCTGCGCCATGTGTGGCAGCTGGACGCGGGCGCGCTGCCCGAACTCGTCGAGCGGGGCGCGGTCGTGCCGTTCACCACCGTGGAGTCGCTGCGCCGGATCGTGCTGCCGGACGCCACGGCGGCCGTCGTCTACACCTCCGGCACCACCGGCCACCCCCAGGGCTGCGCGCTCAGCCACCGCTCCCTCGCCTACCCCTGCGACACTCTGCTGGCCGGCTGGGCGCATGCCGCGGCGCCTGCGGGCGAGCAGCCGTCCGTGCTGGCGTTCCTGCCGTTCTCCCATGTGTACGGCATCATGATCATGCTCACCTGTGTCCGCGGCGGCGCCCTGATGGCGCACGAGCCGGAGCTGTCCGAGGCCGCCCTCGCGTCGGCGCTCGGCACGTTCCGGCCGACGTATCTGTACGGCGTGCCGTCGGTGTTCGAGAAGCTCTACAAGATTTTCCTGCGCACGGCCGAACAGACCGGCCGGGGTGCCCTGTTCGAGCGGGCGGCGCAGACCGCGCGGGACTTCGCCGCGGCCGAGGAGCGCCGGCGGCTGGGCACGGGGCCGGGTCCCGGTCTCGAACTGCGCCTCCAGCACGCCCTGTTCGAGCGGACGGTGTACCGCAGGCTGCGCGCGGCGCTCGGCGGCCGGGTGGTGCGCGGCACCTCCGGCGGTTCCTCGCTCAGCCGCGAACTGACCCTGTTCTACGAGGGGATGGGTGTCGTCATCACCGACGGGTACGGACTCACCGAGTCCTCCGGCGGGATCACCATGCAGCCGCTCGGCCGGGAGAAGTCCGGGACCGTGGGCCGGCCGCTGCCCGGCACCGACGTCCACGTGGCGGACGACGGGGAGATCCTGGTGCACGGTCCGTCGGTGTTCCAGGGCTACATCGGTGACGAGGCGGCGAGCCGGGCCACGCTGCGCGGCGGCTGGCTGGCCACCGGGGACATCGGACGGCTGGACTCCGAGGGCTATCTGACGATCACCGGGCGCAAGAAGGACATCATCGTCACCAGCGGCGGCAAGAGCGTCGCCCCGGCCCCGCTGGAGCAACGGCTGCGCATGCACCCGCTGATCCACCAGGCCGTCGTGCTCGGCGACGACCGGCCGTGCGTGGGCGCGCTGATCACGCTGGACCCGGAGTTCCTCGCGCACTGGCGGGCCGCCCTCGCGCTGCCGGGCGGCAGCCCCGGCCGGGAGGGCCGGGAGGAGAACGCGCTGCGGGAGGAGATCGCACGGGCCGTGGCCTCCGCCAACAGCGCGGTGTCCCGGGCGGAGTCGATCCGCGTCCACCGCGTCCTGCCCGAGCCGTTCGCCGTGGCGGACGGGCTGCTCACCCCGTCGTTGAAGCTGCGCCGGGACGCGATCGTGCGGCACTACGCCGCCGAGATCGAGGCGATGTACCAGGCGCGCTCGCGGGCCGGACGGGGGGTGCGGGAGCCCGCGGACTGGGACGAGCCGGACGACGTCTTCCGCTGAGCGGACCCGCTTGATCCGCTCAGCGGACACGGCCTGACCGGCGCCGACAGTTGTCCGACGGTTTTCCGTGCGACAACCGCTCACCCGGCCCTGATCGGGTGCATGCTGGTGGCCACGCGTTCGTCTGCCTGCCGCACCCGGCTGGCGGAACGGCTCGGTGCGCGGTGGGATCGGACATGGTGCGAGGCGGTCCAGGGCATGCGAACGGCGTCGAGTCGGATCGCCTGGAGCCGCAGAAAGGGATGAACACCGTGACACGACCCAGGATCCTGGTGGTTGGCGCCGGCTTCGCCGGAGTCGAGTGCGTCCGCCGCCTGGAGCGGAAACTCGCCCCCGACGAGGCCGACCTCACCTTGGTGACGCCGTTCTCGTATCAGCTCTACCTGCCGCTGCTGCCCCAGGTCGCCTCGGGTGTGCTCACGCCCCAGTCGATCGCGGTCAGCCTGCGCCGCAGCAAGAAGTACCGCACCCGGATCCTGCCGGGCGGCGCGATCGGCGTGGACCTGAAGGCCAAGGTGTGCGTCGTCCGCACCATCACCGACAAGCTCGTGAACGAGCCGTACGACTACCTCGTGCTGGCCCCGGGCAGCGTGACCCGGACCTTCGACATTCCCGGGCTGACCGATCACGCCTTCGGGATGAAGACCCTCGCCGAGGCCGCCTACGTGCGCGACCACGTCATCACCCAGCTCGACCTCGCCGACGCCAGCGACGACCCGGCCGAGCGGGCCGCGCGGCTCCAGTTCGTGGTGGTCGGCGGCGGATACGCGGGCACCGAGACGGCCGCCTGCCTGCAACGGCTCACCCACGCCGCCGTGCAGCGCTATCCACGCATCGACCCCGGCCTGATCCGCTGGCACCTGATCGACATCGCGCCCCGGCTCATGCCGGAGCTGGGCGAGAAGCTCGGCCGCAGCGCGCAGGAGATCCTGCGCCGGCGCGGTGTCGACGTCTCGCTGGGGGTGTCGATCGAGAAGGCGGGCGCCGAGGAGGTCACCTTCACCGACGGCCGGGTGGTGCCGACGCACACGCTGATCTGGACCGCCGGGGTGGTCGCGAGCCCGCTGATCGGCACGCTCGGCGCGGAGACGGTGCGCGGCCGGCTCGCGGTCACCGCCGAGATGACCCTGCCCGGGCACGACGGGGTGTTCGCGCTCGGGGACGCGGCGGCGGTGCCCGACCTGGCCAAGGACGAGACGGGCGCGGTCTGCCCGCCCACCGCGCAGCACGCCATGCGCCAGGGCAAGAAGGTCGCCGACAACGTCATCGCGACCCTGCGGGGCGAGCCCCTCGTGCCGTACGTGCACAAGGACCTGGGCCTCGTCGTCGACCTCGGCGGCAAGGACGCCGTGTCCAAGCCGCTCGGCATCGAACTGCGCGGGGTGACCGCCCAGGCCGTGGCCCGCGGCTACCACTGGTCGGCGCTGCGCACCAACGTGGCCAAGACCCGGGTCGCGACCAACTGGCTGCTGAACGCGGTCGCGGGCGACGATTTCGTCCGCACCGGATTCCAGGCCCACCGGCCCGCCCGGCTGAAGGACTTCGAGTACACGAACTCGTACCTGACACCGGAACAGGTGCGGGCGCGGGTGGAGGGCGGGGCCGGGACGAAGAGCTGATGCGACCCGGATGACCGGGCGGGACACACCGGCATGACGAAGCACATGGAGCTGGTCGCCGCGACCCTGGCCGAGAGCCAACAGTTCGGGCACTCGTGCGATGCTGGAACGTAGATCGATTTCTGGCACGGGAGAGAGCGCGGCGGCGTGAGGGCAGCGGGACGGTCGGGACGGGTACGGATGCGGGACCGGCTCGCGGCGTCCGATCCCGGGCTGCTGCGGCTCACCGCGGGGCTGCGCACGGTCACCGCGATCGCGCTCACTCTCGCCGTCCTGGCCGCCCTGCGGGTGCCGGTGCCGCAGCTGGTCGCCGGTGCCATAGCGGCGATGGTGGCGACCTTCGCCATCCGGGAGAAGTCGCGCGCCCAGCAGGCGATCACGCTCGCGCTCGGCCTGCCGGTGGCCCTGGCCTCGGTGTCGCTGGGCGCACTGCTGAACCAACGGGTCGTCGCCGGCGACCTGTTCTTCGTCGCCCTCATCTTCAGCGCGGTCTACGGCCGCCGTTTCGGTGACCGCGGTACGGCGCTGGGCCTGATCGGATTCCAGGTCTACTTCCTCTCCCTGTTCGTCCACGCGACCACCGCCCTGCTGCCCGCGCTGTGCGGGGTCATCTGCGTGGCGTTCGCCTCCAGCGCCCTCGCGCGGTTCGTGCTGCTGCCGCAGACCCCGGCGGGCACCCTGGACCGGCTGCGGCGGGCGTTCCGCGCCCGGCTCGCCCAGCTGATCGCCGTACAGGCCGAGTTGCTGGACGCCGGTCCGGACGACGTGGACACGGTTCTGGAGGACCTGCGCACCGCCACCGCCCGGCTGCACGAGACGGCGCTGATGATCCAGGGGCGGCTGGAGGACGGCACCTCCGAACCTGCGGTGGCCCGGCTGCTCCAGCGGCGGATCGCCGACGCCGAGATCGCCTCCGAGCGGCTCGGTCTGCTGCTGCTCACCGCGCGCAGCGCCGAGCGGACCGACACCCTGACCCTGCACCTGCCGGGCGCCCATCTGCCCTCGGGCGGTGCCCTGCCCGTGCGGGACGAGGCGACGGAGGCGCTGCGCCGGGACCTGGAGGCGCTGCGGCTCTTGATGCTGCGGCCGGTGGGCGAGGCCCGCGGCACCGCGCTCGCCCATCTGCGCAACCGGCTGCTCGGCTACCGCGACGAGGAGAACCTGCCGAAGGCCTCCCCCGCCGTGCAGGACGTCTTCCGTGGCCTCGGCGAGGCCGCCCGTGCCGCGCTCGGCCTGCGGGTCGCCCTGGACGGGGCGCTGGACGAGTCCGACGACAGCCCGGCGACCGTCCGCTCGCGGGCGGAGCTGGACGCGGAGGACGCCGCGATCGAGGCAGTCGACGCGGGCGCGGAGAGCGGGGGCGAGGAGCCGGAGCCGACCGGTCTGCGCCGGCCCACGACGCGGGCCGCGGTCCAGGTGGCCGTCGGCTCCTCGCTGGCCATCGCGGGCGGCGAGCTGCTGTCCAGTCAGCGTTGGTACTGGGCGGTGCTGACCTGCTGGATCGTGTTCATCAACACCGCCTCCACGGGCGAGATCCTGGTCAAGGGCTACCGTCGGCTGCTGGGCACGGTGCTCGGTGTGGTGGCCGGCATCGGGCTCGCCGGGCTGGTCGGGCACCACACCTGGACGGCGTTCGCGCTGGTGCTGCTGTTCATCTTCGCGATGTTCTACACGGCGCCCCTGTCGTACACGTTGATGTCGTTCTTCGTCACGGCGATGCTGGGGCTGCTGTACACGCTGCTGAACACCTACAGCCTGTCGGTGCTGGTGCTGCGGATCGAGGAGACGGCACTCGGTGCGGCCTGCGGGGTGATCGCGGCGGCGGTGGTGCTGCCGATCCACACCGACCGCCGGACCAACGAGCTGCTTGTCCAGGTGCTGGAGCGGCTGGAGGTCGTCACCCGGGCCGCCGTCGAGCAGCTGAGCGGTGGGGCGGGCGCCGATCTGGTGGAGCAGGCGCGCGAGCTGGACCAGGCGCTCGCCGACCTGCGCGCGGCCACCGACCCGCTGACGCATCCGATCACCCCGATGCGCTCGCGACGGGACACCGCCCGGTACGTGGTGGCGCTGCTGGAGACGTGTGCCTATCACGCGCGTTCCCTCGCAGCCACGGCCGAGCTGCTGCCCACGCACCCGTCGATAGCGGCGGATCCCCGGCTGAGCGGGGCGTGTGCGCGGATCCTGCACAACATCGGGGCGATCGCCGAGCATGTCGCCGATCCGCGTTCGCCGGTCATGACCGAGACCGGCCCCAGCATCGCCTCGATGCTGGAGCCGGGCACCCTGCGCACCCCCCGCTACGGCCGGGTGACCGACCGGGTGCTGCGCCACCTCCAGCGTCTGGACGAGGCGGTCTCGGGTCTGGCCCGGCCGCTGGGCGTCCCCCGGCCGGCTGCCGGTGCGGGCGGGAAGGTGAAACCGGTCACGTGACCCGTTCGGGATTGCACACCCGCACCCCAGATGGTTTATCGTTCATACATACGTGATGCCGGAGCGGACCGGAACGTCCTTCCCGCCCGCTACGCGTCACCTCAAGCTGCCCTGGCCGGCCTCCCCCGTCCGGCCAGGGCTTTCTCATGCCCGCATGCGCCACCGGACAGGTGATCCGGCGCCCGGCTCCGTGTCCTTCGAGGTGCCCCGATCGGCGGCAGCGGCTGAAATGGGCTTACACACATCACCCGGAACCGCCGCCGGCGAGGAGCCCCGCGCCATGACCAAAGCGATCAAACTGCTCACCGCGCTGCCCCAGGCACAGCGCGAGCGCCTGATGGAGCTGGCCGAGGAGGTCTCCTTCCCGGAGGACACCCGCATCTTCGAGGCGGGCGGCACCGCCGACCGGTTCTGGGTGATCCGGTCGGGCGCGGTCCACCTGGACACGGAGGTCACCTCGCGGCAGCGGGTCACGGTGGCCACGCTCGGCGCGGGCGACCTGCTCGGCTGGTCCTGGCTGTTCCCGCCGTACGCGTGGGACTTCGGCGCGGTCGCCTTCAGCAACGTGCGGGCCTACCAGTTCGACGGGCCCGCCGTGCTCGCGCTGTGTGTGGAGGATCCGCTGCTCGGGCTGTCGCTGGTGCGGACGGTGGCCGAGATCCTCGCGGGCCGCCTGGAGACGACCCGCGGCAAGCTGATGGACCAGTACGCCATCCGCCGGCGCAGCGGCCTGATCTGACACCGGGTGCGCCGCGCACCGGCCGGAACCTGCCATCGAACGCCCGCTGCGGGCCCGGCAGGCGGAAGGACGGCGGGCGGCGGGCGGATGACGGACGCCGGACGGACGACGGGCTGACGACGGACGACGGGCGGGCCGACAGGGGACGCCGGACGGACGGCGGCGGCAGGCAGCGGGCGGACGGCAGCGGACAGCGGCGGGCGGACGGGCCTGGCGGTGCGCCGCGGGTCAGATCCGGTACCGCCGCAGCGCCGGGGCCGCGGCGGCCAGGATCAGCATCACGACGACGACCAGGGCGCCGCCGCCCGCCACGGCCGCCCGGGGGCCGAGGACGGAGCCGGCGGTGCCGTGGAGCACGTCGGCCAGGCGAGGTCCGCCCGCGACGACGACCGTGAACACGCCCTGCATCCGGCCGCGCATCTCGTCGGTCGCGGCGGACAGCAGGATCGCGCCGCGGAACACCATCGAGACCATGTCGGCGACCCCGGCCAGGGCGAGGAAGGCCATGGCGACCCAGAGGTTGCCGCTCAGCCCGGACGCGGCGACCGCCGCGCCCCAGCCGACGACCGCCCCGATCACCATCCAGCCGTGCCGCCGGGCCCGCGAGAACGCCCCGGAGAACAGGCCGCCGAGCACCGCGCCGACCGGGATGCCGGCGAACAGCACACCGAGGGCGAGCCCCTCGCCGTACGACTGGTAGGTCTGCGCGGCCAGTTGCGGGAACAGGGCGCGGGGCATACCGAACACCATCGCGACGATGTCGGCGAGGAAGGACAGCAGCAGCACCTTGTGCCGGGATATGTAGGCGAAGCCCTCGGCTATCTGCCGTATCCCGGCCCGGCGGGCGGGGGCGTCGCCGAGCGGCGGCAGCGCGGGCAGCCGGAAGACGGCCCAGACGGTGACGCACAGCGCGAGGGCGTCGACGAGGTAGAGCTCGGGCAGCCCGATCACCGGGATGAGCACACCGGCGAGCAGCGGACCCGCCACGAGTCCGGTCTGCATCACCGTGGAGCTGAGGGCGTTGGCAGCCGGCAACTCCTCGGCGGGCACGAGCCGGGCGACGGAGGCGTTCCGGGCCGGGGAGTTGAGACCGAAGAAGGCCTGCTGGAGGGCGAGCAGCAGCATGAGGACGACGACCGAGTCCAGGCCCGCGATCGCCTGCGCCCAGAACAGCAGCGAGGTCACCGCGATGCCGCTGTTGGTGACCAGCAGCAGTTTGCGCCGGTCCACGGTGTCGGCGACGGCCCCGCCCCACAGTGCGAACACCACCATGGGCACGAGCCCGGCGAGGCTCGCGTAGCCGACCCAGGCCGAGGAGTGGGTGATGTCGTAGATCTGCTTCGGCACGGCGACGGCGGTGAGCTGACTGCCGACGGCGGTGACGATGGTCGACGTCCACAGGCGCCGGTAGGCGGGGATCCGCAGGGGGCGGGTGTCCATCGCCCAGCGCCGCCAGCCGCGCCGGGGCGGTGCCTTCGTCTCCTCCCGTATCGGTCCCGGTTCGGTGGTACTGCTCTCACTCGTGTCCACAGGTGTCCTGGTTGCTCGCTACATCTTTTCCATTCGAGAGCCTAACTATCTCAGCAACACCCGTGTTCGCCGAACCCGTTGTCTCAGGATCCGGCCATGAGCGTGGCGCCGAGCGCCAGCATCGTGACGGCGACCAGGCCGTCCAGCACCCGCCACGCGGCGGGCCGGGCCAGGAAGCGGCCCAGCAGCCGGGCGCCGAAGCCGAGCGCGGTGAACCAGCACAGGCTGGCGAGCGCGGCACCGAGCCCGAAGGTCCAGCGCAGCGCACCCCGGTCGGCGGCGAGGGAGCCGAGCAGGAACACCGTGTCCAGGTAGACGTGCGGGTTGAGCCAGGTCATGGCGAGGCAGGTGAGCACCGCACGGCGCCGCGAGCCGGCCGCCTCGCCCTCGGTGCGCAGGCCGGGGCCGGGCCGCAACACCCGGCGGGCGGCGAGGGCGCCGTAGCAGAGCAGGAAGGCGCCGCCGACGAGTCCGACGGCACGGACGGCGCCCGGCCAGGCCACCACGACCGCCCCGACCCCGCCGACGCCGAGCGCGATCAGCACCGCGTCGGACACCGCGCAGATGCCGACCACGGCGAGCACGGCGTCGCGACGCACCCCCTGCCGCAGGACGAAGGCGTTCTGGGCGCCGATGGCGACGATCAGGGAGAGTCCGCTGCCGAATCCGGCGGCCGCGGCGGTCAGTGCGTGGTTCATGCGGTCGACGCTAGGAAACGGATCCGGGCAAGTACAGCTAAATATTCTTACGTATCCTTAGCACTCGTGATGGCAGAGCTTCCCCTGGAGCAGGTGCGCACGCTGCTCGCCGTGGTGGACGAGGGCACCTTCGACGCCGCCGCGGCGGCCCTGCACGTGACGCCGTCGGCGGTCAGCCAGCGGGTCAAGGCGCTGGAGCAGCGCACCGGCCGGGTGCTGCTCCAGCGCACCAAGCCGGTGCGGCCCACCGAGTCCGGGGCGGTGCTGGTGCGCTTCGCCCGGCAGCTCGCGCGGCTGGAGCGGGACGCATGGGGCGAGCTGGGGCTGAGCGGCGCCGGGGAGCCGACCCGGGTGTCGGTCGCGGTGAACGCGGACTCGCTCGCGACCTGGTTCCTGCCGGCGCTGACCCGGGTGGCGGGACTCTGCTTCGAGCTGCACCGGGAGGACGAGGACCACACGGCGGCACTGCTGCGCGAGGGCCTGGTGATGGCGGCGGTGACCACCCTGCCCGAGCCCGTGCCGGGCTGCTCGGTCCGCCCGCTCGGCCGGATGCGCTATCTCCCGGCCGCCGCGCCGGAGTTCGCCGAGCGTCATCTGGCGGGCCCGCTGCCCGAGCTGCTGCCCGCGGCCCCCGTCGTGGTCTTCGACCGCAAGGACGACTTCCAGGACGGCTTCGTCCGCCGGCTGGGCCGCGGAGCCGCGAGCCCGCTGCGCCACTACGTGCCCACCTCCGAGGGGTTCGCCGACGCCGTCGCCGCGGGCCTCGGCTGGGGCCTGGTCCCCGAGGCCCAGGCCGAACCGCTGCTGGCCGAGGGGCGGCTGCGGCTGCTCACACCCGGGCGGTGGGTGGACGTCACGCTGTACTGGCAGCAGTGGAAGCTCGACTCCCCCGCGCTGGCCGCGCTGGCCGACGCGGTGACGGCGACGGCGGCCGACACACTGCGCGGCTGACCCCGGCGCCCGGTCCGTCACGGGACGGTGCCGGGCGGCGGATGGCGGAGTACGGTGGTGGACGGTCGCGCGGCGGACCCCGGTTCGTCCGGTCGTCGTCCCCAACTCCGCGCCCCTGCTGCCCGGTCGGACACGGCTGCCCTCGGCCCTCGCGGCCCTCCGCCCCGTTTCCCTGTCCGCCCGGCGCGAGCGGCTCGCCCTCTTCCGGTTTCCCGTCGCGCCGACCGGTCACCCGCATCCCGAGAACGGTTCCGATCCAGTCCAGCAGACGCATCCAGGAGACCCCGATGGACAACTGGCGCGACCACGCCGCCTGCCGTCATGTGGACCCCGATCTGTTCTTCCCCGTCGGCACCACCGGACCGGCACTGGTGCAGACGGAGCGGGCCAAGGAGGTGTGCGGGCTGTGCCCGGCCCGCGAACCGTGCCTGGACTGGGCGTTGGCCACCGGCCAGGGCGCCGGTGTGTGGGGCGGGACCAGCGAGACGGAACGCCGGTCGCTGCGTCACCGGGCCCGCTCCCGGCCGCGCTCGCGCTGATCCGGCGCCGCCTCGGCGTTCGCCGCCCGTGCCGTCAGGATCCGTCGGCCGGGGCCTGGATGCCGGGCAGCCGCAGGGTGAGGACGGCGCCCTCGCCGGGAGCGCTCGCGGCCTCGGCGGTGCCGCCGTGCGCGGCGACCAGGTGGCGCACGATGGACAGGCCCAGGCCGCTGCCGCCGGTGCGCCGGCTGCGGGACTTCTCCGCGCGCCAGAACCGCTCGAAGACATGCGGCAGATCCTCGGCCGCGATGCCCGTCCCGGTGTCGCCGACGCGGAGCACGACGTCGGTGTCCTCGCGGCGGGCGGCCAGGGTGACCGTGCCGTCGGCCGGGGTGTGCCGCAACGCATTGGAGACCAGGTTGCCCAGGGCCTGCCGCATCCGCACCGGGTCGGCGTCCAGCCAGGCGGCGGGGTCGGCGGCGGTGTGCAGGGCGACCCCGGCGGCGTCGGCGGCGACGCGGTGCGCGGCGGCCACCTGGTCCAGCAGGTCGGCGGCGCGCAGCGGTTCACGGTGCAGCCGCAGCGTGCCGGCGTCGGCGGCGGCGAGGTCCTGGAGGTCGTCGATGATCCGCTGGAGGACGAGCGCCTCCTCGTGCAGCGAGTCCAGGAGGGCCGGTTCGGGCTCGACGACGCCGTCCCGGACGACCTCCAGCCAGCCGCGGATGTTGGTCAGCGGGCTGCGCAGTTCGTGCGCGATATCGCTGACCATCGCCTTGCGCTGGGCCTCCAGGCGTTCACGCCGCTCGGTCAGGTCGTTGAACGCCTCGGCGAGGATGCCCGTCTCGTCCCGGGTGGTCACCGGGACCCGTACGTGCAGCTCGGGCGGCGCCCCCGCGGCCTCGGTCAGCGCGCGCAGGGGCCGTACCAGCCGGATCGCGACGACGGCGGTGACGGCGACGGTGACGGCGAGGACCAGTCCGGCCGCGCCGATCACCTTGGCCTTGTTGGCCGTCGACATGTCGAAACGGCCCGGGCTCTGGTCGCCGATGCCGAGGAACAGCTCGGCCACCGGGGCGACGTAGGGCTCCAGTTGGGTGCGCCGGGCGCTCAGGAGGCACGTCCGGGCCGCGCGTTCCGTGGCCGCCGGGCTCGCCCTGGTGGTCCTGCTGACGTACTTGGCGATGAGGTGGTCACCGGAGAGGGGGTCCTTGGCGGCGGGGTCGTAGAGGGGGAACAGCGGGCCGACGACGTCGAGTCCGGCCTTGTTCAGGCAGGGGCGGGCCAGGTCCGTGAGCGCGTCCAGGGCCCTGCTCTCGGTCGGGGTGGGCGTGCCCAGCCTGCCGTCCTCGCAGTCGGTGGCGCCGTAGCCCGCGGGGTCGGTGCCGTCCGCGGTGGTGACGACGGGCCTCCCGCTCGCCGTCCGGACGATGCCGGCCTGCAGGCCGTGGCGTGCGTAGCACCGCTTGCGGGCGGCGGCCAGCGCGTCCAGCGTCGCCCGCTCCGCCGCCGGGAGCCGGTACGGGCCGACCACCCGGGGGTCGATGCCGCTGAGCTGGGCGCCGGTCTCACTGTAGGTGTCGGTGCGCAGCGGGTCGACGGTGGCGGCGGGCCGGGGTGGCAGCGGGGTGCCGCGGGGCGCGGAGTCGGCGAGCACGGTGCGGTCGGCGGTGGTGAGCGCGATCCGGCGCCCGGTCCTGGCCGCCAGGTCCTGGACGGTGCGCCGAGCACCGGACCAGTCGGCGTGTGTCGCGGCGTACCCGCTGAGTTCGGCCAGGATGCTGTTGTCGGCCGCGAGGTCCTGCCCCTGTTCCTCCTTGAGCGCGCTGGTCGTCGTCGTGACGGCGAGCCAGGCAGTGGCGGCCACCGAGCAGACCGCGATCAGGGCGGAGACGAAGAGCAGCCGGACGAGCAGCCGTTTGCGCACCGGGATCCGCCGCCGCACGCGCGTCTCCTGCCCCGCTCGCGACCGCCCGCGCATCACGGCCGGGTGCCGGTCAGCTTGTAGCCGACGCCGAAGACGGTCAGCAGGCGGACCGGGCGGCGGGGGTCGGGTTCGATCTTGCGGCGGAGGTTCATGATGTGCACGTCCACGGCGCGCTCGGTGGAGGCCCGGTCGAAGCCGCGGGTGCAGTGCAGCAGTTGGCGCCGGGTGAAGACGCGGTCCGGCTCGCCCGCCATGGTCAGCAGGATCTGGAACTCGGCGGGCGTGCACTCCACCGGTGCGCCGTCGCAGCGCACCTCGTGCCGTTCGGGGTCGACCGCGAGCCCGGCGGCCCGGACGACGAGGTCGCCGTCGCGGGCACCGCCGCCGTGCCCGCTGCGCCGGAGCACCGTACGGATGCGGGCCATCAGCTCGCGCGGGCTGTAGGGCTTGGTCAGGTAGTCGTCGGCGCCCAGTTCGAGGCCGAGCAGCACGTCGTCCTCGGCGGCGCGGGCGGTGAGCATGACCACCGGGATCTCCGGGTCCGTGCCGCCGCGCAGTACCCGGCACACGCCGAAGCCGTCGACGACGGGGAGCATCAGGTCGAGGACGACGAGGTCGGGCCGCAGGCGCCGGGCGGCGTCCAGCGCGGCGCCGCCGTCGTGCACCACCGTGGCGGTGTGTCCCTCGGCCAGCAGCGAGCGGCGGATCAGCTCGGCCTGTTTCTCGTCGTCCTCGGCGACCAGCACATGTGCGCACACGAGTTCGGATCCTAAGCGGCGCGGCGGCTCAGACGGCCGGCCGGTCGGCGTGTCCCGTGACGACGACCGGATGCCGGGTCGGGTCGGGGGTGCGCAGCAGGTCCTTCATACGGGCCTTGGAGACGCTGACGCAGCCGTGGGCGGTGCCGCCGTGGTCGACGTGCGGCCACACTCCCCCCGCCCCGTTCCGCGCCGAGCGGCCGGGTCCGGTCCAGGGGCGAGGTGCCCGGCTTCCGGTTGTGGTCGATGGCGACGACGGCCTGCGTGCGGCGTGCGGGTGTCGCGGCCTGCCGGGTGGGGCCGAGGCCGGGTATGCCCTGCGGTGCCTGGGCGGCCTGGACGTGGGAGGTGGGGGTACCGGTGGGCGCCGGACGGCCGCCCGGCGCCCGGCGCCCGGTCGCCTCGGCTCCGCCGCCGCAGCCGGTGAGCAGCAGCGTAGAGGCGAGGAGAGCGACGGCGGTTCCGCGCTGGATCATGGTGCCGACCTTGGCCGACACTTGTTTGAAAAGGGTTAGGGGTTAAGGATTCAGGTGCGGTTCGGCTTTCCCCTGGTGAACAGCCAGGTGTGGAACAGCCCGTCGAGCCGCTTCCCGGACGCCCGCTCGGCGAGCTGCGTGAACTGTGCGGTCGTTCCGTGGCCGTCGCGGTGCTGTGCCGCCCAGTCGCGCAGGATGCGGAAGAATTCCCGGTCGCCGACCGCCTTGCGCAGCTCGTGCAGGGCCATGGCGCCGCGGGCGTAGACGGGTTGGCCGAAGATGTTCTTGCCGCTGCCCGGGTCACCCGGCGGGTACGCCCACAACGCGCCGCCGGGCGGGGTGGCGTAGAGGGCGTCGAAGGCCTTCTGGGCGCTGTCGCCGCCGTGCTGCTCGGTGTAGAGCCACTCGGCGTAGGTCGCGAAGCCCTCGTTGAGCCAGATGTCCTTCCAGGTGGTCAGCGACACGGAGTCGCCGAACCACTGGTGGGCGCTCTCGTGGACGAGGGTGGCGAGGTCCGGCGCGGAGTCGTACAGCGGCCGGGTCTGGGTCTCCAGCGCGTAGCCGATGCCCGGGGCGTGGTCGACGATCGCCCCGGCGGACCGGTAGGGATACGGTCCGAACAGCCTGCTCTCCCAGGCGAGGACGGACGGCAGCTGCCCCAGCACCGGCGCGGCGGCGCTCGCCTCCCGCGGGTCCACGGCGTTGTAGACCTGGATGCCGTCGCGGGTGGTGTAGCGCTGGACCTGGAAGGTGCCGATGGTCGCGGTGGCCAGGTAGGCCGCCATCGGGCGGTCCTCGCGCCAGTGGAACGTCGTCCGCCCCTGTGCGGTGTGCTGCGCGACCAGTGTGCCGTTGGCGACCGCGGTGCGGCCCTGCGGGACCGTGATCGTGATGTCGTACGACGCCTTGTCCTTCGGGTGTGCGTCGGCCGGGAACCAGGTCATCGCGCCCTGCGGCTCACCCGCCACGAACGCTCCGTCGTCGGTGGGGATCCAGCCGTCCTGGGAGCCGTCCGGGTCGGTGACCGGCTTCGGGGTGCCCTGGTAGGTGACGGCGATCCGGAACGCGCGGCCGGCGGGCAGGGTGCGGCGCGGGGTGACGACGAGTTCCTGGCCGGCGCGCCGGAAGGCCGCCGGGGTGCGGTCGACGGTGACGCCGGTGACGGTCAGGCCCGTCAGGTCGAGGTCGAAGCGGCTCAGCCGCTGGGTGGTGCGGGCGGTGAGGACGGCCGTGCCGTCGAGGTGCCGGCGCGTGATGTCGTATCGCAGCGTCAGGTCGTAGTGCTGTACGTGGTAGCCGCCGTTGCCGCTGAGCGGGAAGTAGGGGTCGCCCGCGCCGGGCGCGCCGGCCGTGCCCGGTGCCGAGGGTGCGGCCGCGCCGACGAGGGCCGTGAGGGCGACGGGGACGGTGGCGAGGGCCGCCCGCCGGCGCGGGACGGTGGTGCCGCGCCGGGCGGACGGTCTGGGAGATGGCGTCACATGGTCTCCTCGGGGAGCGGCCGGTGATCGTCTGGCCGTCAGCGTAGGCGCGGTCCGGTCCGCGTGATGCGCTCCTTCAGGTCACGTTACGCCGCGTCGCACCGGGTGGCCGCGGTCCGCCACGGTGCGGCTCGCGGCACCGTCCGTGAGGCGGGAGGGGCCCGCGGTGAGCTGCGCACGTGGCTCCACGGCGGCGGGTCCGGGGAGTTCCGCCGCCGTTACGAGGAGGAGCCGGAGGCTCGGGGCCCCTTCGCGTACCCGTCAGCCCGTCTGCCGGGCCGCGTGCCGGCCCGCCGCCCGGCCGGAGAACAGGCAGCCGCCGAGGAACGTGCCCTCCAGCGCGTTGTAGCCGTGCACCCCGCCGCCGCCGAAGCCGGCCACCTCGCCCGCCGCGTACAGCCCCTCGATCGAGGTGCCGTCGGCGGCCAGGGCGCGGGAGTCGAGGTCGGTCTGGATGCCGCCGAGGGTCTTGCGGGTCAGCACGTGCATCCGCACGGCGATGAGGGGCCCGGCGGCCGGGTCGAGGATGCGGTGCGGTCCGGCGACCCGGCCGAGACGGTCGCCGATGTAGCGGCGGGCGTTACGGATGCCCTGGACCTGGGAGTCCTTGCTGTACGGGTTGGCGATCTGGAGGTCGCGGGCCTCGATCTGGCGGCGCACCTCGGCAGCGTCCAGCAGCGGTTTGTCGGTGAGGGCGTTCATCTTGCCGACCAGTTGCTCCAGATCGCCGGCGGTCACGAAGTCCGCGCCCCGGTCGAGGAAAGCCTGCACCGGTCCGGGCGCGCCCTTGCCGAGCAGCCGGTCCTTCAGCACGGCGCCCCGGTCCTTGGCGGTGATGTCCGGGTTCTGCTCGGAGCCGGAGAGCGCGAACTCCTTCTCGATGATCTTCCGGGTGAGGATGAACCAGGAGTGGTCGTACCCGGCGATGTCCTCGGTGGTGCGCAGGTACTTGAGGGTGCCGAGGGTGTCGTAGCCGGGCAGGCAGGGGTCGGGCAGCCGGCGGCCGAGGGCGTCCAGCCAGATGGAGGACGGGCCGGGCAGGATCCGGATGCCGTGGCCGGGCCAGATCGGGTCCCAGTTCTGCAGGCCCTCGGTGTAGTGCCACATGCGGTCGCGGTTGACCAGGCGGACGCCCGCGCCGGCGCTGATGTCGAGCATGCGGCCGTCGACGTAGGCGGGGACGCCGGTGACCATCTCGGCGGGGGGCGTACCGAGCCGCTCGGGCCAGTAGCGGCGGACGATGTCGTGGTTCGCGCCGATGCCGCCGGTGGTGACGACGACCGCCTGGGCGGTGAGTTCGAAGTCGCCGGCGCGCTCGCGGTGGGAGGCCACCCCGCGTGGCGAGCGGTCCTCGGCGAGCACCGTGCCGCGTACCCCGCGGGCCGTGCCGTCCTCGATGACCAGCTCGTCCACCTGGTGGCGGTGGTGGAAGGTGAGCAGCCCGTCCCGGGCGGCCCGGCGGGCGTAGGTCACGAACGGCTCGACCACGCCGGTGCCGGTGCCCCAGGCGATGTGGAAGCGGGGCACGGAGTTGCCGTGGCCGTTCGCCCGCAGGTCACCGCGTTCGGCCCAGCCGACGGTCGGCAGCAGTTCGATGCCGTGCCCCTGGAGCCAGGAGCGCTTCTCGCCGGCCGCGAACTCGACGTACGCGCGCGCCCAGCGCACCGCCCAGGAGTCCTCGTCCTCCAGCCGGTCGAACTGCGCGCTGCCCTGCCAGTCGTTCCAGGCGAGGTCGAAGGAGTCCTTGATGCCGAGGCGCCGCTGCTCCGGGGAGTCGACGAGGAAGAGCCCGCCGAAGGACCAGAACGCCTGGCCGCCGAGGTTGGCGGCGTTCTCCTGGTCGACCAGGGCCACCCTGCGGCCCCGGCGGTTGAGTTCGTGCGCCGCGACGAGCCCGGCGAGGCCCGCTCCGACGACGATGACGTCCGCGTCCATGGCGGCTGTGTCCTTCCTGACGGTGCTGACGGTGCTCATACGGGGGTGCGGCTGCCGTCGGTGAGCAGCGCGGTGAGCAGCTGCTTCAGCCAGGCCCGCGCGGCCTCGACGTCCTTGTCCAGCAGCAGTTGGGTGGTGACCCCGTCGTACGCGGCGACCACGGCGTGCGCGGCGCTGTCCACGTCGCCGAGCACGGCGGGCAGTTCGGTGTGGCCGCGGGCCCTGAAGAGCCGGTCGGCGACAGCCTCCCGCAGGCGTGCGCGGTGGTCGAGGAGGGCGCGGGCGACGTCCGGGTCACGGGCGGCGTGCACCAGGAAGTCGGTCTTGACCAGCAGCCAGTCCACGTCGAGCAGCAGCACCTCGGTGACCCGGTCCACGGCGGCCGGCACGTCGAGGCCGGGCCCGTCCTGGGCGAGGGCCTCGGCGACCTGGGCCGCGATGAGGTCGGCGCGGTCCTGGTAGAGGGCGAAGAACAGCTCGTCCAGGGTGGCGAAGTTCGAGTAGAAGGCGCCGCGGCTGTAGCCCGCGGCCTCGCAGATCTCCTCGATGGAGACCCGGCCGAAGCCCTTGGCGGCGAACACCGTGAAGGCGGCGTCGAGCAGCCGGGCCCGGGTCGCGACGCGGCGCCGGGTGACGCGTCCGGGTGTGCCGCCCAGCGACATCGGCATCGGCATCGATCCTCCATTCGATACATGAATGTATCCGATACATCGATGTATCGAAAGGGCCACGCGACACCCCCGCTCCCCCCATCAAAACAATGGGAACGCATTTTCGATTACGAGGTACGCTGGACGCATGTCCACGCACGTGCAGGGCTCCCTGTTCGACCAGACCGACGAGCTGCGCCTCGGCCCGCTCGACGGGCTGGGCCGGACCGAGCTGGGCGCCGGCGCCTGGATCGATGTGCTGCCGGGATGGCTGAGCGGGGCCGACGCGCTGTTCGAGCGGCTCGTGGCGGACGTGCCGTGGCGGGCCGAGCGCCGCACGATGTACGACCACGTGGTGGACGTGCCGCGACTGCTGGCTTTCTACGCGGCCGGGGAGCCGCTGCCCCATCCCGTGCTGGACGAGGCGCGCGACACCCTCTCGCGGCACTACGCCGAGGAGCTGGGCGAGCCGTTCACGACGGCCGGGCTGTGCCTCTACCGCGACGGCCGCGACAGCGTGGCCTGGCACGGCGACCGGATCGGGCGGGGCGCCCGCGAGGACACGATGGTCGCGATCCTCTCCGTCGGCGCGCCCCGGGACCTGCTGCTACGGCCACTCGGCACCGGCGGCGCGACGGTCCGGCGCCCGCTCGGGCACGGCGACCTGATCGTGATGGGCGGCTCCTGCCAGCGCACGTGGGAGCACTGCGTGCCGAAGAGCGCGCGGGCCGCCGGAGCGCGCATCAGCGTCCAGTTCCGCCCGCGCGGCGTGCGGTGACGTGTGCGGCACCCGCCGGTGCGCGACGGCTCCCGATCTGGTTGGCTGTCCGGCGACGACCAGCGGCCGGGCGGGGAGACCATGCGGGCAGAAGTACACCAAGTCGCCGACGGCACCTATCTGGTGCACGGCAGCAACGTCAACTGGGTGATCCTCAAGGACGGTGACGCCGTCACGCTGGTGGACACCGGCTATCCCGGGGACCGACAGGGGGTCCTGGAGTCCCTCGCCGCGGTGGGCGGTTCGCCGGAGGCGGTCGCCGCCGTGCTGATCACCCACGCGCACAACGACCATCTCGGCTCGGCGGAGTACCTGCGCGCGACCTACGGCACCCCGGTCGTCCTGCATCCCGTCGAAGTCCCGCACGCGCGCCGGGAGTTCCTGCAGCAGGCCGCCGTCGGCGACGTGGTGCGCAACATCTGGCGGCCGGGCGTCCTGCCCTGGGCCGTGCACACGCTCCGGGTCGGCGGCATGCAGCAGCACCCCGTCGCCGCTCCCGAGCCGTTCCCGGCCGACGGCCCGCTGGATCTGCCCGGCCGTCCGGTGCCGGTGCACACCCCCGGCCACACCGACGGCCACTGCGTCTACCACCTGCCCGACGCGGGGGTCGTCATCTCCGGCGACGCGCTGGTCAGCGGGCACGCGATCTCACGGATCAAGGGCCCGCAGCTGCTGACCGACTTCTTCCACCACGACCGCGCCCAGGCGCTCGCCTCCCTGAAGCCGATCGGTGAGCTGGAGGGCGACATCCTGCTGCCGGGCCACGGGCCGGTCCACCGGGGCTCGGTGCGCACGGCGGCCGACCTGGCCCTGGAGCGGGCTTCCTAGACCCTGTCGTCACACGTCACACTCCCTCCCCCAGCCTCCGGCACGGAGGTGCTCCCAGCCCCGCGACGCCATGCACGTCCCCCGGGCGAGCGCACCCCCACTCGCCGCACCTACGGTGCACATCAGCCGCTCCGCGGCGGGCGCGAGGCCCGTTCTGCGGGCGGCCGCCGGGAGTTCGGCGACAGAGCCCTGCCCGTCCGGGAAAGGGCTCTCCGGAACGTCCGCGCGGGGCCTTAGGGTTCATGACATGGCCTTGCAGATCAACGCCACGAACCCGGAGCACCCCGCGCTCCTGCTCGCGCTGCCCTGGGACGTGCCGCTGGAGGAGTGGCCCGAGGAGTACCTCGTGCCGCTCCCGCGCGGCATCTCGCGGCACGTGGTGCGGTACGCGCACGCCGGTGCCGAGGTGATCGCCGTCAAGGAGCTGGCCGAGCGGCCCGCGCTGCGCGAGTACGAGCTGCTGCGCGACCTCGACCGGCTCGGCATCCCGGCCGTCGACCCGCTCGCGGTGGTCACCGGCCGCGCCGACGCCGCGGGCGAACCGCTGGAGCCGGTCCTGATCACACGGCATCTGCGCGGCTCGATGCCGTACCGGTCGATGTTCGAGACGACCATGCGTCCGGCGACCATGCACCGGCTGATGGACGCCCTCGCCGTGCTGCTGGTCCGGCTGCACCTGGCCGGGTTCGCCTGGGGCGACTGCTCGCTGTCCAACACCCTCTTCCGGCGTGACGCGGGCGCCTACGCCGCCTATCTCGTCGATGCCGAGACCGGCGACCTGCACCCGCGGCTGAGCCCCGGGCAGCGGGAGTACGACCTCGACCTGGCCCGGGTGAACATCAGCGGCGAGCTGCTGGACCTGGAGGCGTCCGGCGCGCTGCACCCCTCGGTCGACCCGGTGGAGTTCGGGCACGAGATCTGCACCCGGTACCAGGGGCTGTGGCAGGAGCTGACCCGGACCTCGGTGTACCCGGCGGGCAAGTACCACTACATCGAGCGCCGTATCCGCCGGCTGAACGAGCTGGGCTTCGACGTGGCCGAAATGCAGATCGAGCACTCCTCGAACGGCGACTCGGTCACCTTCGTGCCGAAGGTCGTGGACGCCGGCCACCACCAGCGCCAGCTGCTGCGGCTGACCGGTCTGGACGCCGAGGAGAACCAGGCGCGGCGGCTGCTGGGCGACCTGGAGAGCTGGATGGCCACCCAGGACGACTACGCGCCCGGCGATCCTCTCGCCGCCCGCCCCGAGGTGCTCGCCCACCGCTGGGTGCGGGACGTGTTCCGGCCGACCGTGCGGGCCGTGCCGCCGGACCTGCGCGGCTCGTTGGACCCGGCCCAGATCTACCACGAGCTCCTGGAACACCGCTGGTACCTGTCGGAGCGCGCGCAGCACGACATCGGCCTCGGCACGGCCGTCGAGGACTACATCGGGAACGTCCTGCCCGGGGCGCGGGCGGCCCTGGAGCCCGCCGGCCCCGAGTAGTTCAGTCGTGCGGGACGACGGCGACCGGGCACCCGGCGTGGTGCAGCACCCCGTGCGCGACCGACCCGATCCGGGCGCCCACGGCGCTGCGGTGCGCCCGGCGCCCGACGACCACCAGCTGGGCCCGGCCCGCCGCCGCCAGCAGCACCTGGCCTGCGCTGCCCATCTCGACCTGCTCTGCCACCGGCACCTCGGGGAACCGCTCCCGCCAGGGCTTCAGCGCCTGGCTCAGGGCCTCCCTCTCGTACGGTTCGAGGCCGCCGGCGTCGTCCAGCAGCTCCAGCGAGCCGGGGCTGTAGGCGAAGACCGGCGGCAGCGTCCACGCCCGCACGGCGCGGACGGTCGCACCGCGCGCCGCCGCCGTCTCGAACGCGAACCGCAGCGCGGCCGCGCTGTCGTCGCCGTCGCCCTGCTGCCCGACCACGACGTCCCGCCCGGCGGCCTCGGCCGCCGCCCGGTCCCCGGCGCGCACGAGCACGACCGGCCTGCTCGCCTCGGCGATCACCTGCCGGCCGACGGAGCCGAGCAGGAACCCGACGACCGGGCCGTGCCCCCGCGAGCCCAGCACCAGCATCTCGGCCTCCGCCGCCGCCCGGGCCAGCGCGTGCACGGGCTCGCCCTCGACGACGTCGACGGCCGGGTCGAGGCCCGGATGCCGTTCGGCGACGCCCAGCACGGCCCGCGCCACGCCGTCCGACACCCACCCCTGCTGGGTGCTCCGGCCGGCCGTGGCGAGCTGCTCGGTGTAGCGCCACGCGTGCACCACCCGCAGCGGCAGCCCCCGCCGTACCGCCTCCCGGGCGGCCCAGTCCAGTGCGGCCAGGCTCTCCTCGGAGCCGTCCACCCCGGCCGTGATCGGGCGTGTCATGCATGGGCCTCCTCGTCGTCGCGGCGCGTCCCGCGGGGACGATCATCTCGCGGCCACGGCACAGGTGCAGAGACACGGGTGCCGGCCCGGGCCGAGGCGCTCGGCCGGGTCATGGTGAACGACGACCGTCTCCGCGGTATCCCGGGGCGAACCGGCGCTATCGAACATACGATGGCTGAGAACCGGTGCGGCGCTCCCCGGACGCCGGGCCGCGGGAACCGAAGCTCGGGGTGGGAGAGGCATGGCACAGGCCGCCGAGGCAGCGCGGACCGTCATCCTGACCGTGGACGACGACCCGGGCGTGTCCCGTGCCGTCGCCCGCGATCTGCGGCGGCGCTACGGCGAGTCGTACCGGATCGTGCGGGCGGAATCCGGCCAGTCCGCGCTGGAGGCGCTGCGTGAGCTGAAGCTGCGCGGCGATCTGGTGGCGGTGATCCTGGCCGACTACCGCATGCCGCAGATGAACGGCATCGAGTTCCTGGAGCTGGCGCTCGACGTCTATCCGGGGGCGCGGCGCGTGCTGCTCACCGCGTACGCGGACACGAACGCGGCGATCGACGCGATCAACTTGGTCGATCTCGACCACTATCTGCTCAAGCCGTGGGACCCGCCGGAGGAGAAGCTCTATCCGGTGCTCGACGATCTGCTGCAGGCCTGGCGGTGCAGCGCCTACCGGCCCGTGCCCAGCACCAAGGTGGTCGGGCACCGCTGGTCGGCCCGGTCGTCGGACGTGCGCGAGTTCCTGGCCCGCAACCAGGTGCCGTACCGCTGGTACTCGGTGGACGAGCCGGAGGGGCGGCGGCTGCTGGGCGCGGCCGGGCAGGACGGGCAGCGGCTGCCGCTGGTGATCACCCCGGACGGCACGGCCCTGGTCGAGCCGGAGGCACCCGAGCTGGCGGCGAAGGTGGGGCTGGCGACGACGCCGACGGCCGACTTCTACGACCTCGTCGTGATCGGCGGCGGGCCCGCCGGGCTCGGCGCCGCCGTGTACGGGGCCTCCGAGGGGCTGCGGACCGTGCTGGTGGAGCGGTCGGCGACCGGCGGGCAGGCCGGGCAGAGCTCCCGGATCGAGAACTACCTGGGCTTCCCCGACGGGGTCTCCGGCGCCCAGCTCACCGAGCGGGCGCGACGGCAGGCGGCCCGGTTCGGCGCCGAGATCCTGACCGCGCGGGAGGTGACCGGGCTGGAGGTCAACGGCGCCGCCCGCGTCGTCCGGTTCGCGGACGGTACGGCGATCGCGGCGCACAGTGTGATCCTCGCGACCGGCGTGCAGTACCGGCAGCTGGACGCCGCCGGCTGCACCGACCTGACCGGCTGCGGGGTGTTCTACGGCTCGGCGCTGACCGAGGCGGCGGCCTGCCAGGGGCAGGACATCTACATCGTCGGCGGCGCCAACTCGGCGGGCCAGGCGGCGATGTACCTGTCCCGGGGCGCGAAGTCGGTGACGCTGCTGGTGCGCGGCCCGGATCTGTCGGCGTCGATGTCGTACTACCTGATCCAGCAGATCAACGAGGCGCCGAACATCTCGGTGCGCCCGCACACGGTCGTGGACGCGGCGCACGGCTCGGACCACCTGGAGCAGGTGACGCTGCGGCACACGGGGACCGGGGAGTGCGAACGGGTCGACGCGCAGTGGCTGTTCGTGTTCATCGGTGCCGCCCCGCTGACGGACTGGCTGGGCGATTCCGTGCTGCGCGACGAGCGCGGGTTCATCCTGGCCGGGCCCGACCTGAGCCCCGACGGGAGCCCGCCGCCCGGCTGGGAGCTGGACCGGCCGCCGTACCACCTGGAGACCAGCGTGCCCGGTGTGTTCGTGGCGGGTGACGCGCGGGCCGAGTCCGCGAAGCGCGTCGCGTCCGCGGTCGGCGAGGGAGCCATGGCCGTGATGCTCGTCCATCGCTATCTCGAACAGTCATGAACGGTCTGAAGCAGCCATGAACGGTCTGGAGAGGTCATGAGCGGTCGGATCATGCCATGCAGTCCGAAGGAGATCAGCTCGCTGTTCCTCTTCGAGAAGCTGAGCCCCGAGCAGCTCGGGCGGCTGTGCAGCGACGGGCGGGTGGAGCTGTTCGAACCCGGCCCGGTGTACACCGAGGGTGACGCCGCCACCTGCTTCTTCGTGATGATCGAGGGCACGGTGGTGCTGTCCCGCCGGGTCGGCGGCGACGACGTGGAGGTCACCCGCACCTCCCAGTCCGGGGTGTACGCGGGCGCGATGCAGGCCTACATCGGCGACCGGGTGCGGCAGGTCTACAACAACTCGATGCGGGTGACGGTGCCGACCCGCTTCTTCGTGCTGCCGGCGGACGTCTTCGCGGAGGTGATGACCGACTGGTTCCCGATGGCCGTGCATCTGCTGGAGGGGCTGTTCTTCGGGTCGAAGAGTGCCCAGGCGGCGATCGGGCAGCGGGAGCGGCTGCTGGCGCTCGGCTCGCTGTCGGCGGGGCTCACGCACGAGCTGAACAACCCCGCGGCGGCGGCCGTGCGGGCCACGGCCACGCTGCGCGAGCGGGTCGCGAAGATGCGGCACAAGCTGGCCGTGATCGCCGAGGGCCCCTTCTCCCGCGAGGCGTTGGCCAGCCTCATCGAGGTCCAGGAGCGCACCGCCGAGCGGGTCGCCAAGGCCCCGGTGCTCAGCCCGATCGAGGCCGCCGACCGCGAGGACCTGCTGACCGACTGGCTGGACGACCACGGCATGGACAACGGCTGGCAGCTGGCGCCGGCCTTCGTGCAGGCCGGGCTCGACGTCGACTGGCTGGAGCAGGTCGCGGCGGCCGTGGACACGGAGATCCTGCCCGGAGCGGTCGGCTGGCTCAACTACACCATCGAGACCGAGCTGTTGATGAACGAGATCGAGGACTCCACCACCCGGATCTCGCATCTCGTGGACGCCGCCAAGCAGTACTCCCAGCTGGACCGGGCACCGTACCGGGTGGTCGACGTGCACGAACTCCTCGACAGCACCCTGCTGATGCTCTCCGGCAAGATCGGCGCGGGCATCGAGGTCGTCAAGGAGTACGACCGCACGCTCCCGCCGGTGCCCGCCTATCCGGCGGAGCTGAACCAGGTATGGACCAACCTGATCGACAACGCGGTGTCCGCCGTCAACAGCGCGGGCGGCACGGGCACGTTGACCGTGCGCACGGCGCTCGACCACGAGCGGCTGCTGGTGGAGTTCCGGGACACCGGGCCCGGCGTGCCGGCGGAGAACAAGGACCGGATCTTCGACCCGTTCTTCACCACGAAGCCGGTCGGCGAGGGCACCGGGCTCGGCCTGGACATCTCCTGGCGGATCGTCGTCAACAAGCACCACGGCTCGTTGCGTGTGGAGTCGGTGCCCGGCGACACCCGGTTCCAGGTGCTGCTGCCGCTGACCGCCGAGTCACCCGGCGAGGAAACGGAGGAGAGCCCATGAGCACCACCGACGGTACCGAGGCGATCGACCCGGCCGTCCCGCCCAGCGGCACCGGGTGCGTGGAGTGCGAGGAGGCCGGCGGCTGGTGGTTCCATCTGCGCCGGTGCGCGCAGTGCGGACACATCGGCTGCTGCGACGACTCCCCCGAGAAACACGCCACCGCCCATTACCACGCCACGGGGCACCCGGTGATCCGGAGCTTCGAACCGGGCGAGGAATGGTTCTGGGACTACGCCAAGGACGAGTTGTACGTCTCCGGGCCCGAACTCGCCCCGCCGGCCTGCCACCCCGCCGACCAGCCGGTACCCGGCCCGGCGGGACGGGTACCGGCGAACTGGGCCGAGCGTCTGCGCTGAACCGGCGGCGGACTCGGCGGGTTCAGCGGGCGCAGTCCAGACGGCCCAGGTCGACGGCGTCGGCCATGGCCTGCATCCCCTTGTCATTGGGGTGCAGATGGTCGCCGCCGTCGAAGAACGGCAGGATCCGTGCGGGGTCGTAGGGGCTGCGCAGGACCCGGTCGAAGTCGGCGAGGGCGTCGACGTCATGGGTGGTGCGCAGGTACCGGTTGACCTCCTGGCGTACGGTCTCGGCGGCCGGGTCCCAGTCGGACCAGCCCTTGAACGGGGCGACGGTGGCGGCGACGACGCACTTTCCGGCCGCGTGCGCCCGCCGGGCGATCTCCCGGTAGCCGGCGATGAGTCGGTCGGCGGTGACTCCGGTGTGCGCCTTGATGTCGTTCACGCCCTCGAAGAGGAACACGGTGCGCACGCCCGGCAGGGACAGCACGTCGCGGTCCAGCCGGTGCAGGGCGCTCTGGCCGGCTCCGTCCGCGAGGACCTGGTTGCCCGAGATCCCTTCGTTCGCGACTCCTTCGAGGTCCGTGCGGGCCGTGTGCAGGCGCCGGGCGAGGTAGTCGGGCCAGCGGTGGTTCAGGTCGGTGGTGGAGTGCCAGCCGTCGGTGATGGAGTCGCCGAGCGCGGCGACCGCCCGGACTACGGCGCGGGACGGCCGTACGGAGACGGCGTCGAGGTACCACCAGGAGCCGGTCGTCCCCGTCCAGTTGGCGCCGCTCTCCTCGGCGGTGCGGTCACCCCGGCCGGTGTACGACGTCTGCATCGCCATCCCGTGGCCGGTCGCGGGGCCGGCCGCGTGCGGGGTGTGCAGGCTGACGGCGAGGTCCGTGCCGGGCGGCAGCGTGCCGGGCAGCGGATCGCTCCAGGCGACGGCGCCCGGCGGCACGGTGACCGTGCGGGCACCGCCGAAGGTCAGCCGCCGGTTGCTGCCCTGCCGCAGTGCGGCGCCCCGGTCGCGCCGGCCGGCCCAGACACTGTCCAGGGTCAGCGGGCGGTCGCCGAAGGCGTTGGTCACGCGGACCCGCAGAGCGCTTCCGCCGACGCTGGTGTGCACGATCATCCGGTAGCTCTCGTCCGCCGCGCCCTCGCTCATCCGGTCGGCGCTCGCGGCCCAGGTGACGACTCCGGTGACACGGGTGACGGATCCGGGCAGGGCGGCGGCGGCCTGGGCGGGCAGGGACTGGCAGACGGCGGCCGTGAGCAGGGCGGCGACGACGCGGGAGCGGCGTCCGATCCTGCCGCTCATCACGCGAAGTCCCGGAGTGTGACGGACTCGCCGGGCCGTACGCGGACGGTCCGGGACGTGCCTGCGTACCCCACGGAGGTCATCGTCCCGCCGATGCTGCGGATGCGCACCTCGGTGGGTCTGCCCTCCCGCCAGGCGAGGTCGACGACGAACCCGCCGCGGGCCCCGGCCCCGGTCACCGAGCCGGCGTCCGCCCAGGCGTCCGGCAGGGCCGGGAGCAGTTCGAGGTGTCCGGGGCGGGAGTACAGCAGCATCTCGGTGACGGCGGCCGGGGTGCCGAAGTTGGCGTCGATCTGGAAGATGCCCCGGCCCTGGGAGACCTCGTAGATGTCGAAGAGGTTGGGGGCGGTGCCGTTGCTCCCGCTCTCGGAGGGGCGCAGGTTGTTCACGACGAGCTGGTAGGCGTTCTCGGCGTTCTTCAGCCGGGCCCAGCACAGGGCCCGCCAGGCGTTGGCCCAGCCGAAGCTGTTCATGCCGCGCGCGGTGAGCAGGGCGGTGGCACCGGCGACGATCTCGGCGGGGGTGGAGCCGTCGGGCCGGATGCGGTCGCCGGGGAAGAGGCCGATCAGCGGG
This sequence comes from Streptomyces sp. MUSC 14, assembly GCF_001866675.1. NCBI lineage: Bacteria > Bacillati > Actinomycetota > Actinomycetes > Kitasatosporales > Streptomycetaceae > Streptomyces > Streptomyces sp. MUSC 14. The sequence continues at coordinate 32,575 of NZ_MLYN01000020.1, forward strand.
GACAGATGCCGGTGCGTGGTCTCGCCGAGGTTGTCCGGGGACATCCACTCCTCCAGCCACCCGGTCTTCGGGCTCACCACCGGCAGGTACAGCCGCTCGCGCAGGCCGCCGACGGTGGCCGCGTGGTCGGCGTCCCGCCCCAACCGGGCAGCGGCTTCCCGGTAGTTGCCGAACAGCGCCCACACCAGTTCCTGTGCGTAGGTGATGCCCTTGGCGTCGAGCGGGCCCTGTTCCGGGGACCAGTCGCTGTCGGCGATCAGGACCTCCTGTCCGGTGTCGGGCAGGGTGGTGGGGAGGAGTCGGGCCTCCCAGAACTCACAGGCGCCCTTCAGCAGCGGGTAGATCTTCGCCAGATGGGTGCGGGAGCCGGTGAACTCGTAGTGCTCGAACAGGGTGTTGGCGAGCCAGGCGTTCCCGGCCGGGTGCCACCACCAGCCGCCCCCGCCGTGGGGGTTGGTGGAGATGGCCAGGGTCCAGCCGGCGTTCTTTCCCCTGGAGTTGCGGTAGCGGTTGCGCGGGTCGTCGAACAGGCGCCGGGTGAGGTCGGTCCAGGACGGGAGCTGGGCGAGGCAGTAGTCGGTGAGGGCGTCGAAGCACGGGGTGAGGCCCGCCCGGTCGGCCACCCAGTAGTTCATCTGGAGGTTGATGTCGGTGTGGTAGTCGCCCATCCAGTCCGGGTCGTTGCCGTCGAGCCAGAGCCCCTGGAGGCCGAGCGGCAGACTGCCCCGGGAGCCGGAGATCATCAGGTACCGGCCGAACTGGACGTAGGCGGCCTCCAGTTCGGGATCGGGCGCGCCGTCCCGGGCGCGGGCCTGGATCCGCTCCCAGGTGTCCAGCGCGCGCTGGTCGGCGGTCGAGGTGCCAAGGGTGAGGCCGAACCGGTCGAAGAGGGCGCGGTGGTCGGCGGTGTGTGTGCGCAGCAGGGTGCCGGCGGAGTGGCGGGCGGCGGCGCGGACCTTGTCGCGGGCCAGTGTCAGGGGGTCGAGGGAGGGGTCGCGGTAGTGGGCGGCGGGGTCGGGCGCGTAGTTCGTGCCGCCGCTCAGGATCACCGTCAGCTCCCGGCAGCCGGAGAAGGCGATGCGGGGGCCGTCGACGCGGACGCTGCCGCCGCTGCCGTGGGCGGTGACGGCGGCGCCGTACGTCAGCCCGTTGGGGAACGCCCCGCCGAAGGAGTCGGCCGCTCCCCCGGTCTCTCCGTGGGTGCCGTCGAGGGTGACGGTGCCGGTGTACTGTCCGCCGCCGCTCTGCGTGAGGTGCAGGACGAGGACGTCGTCGGGGCGGCTGGCGAACAGCTGCCGCCGGTAGGTGACTCCGGCGTGGACGTACGACGTCGTCACGACGCCCTGGGCGAGGTCGAGGGTGCGGCGGTAGCCGTCGACGGCGGACAGGTCGTGGTCCGGCAGGCCGACGGTGAGCCGGGCCAGCAGGGTGAGGGAGCCGAAGTCGTCGCGGCCGTAGGGGAACTGGCCGTCGGAGTCGAGGGTGTCGTTGCGGCCGCCGGTCCACATCGTGGCGTCGGTGACGAGCAGCAGTTCCCGGCCGGGGTCGTTGGCCGCGAGGGCGCCGAGCCGGCCGTTGCCGACGGGCAGGCCCTGGGTGATCAGCGACTTCTCATCGGCCGGTGCCTGCCACCAGAGCTGGTGCCGGGGATCCGGCACGGGCCCTTCGGCCGGGCGCCGCGGTGCGGCGGTGGCGGTGAAGGCGGGGAGGCCGGCAAGCGCTCCGGTGGCGACGGCGAGGGCGAGGAAGCCGCGTCTGCTGGGCGGGGTGTCCATGGCGGGCTCCGATCTCACTGGCGAGGGGATACGGGGACGTCGATCCGGTCGATGTCCGGTGCGTAGTCCGAACCGGAGTCGAACGTCACGGTGTTGGCGCCTGCCTTGAGGGTGACGGGGACGCTCACGGTCTCGACGGTGCTCCAGTCGCCGGTCGAGGGGAAGCGATGGGACGTCGCGGCACCGGAGTTGGCCGAGATGTTGACCGAGCGGGCGTCCCCGCTGACGTAGGCGACCTTGATCAGGTAGGTGCCGGGCCGGTCCACGACGATGTCGTTGAAGCGGAGGGCGCCGCCGAGGTAGAGGTTGCCGACCTTCTTGCCGCCGGAGCAGGCGGAGCAGTCGGCGACGGAGGCGTTGCCGGTCAGGGTGTTGGCGGCGGACTCGGCCTCGTGGCCGGTGGTCCGCACGGCGCCGCCGTGCGGGGTGACGGTGAACAGGCGGGAGCCGTGCGCGGGCAGGGCCTCGGTGATCCGGTTCCGGTACGAGCCCAGGTTCTCGTGGTTCCACAGGTCCCGTACGGCCGCCCTGCCGGTGAAGCCTAGGGCGGAGAAGTCGGCGGTGACGGCGGCGGGGTGGTCGGCGAGGTTGAACAGGGCGACGGTGTACGTCCCGTCGGGGTTCTTCGCCGCCCAGACCTGCTGCGGGTCGGAGGGGGTGATCGGCCGGGCGGGCGGGGTGTCGCCCTGGTCGACGGCGATGACCTCGCGGTTGGCGAGGAGCCTGACGCCGTAGTCGTCCAGCCTGGTGAGGTCGTCGCCGGTGTAGAGAGGCGACTTGGCGATGGCCCACAGCGTGGCGTAGCTCTGTCGCTCGGCCTTGGTCAGGCCGTCCATGGCGCCGTTGCCGACATCGAGGGAGTCGAGGTCGTTCCAGCCGCCGGGGCCGGCGTGCCGCGTCCAGCCGGGGGCGTCGTCGAAGCGGTCGTCGACGGAGTTCTCCCAGGTGACGAGGGTGTTGCAGTAGCACTCGACGTCGGTGTCGATGCGCCAGCCGTTGGAGTACTTCTTCCAGTCGGCGGCGTGGCCGATGTCCAGCGACCAGGAGAGCTCCAGATGGACCGGGCGGCCGGTGGCGGCGAGGGCCTGCTGCCAGGCGGCCACGTCGGCGACGTTGTCGTAGTTGTCCCCGCTCTTGAAGGAGCCGGGGCCGACGCCGTCGAGCTTGAGGAAGTCGTAGCCCCAGGAGGTCAGCGACTGGGCTTGCGAGTCGATGTACTTCTGGGCGCAGGGTTTGGCCAGGTCGAGTTTGTAGGCGCTGTCCCAGCCGTTGGTCGTGCGCAGGTCGTTGTAGACGATGTCGGCGGTGGTGCAGCCGTCGGCGTGCCAGACGGGCACCTTGCCGTCACCGTAGGCCTCCTTCTCCAGGCCGACCGGCAGATAGATCCCGGCCTTCAGGCCGAGCGCGTGGATGCGGTCGGCGACCGCCTTCATGCCGTGCGGGAAGCGGACCGGGTCGGCCTGCTGGCGCGCGTAGCCGTCGTACCCGGGCTGCCAGCTGTTGTCCCGCCACCAGCCGGAGTCGATGTCGACGTGGTCGTAGCCGTACGGCTTCAGCTTGGCGGCCAGGGCGCCGGCCTGTTTCAGGACGTTGGCCTCGGTGAGGTAGCTGTAGTCGCCGTCCGGGTTGAGGCCGGGGTACCTGGAGGACTGCATGCTCCAACTGGACCAGCCCATATAGGGTTTGGCGGCCGTGACCGGCGCGGGTGCCGCGCGTGCGGTGGCCGGGACGGCGGTCGCGAGGCCCGCGACGAGGGCGAGGACGACGGCGGCTCTGAGTCCGCGGGCGGGCAGGACGGGGTGCGAGGGTGACCGCATGGGCCGTACCTCCAGGGTGGGTTCGGGCAGGGCGGTTCAGCCCTGTCCGGTGCCGGGGGTGTGGGTGATGAAGGACTGGATCGCGGCGGCCGCGGCGCCGCGCGCCCACTGTTCGAAGGGCAGCGGGCGGGTCAGGACGTCACACCGGGCGGCGGAGCCGAAGGCGGCCGTGGTGAAGGCCCGGCGGATCTGGTCGGCGAAGAGGTCGTAGGCCGCGAGCCCCTCGCCGGAGATGATCACGCGCTCGGGACCGAGCAGGTTGGCCACGGTGGCGATGCCCCGGCCGATGGCCTCCCCGGCGCGCTCGTACACCTCCCGGGCGCCGGGCACGCCCTCGCGCGCGAGGGCCACCGCCTGTGCACTGTCGGCGATATGACGTTCCGTCATTTCGCGCATGCGGGCGACGATCGCGGACTCACCGGCGATCGCCTCGACACAGCCGCGGTTGCCGCAGTGGCACGCGGGTCCGGCGGGGTCCACGACGACGTGCCCGATCTCCCCGGCCACACCACGGGCGCCGGCGACCACCCGCCCGTGCACGACGAGCCCGCAGCCGATGCCGGTGCCGACGGTCACGAGGGCGAAGTCCGCGAGCCCGGCGCCGGCGCCGAACCACTGCTCGGCGACGGTGAGCGCGCGCACGTCGTGGTCGACGGTGACCGGCAGTCCGGTGGCGGTCGCGGCGAGCTCGGCGAGCGGCACGTCCCGCCAGTCCAGGAACGGCGAGTAGCGCACGACGCCCTCGGCGCGGTCGACGTCACCGGAGACGGCGATGCCGAGCCCGGCAACCGGCGCGTCCGACTCGGCCGCGTGCGCCAGGAGTTCCTGGACGAGGTCCGCGATCGACGCCAGCACGGGTCCGGGCGCCCGGTCGGGCAGGGGCCGCCGTCGGGCGATCCGGATGCGGCAGCACAGGTCCGTCAGGACCGCGATCAGCTCACCGCCGGTGACCTTCACCCCGAGGAACAGAGCCCGTTCGCCGTTGACCCGGACCAGGGCGGCGGGGCGGCCGGGGGTGGGCCGCGCGTCGTAGTCGGCGCCCTCGGCCAGGTATCCGGCGGCCAGCAGGGGGCGTACGGCCTTGGTGACGGCGGCCGCGGACAGCCCGGCCCGGCGGCCCGCCTCCAGCCGGGTCAGCGGGCCGTGGGACAGCACCGCCGTGAAGACCTGCGCGGCGGCCGGGGTGTGGGCGGGGAACGTCTCGGCATGCGGGGTCGAACGCATGGCGGGGAACCTAAGGCTGTTATTTTCCGCTGTCAATAAAAGAAACAGGTGCTGTTACGGAGGCAGTTGGGGCAACCACGGATGTCTGCCGGCGACCGCGCGGCCCGGACATGCGGATGCCCCGCACGGGGCGGGGCATCCAGGGGTGCGGCGGCCGCGTCAGTGACGGGCGGCCGGGGTGTTGGCGGCGGTGACGTTGACCGCCGCCCACGCCTTGTCCAGCGTCTTGTACTCGGTGCTGTTCGCGCCGTACAGGTCCTTGGCCGCCTTCAGCGTCGCGACGCGCGCGCCGTGGAAGTCGGTCGTGGAGACCATGTAGCGGGTCAGCGCGCGGTAGAAGATGGCGGTGGCCTTGGTGCGGCCGATGCCCTTGACCGTGGAGTGGTTGGAGGTCGGCGAGTCGTAGGCGACGCCGTTGATCGTCTTCTTGCCGCTGCCCTCGGCGAGGAGGTAGTAGGCGTGCGAGGAGACACCCGAGCCCGCGTGCACCTCGGTGTAGTAGGTGTCCGGCGTCCAGGAGTCGATCGTGCCCTCGAGCTTGTCGAGCGAGGGGTGGTCCAGGCGGCGCAGGAACTTCTGCGCGAGGCCCAGCTTCTCGCCGATCAGGTAGTCGGGCGTGTCGTTCTTGTTGTTGGCGTAGAACTCGACGTTCGAGCCGAAGATGTCCGCGAGGGACTCGTTCAGCGCGCCGGGCTCGCCGTACTGGTTGCCCTTGGAGTCGACGTAGGTCGGCTCCAGCTTGGCGGTCGCGTCGACGACGCCGTGGGTCAGCTCGTGACCGGTCACGTCGAGGACGACGAGCGGCTTCTTGAAGGTCGTGCCGTCACCGTCGCCGTACAGCATGCAGTTGCAGGTCGGGTCCCAGAAGGCGTTGGCGACCTTGCTGCCCCAGTGGACCATGCCCTGGGCGGCCTTGCTGTTGTTGGCTATGCCCTTGCGGCCGAAGGTGGACCGGTAGAAGTCCAGCGTCTTCGTGATGCCGTACTGGGCGTCCGCTGCGGCGCTGGCCCGGTTGCTCGTCGTGCCGTTGCCCCACACGTCGGTGGTGCTGGTGATCGCCGAACCCGCGCTGAACTTCTCGGTGGTCGAGCCCTTGGCGTCGCGCGTCTCGGTGCCGTACCGGGTCGGGTCCTTGAGCTGGTAGTGCCCCTTGGAGGTGGCCGTGGTGGTCAGGCCGACGGTGCCCACGAAGAGGGTCTTGCCGGTGCCCTTGCCCGCCGTGGGGTACGGGGCGACGCCGGAGGCGGCCAGGGCGGACTCGGGCGCGGCGGTGCCGGTGGCCGGGTCGAGCGTCTGGCCCTTCCTGCGCAGGTCGTCGAGCAGCTTCGGGGACAGGAACTCGTCGCTGTCGGGGGTGTTGCTGCGCACCTTGCCGGTGACGGCGTCGACGACGACCGTGTTGGTGCTGCCCTGCTGGTCGGTCACCGTCACCTGGTAGGCGAGGGCGGAGGCTCCGGCGCGGGCGTCGACCACGAGCTGGGCGCTGCCGGCGTCGCCCTTGGCCGCTTGGGCGGCCTTGGCGGCGGCCTGCTCCGCGGTCAGTCCGGGCCGCGTGGTGGCCGGCGTGACGGTGTGGCCGGCCGCACGGGTCACGCCCGTATAGGCGAGCTTGGCGTCGAGGTGGACGACGAGGTCGCCACCGAGCACCGGCATGCCGTTGTGGGTGCGTTCGAAGCGGACGTGCCGCGCGCCCTCGGGGTCGATCATCACGTCCCGGGCGTGCAGTTCGTCGCCCTGCGCGACACCGGTCGCCGAGGCGTGCGTGAAGGCCGCGGTCTGCGCCGCCTTCACCACCGCCGCCGAGGTGTTCGTGCCGGCGGACGCGGCGGACCGCTCCACCCCCGTGTCGGGGCCCGCGAAGGCCGTACCGGCCAGGCCCGTGGCAGCGGTCGTCACCGCGACGGCGACGGCGACGCTGCGTATGTGCGGTCTACGCACTGATCAGGGTTCCTTCGTTCGAAGGCGGCCGGGATCGCCAACCGCCTTGCGGCGCGGCGCGGTTCGGCGCCACGGGGGCCGGACCGGCCCCGAGGGGTAACCCTTACGGATCAGTCATGTGCACGTAAAGACGGAATGATTGGTTTCGCAATATTCCATGACAATCCTTTACAAACATGCGCCACAGAGTGATCACAAGCTGACCAACTGTGTGTCGGTTGTGGAGATGGCGACGCAATCCCCTAGGTTCCAGGGCCGGAATGTGATCGACGTCGCATCACATGTCGTACGGAGGGAAGTGGGTGCCGGATGGTCTCAGCAACGGTGGGCAGGGGCGCGGTCCTCGGCGCGGTCGTGCTCTCGCTCCTCGCGGTTCCGGCACGGGCCGCGACGGCCGAGCCGGACACCGCGGAGCAGGCGACGCTCGCGGCGCCCGACACCGCGGGCGTGGCCGCGGCGCTGCGGTCGGCGGTGACCGCGGGCGCGCCGGGCGCCATGGCGCGGATCGACGACCACGGCACGGCGTACGGCGTGACACGCGGCCTCGCCGACCGGAGCACCCGGCGAGCCCTGACCACCGACGACCGGTTCCGCATCGGCAGCGTCACCAAGACCTTCTCGGCCGTGGTCCTGCTCCAGCTCGTCGACGAACACCGGCTGTCGCTCGACGCGCCGGTCAACCGCTATCTGCCCAAGCTGCTGCCGGACGACCGGATCACCGTCCGCCATCTGCTGAGCCACCGCAGCGGCCTGTACGACTACACCAACGACATGTTCGCGGACAGCGAGTCCGGCTTCGAGGCGGTGCGGAACAAGGTCTTCACCTACCGCCAGCTGGTCGCCCTCTCCCTGAAGAAGCCCCGCACCAACGCGCCCGGTGCCGCGTACGCGTACTCCAACACCAACTTCGTGGTCGTCGGGATGCTCATCGAGAAGCTCACGGGGCACTCCGTACGGACGGCGTACGAGAACCGCGTCTTCAAGCCGCTCAAGCTGCGCGACACGTTCTACGTCCACCCGAGGACCACGATCCCCGGCCGGTACGCCCGTGGCTACCTCACCCCCGGCCGGGCCGGCGCCCCGCTGATCGACGCCACCGCGCAGACGGTGTCGTGGGCGCAGAGCGCGGGCGCGATCATCTCCAGCACACGGGACCTCGACACGTTCTACTCCGCCCTGCTGCGCGGCAGGCTGCTGTCCGCCGCGCGGCTTCGCGAGATGGAGGAGTTCAGCCGGGTCGACAGCACGACGGCGTACGGGCTGGGGCTGCGCAGGCGCTCGCTGCCGTGCGGGGTGTCCGTGTACGGGCACACCGGGATCGTGCAGGGGTACTACACCTACGCCTTCGCCACGAAGGACGGCTCGCGGTCTCTCGCGGCCGTCGCCACCACGTCGAACAACGGGCAGGTGCAGCAGGCGATGTGGGGTGTGCTGGATTCGGCGTTCTGCGGGAAGTCCGCGAAGGCGACCGACAGGAACAGGAAGAAGTAGGAAGGAGCGGGAACCAGCGGGGGATCTCGTCCGGGAGGCGGGAACCTCCTCGTGGGCGCGCGGCGTTCTCCCAGGCATGACGTCCGAGTTGCTTCCCGGCGCGAATCTGGTCCTGCCCGACGGTCCGGTCCGGCTTCGGGTGGCCGGTGCGTTCGATGTGTCCGCGCTGGTCACCGGGGCCGACGGGAAGGTCGGGGCCGACGCGGACCTCGTGTTCTACAACCAGCCGCAGGCGCCCGGGGTTCGGCTGCTCGGTGACACGCTGACCGTCGAGCCGGGCCGGCTGCGCGGCGGTGCGTGCCGCGTCACCGTCGTCGTCAGCGCGGCCGAGCCCGGTACGGCGCTCGGCCGGCTGCCCGCTCCGCGGCTTGAGGTCAGCGACGGCGGCGGGCGGCCGGTGGCCCGGTTCGCACCGCCCCGCCCCGGACCGGAGACCGTGCTGCTGCTCGCCGAGCTGTATCCGCGGGCCGGCGCCGGCTGGAAGCTGCGAGCGATCGGTCAGGGGTACACCGACGGGCTGGCCGGGCTCGCCCGGGACTTCGGGGTGAACGTCACGGATGCCGGCGGGCAGCCCACCACGAGACACGGCTCCGGCTCCGGCTCCGGCTCCGGCTCC
>NZ_MLYN01000021.1:0-111006 GCF_001866675.1 Streptomyces sp. MUSC 14
GCGGTGGGGGCCGGGCGGGCGGGTCTCCGGTCCGGTGCTGGTGTTGATCGGGTGTCTGCCCGGCGTCTGCGCCCTGCTGGCGCTCGTGCTGTTCGTCCGCGGGGTCGACGGCCCCGCCACCGTGCGGACCGACCGGCACGGCGCGGGGCCGGCCATGACCACGTACCGCGCCGCCCGGCCGGCCATCGTGCCGCGCTCCGCCTGGCTGGGCCCCGAAGCCGGCCATCAGCCGCCCCCGCGTTACGACGACAAGGTGGTCGCCGTCTTCCTGCACCACACCGACTCGCCGAGCAACTACGACTGCGCGGACGCGCCCGCCATCATCCGGCACCTGTACGCCGGCCAGCGCGGCGACCGCAAGTGGGACGACCTCGGCTACAACTTCGTCGTCGACCGCTGCGGCACCATCTACGAGGGCCGCGCCGGAGGCGTCGACCGGCCCGTCACCGGCGCGCACACCCTGGGCTTCAACCACCGCACCGCCGGCATCGCCGCCCTCGGCACCTTCACCGCCGGCGTCCCGGTGCCCCGCGCCATGACCGACGCGATCGCCGCCCTGGCCGCCTGGAAGCTCGGTCTCGCCGGGATCGACCCGCGCGCCACCATCCGGCTGCTCTCCAGCAGCGACCACAGCCGCTACCGGGCCGGCACCACCGCCACCCTGCCCGTCCTGGCCGGCCACGACGCCGGCTACATGACCAGCTGCCCCGGCGCCGCGCTCAGCGCCCGCCTCCCCGAGATCCGCCGGCAGGCCGCCCGCCTCCAGGGCCGCCCCGTCGCCCCGCCGATCCCGCCCCGCACCTCGACCCCGGTGCACGTCCCCGCCCCGTCCCACCGGCCCGCCACACCTCACACACCCACCGCGGCCCGTACGGCGTCCAGAGCAACGCCTTAGGCGTCGAGCAGGCGAGCTCCCCAAGTCCCTTGTACGACAGGGAAGTCGGGCCCGGATCGGGCTTGTTCGCAACTTGGCGCAACGGGCCTGGGGAGCCTACCCTTTCAGGGCAAAAGTGGGGCAGGAGTGTGTGACCGGCGGTTCGGTTCGTGCCGTGCACTGGCCACTCCCGCCGTCCTCCTGCGGGCGTCCGCACGTGTGCGATACGGTGCGTGCGGACCGGCGAAAGCGGGAAATACGGGGGTTTCCAGGCATGGGCGGCCTTGCACCGACCGGTCTTTTCCGACCGCATGGTGAGGGGTAGTCAGCGGTGGGCGAGGGGGATCTGCTCGGGCTCGACTGGCACCGGAGCAGTGCCTGCGACCCGTACGAGTGTGTGGAGGTCGCCGTGACGGGCGGGGGAGTTCGTGTACGTGAGTCCCATCGCCCCGACACGCATGGCGTCGCCTTCGCGGGGCCGGCCTGGCGGGCATTCCTGGGCGCGTTATGCGGTAGAACCCGGATGGAGCCGACGGTGCCGAAGGAGCTTCGATGACAAGCGACTTCCGGCCACGGGGCGGGGTGGAGAGCGGCGACGGGGGGTGGCTGTGGTTCGATTGGGCCCAGCGCTGAGACGACATCCGCAGCACGGCCAGAGTCCATTTCGGCTACGTGATCAGCCGCATGATCAGTTACGTGGGGGCGAGATGGGGGAATCCGCGAAGACGCCGCTCGCGGTCGCGCACGCGACCCGGCCCCGCGGCAGAGCGCTCCTGCCGCTGCTCCCGCTGATCGCCGTCGTCTTCGTGATATCCGGCGGCGCGGCCACGCTGATCGGCGTCCTGCTCTCGCTCGCGGTGACGGGGGCGCTGCGCCCCTGGGTGTGGGCCCTGTCCGGCGCGCTGACGGCGGTCGTCGCCGGGGTGCTGCTCGACCGCGGGGCTACGGCCGCGACTCGTCGCTTTCCGCAGCTGACGGAGTGGTTCCGGCCGGGCGGCTGACGGGGTCCTGCGGCCGGTTCCTGAACCACCGGCGTATTCGCAGACCGCCGAAGACGGCCGTGCCGGTCCCGCCGAGGATCCACCCGCTGCGCTCCAGCGTGCCCAGCGACGGAGTGGAGTGCGGCGCGAACGAGTGCACCAGCGCCTGGATGACGACAACGACCAGCAGCGAACCGGCGTACATCAGCAGGAACACCAGGACGAGGCTCAGCAGGGCGACGACGAACCTGCGCAGCGCGGCCGTGGAGCCGAGGACCGCGGTCTGCAGGTACATCAGCAGGTCGACGGGCGTGGAGGGCCGGTCCGGCAGGATCTCCCGGGGCGTGGGGATGTCGATGCCGGGCCGGGGGCCGGCCGGGGCACCGCCGACGGCCGCGCCCGCGGGGATGACCGCGGTCGGTACGAGCGGCGCCGGCGGGTCGGCCGGCTCCGGGTCCGCCGAGGGCGGTTCGGGCTCCGCGGCGCCCGGGTCCGAGGCCTGCGCCCGGTCGCCGGCGTCGTCGGCCCGGGGTGCCGGCTGCCCGGTGGTCCCCGGCTGCGGCTGCCCGGCCGGGGGCGAAGCGGGGTCCGGCACAGGGGTGCCGGGGCGGGGGGCGCCGTTGCCCGCCCGCCACTGCCGTATCCAGGTGAGCACACCCGCCACGGGCCCTCTCCGATCTCTGCCCGGCTGTCTCCAGTCCGGTCGGAACTGCTAGGACGGGTACTGGCCCAGCACCTCGTCGATGAACGCGATCGCCTCGTCCCCGGAGACCGCCTCCTTGCGGGACGCCTCGAACCTCGTCAGGAACTCGTCGACCGCGGTCTGGTCGTCACGCGTGGTCAGCGCGCCGTTCGGGCCCTCCACGAACAGCACGTCGTCGCCGCTCTGGAAGGTCAGCGCGATCGAACCCTCGCGCAGCACCGGGTACGCGCCCCGGGTGAAGGGCACGACGCTCAGCTCCACGTGCGCCAGCGCGGCGTCGGACTTCAGGCGGGCCAGCTGCTCGCGCATCGTGGCCGCCCCGCCGACCGCACGGCGCAGCGCCGCCTCGTCGAGCAGGAACCGCAGCCGGGGTTCGGTCGCCGTCGCGCGCAGCAGCCGGCGCTGCCGCTCGGCCCGCAGCCGGACGATCGCGTCGGTCCGCTCGGGCGGCAGCTTGCTCAGCAGCGCGCGGGTGTACGCCTCGGTCTGGAGGAGGCCGGGGACGAGCGTCGGGTCGAAGGCGGACAGTTCGCTCGCCGCGCCCTCCAGTCCGAGGAACACCGCGAACGGCGGGCTCACCACGTCCCGGAACCGGTGCCACCACGGCGGGCGCCGGCTCTCCCGGGTGGCCTGCTCCAGGTCACGGCGGATGGTGGCGTCCGTGACGCCGTAGAGATCGAGAAGGGCGCGCAGGTCGGTCACGGACACCCCGACGGAGCCGCCCTCGATCCGGATGACCTTGGAGGGCGACCAGTCGAGGTGCTCGGCCACCTCGGGCTGGCTCATGCGCGCGTCATTGCGGAAGGCGCGCAGGGCGAACCGCACCCTGCGGCGCTCCAGAGCCGGATCTATCGATGTCATCTCCTCGCGGTCCCGATTCTTTGTCGAGGGTGACTTCGAGCCGCCGCCGGCAGAAGGCCCGGAGCGCGTCTGCCAGGTGGCAACCTGCTTCCGGGCGGCCTGCTACCTGGCTGCCCTGTGGATTGCGCTCAGCCTACCTCCGGCGCACACCGAACACGGAACACGCCCCGTGCGCGCGCTTTCTGACGGTGTGTCCTGTGGGGCGCAAGATAAGGAGGGAACGGCTGAAGCCCCAGGTCAGGGGGGATCGTGGGGCCGTGGAGATCTTCTACGGGCCAGGAGGGAATGTTTTCGGTCGAATTCAGGGCACGAATCAGCCCTTGAAACGATCCCAGAGTTTGGGGTAACGCTCCGCCAGGACAGCTTCGTTCTCGAAGTCGATCGACGTGCCCTCGGGCTCGCCGGGCGCCGGGGCGATGCCCAGCTCGGGCGCGACCGTGCCGGTCAGCTGCTCGTACGCCTCGTCCGCGGCGTAGCCCAGCTCCTCGCCGTCGCCGTCGATCTCCTCGTCGAACTCGCCCAGCAGGTCGGCCAGTGCGTCCGGGTCGTGCAGCCCGCCCTCGAAGACCTCCCGGCCCTGGCCGATCAGCCAGCACCGGAAGAAGTCGAACGCGTCGTCGCTGGCCCCGTCCAGCAGCACCCACGCGGCGCCCCACAGATCCCAGCGGTAGGCGCGGTTGTAGCGGGCCTCGAAGTGACGGGCGAAGTCCAGCACCAGGTCCGGCTCCAGCTGGAGCAGCCGGTCCACGAGCAGGTCGGCCTGCTCCTCGGCGTCGCCCTCGGCGCCCTCGCGGCTGGCGTCGATCAGCTCCCAGAACTCCGTCTCGTCCATCACGGCACCAGCATCGGGCCTCGGCCCGTGCGACGCACGCGGAGTGCGCCGGAGTACGCGGATCGTTATCCGGCACCGCCGCGGCCGTACCGCGCGGCGAGCCGGGCGGCGTCCGCCGCGAACCGCTCCCGCAGACGCGCCGGTGCCAGCACCTCGGCCTCCGCGCCGAGCGCCGTCAGCTGCGCGTACGCCACCTCCTCGGACTCCACCGGGACCGTCGCCGTCACCCAGCCCTCGCCGTCCGGCTCGCCCCCGCCGCCGAGCGCCTCACGCGCGGCCGCCGGATCGACGGCGTGCCGCAGCCGCCGCACCCCCTCCGGGGACAGCCGTACGACGACCTCGGCACACAGGATCGAACGCGCGAACCGCTCGGCCTGCCCGGCCCAGTACCCGGGCAGATCGAACCCGGAGTCCCGCACGAACCCCTCGGCCAGAACCTCCACAACACCGAACCGATCGAGCCGATACGTCCGGTAGCCCCCAGCCCCAGCCCCAGCTCCGACTCCGGCTCCGGTCTCGGTTCTCGCGTCAGCTCCGGCTGCCGCTCCCGCGTCGGTCCCGGTCTCGATCCCGACCGCAGCTCCGGCCCCGGCTCCGGCTCCGGCCCCGGCCCCGGCTCCGGCTCCGGCTCCGGCTCCGGCCCCGGCTCCGGCTCCGGCTCCGGTTTTGCCCCCGGCTCCGGTCTCGGTTCTCGCGTCAGCTCCGGCTGCCGCTCCCGCGTCGGTCCCGGTCTCGATCCCGACCGCAGCTCCGGCCCCGGCCCCAGTTCTGCCCCCGGCTCCGGTCCCGGTTCTCGCGGCAGCCCCGGATGCCGTTCCCGCCTCGGTCCCGGTCCCGGCTGCCGCTCCGGTTCCTGCTCCGGTCCCGGTTCCCGTGGTGGTCGCGGCTCCGGGGCCCGTTTCGGCGTCGGTGATGCGGGCGCACAGGTACCAGACCCCGGCTTTCAGTACGAGTCCGTAGGGCTCCAGTTGTCGGTCGACCGTGATGTCCGCGCGCCGGTAGAGCGCGCGGATGCGGCGGTCGGACCACACCGCCTCGGCCACCACCGGCAGCAGCGCGGGTGTCCGCGGCTCGCGGAACCAGGCCGGCGCGTCCAGGTGAAAGCGCTGGGCCGCGCTGTCCGGGGCGTCTCGCAGCGAGGGCAGCAGGGCGGCCGACACCTTCAGCCGGGCGGCGGAGGCGGCGTCCTCCAGGCCCATCTCCCGCAGCGCCCCCGGCACCCCGCTCAGGAACAGTGCCTCGGCCTCGCTCCGGGCCAGCCCGGTCAGCCGTGTACGGTACCCGCCGACCAGGCGGTAGCCGCCGGCCCGCCCCCGGTCGGCGTACACCGGCACCCCTGCCTCCGACAGCGCCTGCGCGTCCCGGGTGACCGTCCGCTCCGACACCTCCAGCTCCCGCGCCAGCTCGGCCGCGGTCATGACGGGCCGGGACTGGAGGAGGAGCACCATCTTGATGAGCCGGGCGGCGCGCATACGGCCATCATGCAACGAGGCCCCCGCCGCGGTGTCCGCGGCGGGGGCCTCGTCGGAAGGCTCTTACGGCCCGTTCTTACAGCCCGTACTTCTCCCGGGCCTCCTTGACCGCCGTGGCCTTGACCTCGCCGCGCCGGGCGAGCTGGGCCAGGGCCGCGACGACGATCGACTTGGCGTCGACGCCGAAGTGGCGGCGGGCCGCGTCGCGGGTGTCCGACAGGCCGAAGCCGTCGGCGCCCAGCGAGGAGTAGTCCTGCTCCACCCACTGCGCGATCTGGTCCGGGACCTGGCGCATGTAGTCGGAGACGGCCAGCACCGGGCCCTCGGCGCCCTGCAGCGCCTGGCGGACGTAGGGCACGCGCTCCTCGCCGCGCAGGAGGGCCGCGTCGGCCTCCATGGCGTCCCGGCGCAGCTCCGTCCAGGAGGTCGCGGACCAGACGTCGGCCGCGACACCCCACTCCTCGGCGAGCAGCTTCTGCGCGTCGAGGGCCCAGTGGATCGCCGTACCCGAGCCCAGCAGCTGGATGCGCGCGGCGTTGGCGGCCGGGGACAGGCCCGCGGACTCCGCGGTGTTGAAGCGGTACAGACCCTTGACGATGCCCTCGTCGATGCCGAGGCCCTGCGGCTTCGCGGGCTGCGGCAGCGGCTCGTTGTAGACCGTCAGGTAGTAGAAGACGTTCTGGTCCTCGCCCGGCTTGGCCTCGCCGTACATCCGGCGCAGACCCTCGCGGACGATCACCGCGATCTCGTAGGCGAAGGCCGGGTCGTAGGAGAGGGCGGCGGGGTTCGTCGCCGCGATCACCGGGGAGTGGCCGTCGGCGTGCTGCAGGCCCTCGCCCGTCAGGGTCGTACGGCCCGCCGTGGCGCCCACGAGGAAGCCGCGGCCGAGCTGGTCGCCGAGCTGCCACATCTGGTCGGCCGTGCGCTGCCAGCCGAACATCGAGTAGAAGATGTAGAAGGGGATCATCGCCTCGCCGTGCGTCGCGTACGACGACGAAGCGGCGATGAAGTCGGCCATCGAACCGGCCTCGGTGATCCCCTCGTTGAGGATCTGGCCGTTCTTGGCCTCCTTGTAGTACATCAGCTGGTCGCGGTCGACCGGCTCGTACGTCTGGCCCTTGGGGGAGTAGATGCCCAGCGAGGGGAACAGGGACTCCATGCCGAAGGTGCGCGCCTCGTCGGGGACGATCGGCACCCAGCGCTTGCCCGTCTCCTTGTCGCGGACCAGATCCTTGACCAGGCGGACGAAGGCCATGGTGGTGGCCACGTTCTGCGAGCCGGAGCCCTTGTCGAAGGAGGCGAAGGCCTTCTCGGCGGGGGCGGGCAGCGGGGCGAGGGCGTGCGTGCGGCGGGCGGGGGCCGGGCCGCCGAGGGCCGCGCGGCGCTCCTGGAGGTAGCGGACCTCGGGGGAGTCGGCGCCCGGGTGGCCGTAGGGGACCACGCCGTCGGTGAACTGGCTGTCGGAGATGGGCAGTTCAAGGAGATCGCGCATCGTCTTGAACTCGTCCACCGTCAGCTTCTTCATCTGGTGGTTGGCGTTCTTCGACGCGAAGCCGTCGCCCAGGGTGTGGCCCTTGACCGTCTGGGCCAGGATCACGGTCGGCGCGCCCTTGTGCTCGACGGCGGCCTTGTACGCGGCGTAGACCTTGCGCGCCTCGTGACCGCCGCGCGAGAGGTGGAAGCACTCCAGGATCTTGTCGTCGCTCAGCAGCTTCGCCAGCTCGGCGAGCGCGGGGTCCGTGCCGAAGAAGTCCTGGCGGATGTAGGCGGCGTCGCGGGTCTGGTACGTCTGGACCTGCGCGTCCGGTACCTCGCGCAGGCGGCGTACCAGCGCGCCCGTCGTGTCGAGGGCGAACAGCTCGTCCCAGGCGGAACCCCAGAGCGTCTTGACGACGTTCCAGCCGGCGCCGCGGAACTGGGCCTCCAGCTCCTGCACGATCTTGAAGTTGGCGCGGACCGGGCCGTCGAGGCGCTGCAGGTTGCAGTTGATGACGAAGGTCAGGTTGTCCAGGCCCTCGCGGGAGGCGAGCGCGAGTGCGGCCGTCGACTCCGGCTCGTCCATCTCGCCGTCGCCGAGGAACGCCCACACGTGCGAGGCGGAGACGTCCTTGATGCCGCGGTTGGTCAGGTAGCGGTTGAAGCGCGCCTGGTAGATCGCGGAGAGCGGGCCGAGGCCCATCGACACCGTCGGGAACTCCCACAGCCAGGGCAGCCGGCGCGGGTGCGGGTACGACGGCAGGCCGTTGCCGCCGGCCTCCTGGCGGAAGTTGTCGAGGTGCGCCTCGGTCAGGCGGCCGTCGAGGAAGGCGCGGGCGTAGATGCCGGGGGAGGCGTGGCCCTGGATGTACAGCTGGTCGCCGGAACCGTCGCCCTCCTTGCCCTTGAAGAAGTGGTTGAAGCCGGTCTCGTACAGCCACGCGGCCGACGCGAAGGTGGCGATGTGGCCGCCCACACCGTGCTTCGAGCCGCGGGTCACCATGGCGGCCGCGTTCCAGCGGTTCCAGGCGGTGATCCGGGCCTCCATCTCCGGGTCACCGGGCAGGCCCGGCTCCGCGGAGGTGGGGATGGTGTTGACGTAGTCCGTCTCGAGAAGCTTCGGCAGCGCGATGCCGCCCGCCTCGGCACGCTCCAGCGTCCGGCGCATCAGGTACGCGGCACGGTGCGGCCCGGCCTGCTGGGCGACGGCGTCCAGAGAGGCCTGCCATTCGGCGGTCTCCTCCGGGTCGCGGTCCGGGAGCTGGTCGAGCGCGCTCGGCTGGATGGCGTTGGGGTCGGTCATGTCGCCGCCTTCCTCAGTCGAAGGGGGTTCCCTCATCGGTAAAGGGTTCGGGGGTGCCCTTGGTCTTTGGCAGGACAGGGCGAGGACTTCGGTGGAAGTCCGTCGAAGACCATAACTCCTTGATCGATGATCGATCAAAGGGTTGAGGGGCAAAACTTCTCGATGGGAAGAAAGTCGGCACCCGGTGCCCTGGGTGGTGGCACCGGGTGACGCTGATTCGCCTTGTTTTCGCAGGTGGGGCGGCGTATGAGCGAGGGCTTGCTCGACTGAATCAGGCGCGCGGGGCGCAGCCGAGGACGTGGGCCTTCACCAGCTCCGCGATCCGCGGATCCCGGCGCTTGAAGGCCTGCACCAGCTCCTCGTGCTCCTCCGCGTACGACTGCTGGACCGTGCCCAGCCAGCGGATGGACAGCGCCGTGAAGACCTCGATACCGAGGCCCTCCCAGGTGTGCAGCAGCACCGAGTTGTCCGCCGCGCGGACCAGCTCGCGGTGGAAGCCGACCGTGTGGCGGACCTGGGCGGTGCCGTCGGCGTCGCGGTCGGCCTCGTACAGGGCCAGGACGTGCGGCTCCAGGGCCGAGCAGTCCTCGGCGAGGCGGTCGGCCGCCAGCTCCGCGGCGATGGCCTCCAGCCCGGCCCGGACCGGGTAGCTCTCCTCCAGGTCGGCCGCGGTCAGATTGCGCACCCGGACGCCCTTGTTCGGCGCCGACTCGATCAGCCGCAGCGACTCCAGCTCGCGCAGGGCCTCGCGGACCGGGGTCTGGCTCACCTCCAGCTCGGTCGCGATCCGCCGCTCCACGATGCGCTCGCCCGGCTGCCAGCGCCCGCTCACGATTCCCTCCACGATGTGCTCGCGGATCTGTTCGCGCAGCGAGTGGACGACGGGCGCGGTCATGGAGGCTCCTTAGGGAGGGCTGACGTTTAGACAATACGGCGGGTTCGCTCCGCGGGCTGGACGTGTGGGGGTGCTTTTGCGCAGGTGAGACGAGGCTTACACGTACCGTGTGCCGACAAACACGAACACCCCGTCCGGAAGGGTTCCGGACGGGGTGCCGTACTGCCTGATCAGGTCAGGAAAGCCAGAGACCTAGATCGACTTCGTTGAGATCCTCGGCCCTTTACAGCCCGAGCTCGACCTCGAACTCGCCCGCCTCCAGGATCGCCTTGACGGCCGTCAGGTAGCGGGCCGCGTCGGCGCCGTCGACCAGACGGTGGTCGTAGGAGAGGGTCAGGTAGGTCATGTCGCGGACGCCGATGACCGTACCCTCCTCGGTCTCGATGACGGCCGGACGCTTGACCGTGGCACCGATGCCGAGGATCGCGACCTGGTTCGGCGGCACGATGATCGTGTCGAACAGCGCGCCGCGCGAGCCGGTGTTGGAGATGGTGAAGGTCGCGCCGGACAGCTCGTCCGGGGTGATCTTGTTGGCGCGCACCTTGCCGGCCAGGTCGGCCGTGGCCTTGGAGATACCGGCGATGTTGAGGTCACCGGCACCCTTGATGACCGGGGTCATCAGGCCCTTCTCGGAGTCCACCGCGATACCGATGTTCTCGGTGTCGAAGTAGGTGATGGTGCCCTCGGCCTCGTTGATCCGGGCGTTGATGACCGGGTGGGCCTTCAGCGCCTGGGCGGCGGCCTTGACGAAGAACGGCATCGGGGAGAGCTTGACGCCCTCGCGGGCCGCGAACGAGTCCTTGGCCTGGTTGCGCAGACGCATCAGGCGGGTCACGTCGACCTCGACGACGGAGGACAGCTGGGCCTGCTCGTGCAGCGCCTTGACCATGTTGTCGCCGATGACCTTGCGGATGCGGGTCATCTTGACGGTCTGGCCGCGCAGGGGGGAGACCTCCAGCGCCGGGGCCTTCTTGGCGGCAGGGCCTCCGGCAGTCACAGCTGCGGCCACGGGGGCCGGGGCAGCGGCGGCCTTCGCGGCCTCGGCGGCGGCGATGACGTCCTGCTTGCGGATACGGCCGCCGACGCCGGTGCCCTTGACGGCGCCCAGGTCGACGCCGTTCTCGGCGGCGAGCTTGCGCACCAGCGGGGTGACGTACGCGCCCTCGTCCGTCGCCTGGGCGGCGGCCGGAGCGGGAGCGGCGGGGGCCGGGGCGACCGGAGCCGGAGCGGCCGGGGCCACCGGAGCGGCCGGGGCAGCGGCGACCGGGGCGGGCGCCGGAGCCGGAGCGGCGGGCGCGGGGGCGACCGGAGCCGGGGCAGCCGGAGCGGCCGGGGCAGCGGCGGCGGGGGCCGGGGCGGCAGCAGGGGGCGCGGCGACAGCCGCTCCAGTGGAGCCGGTGCTTGCACCGGGGGCACCCGGGGCGCCGATGACGGCGAGCTTGGCGCCGACCTCGGCGGTCTCGTCCTCGCCGACCACGATCTCCAGCAGGACACCGGCGACAGGCGCCGGGATCTCGGTGTCGACCTTGTCGGTGGAGACCTCGAGCAGGGGCTCGTCCTCCGCGACCTCCTCGCCGACCTGCTTCAGCCAGCGGGTGACGGTGCCCTCGGTGACGGACTCACCGAGGGCGGGGAGGACCACGTCCGTGCCGGTGGCGCCGGCGGCGGCCGGGGCAGCGGCGGGGGCGGCCGGGGCAGCCGGAGCCGCGGGGGCCTCGGCGACCGGGGCCGGGGCAGGCTCGGCGGCCGGGGCCGGAGCGGCAGCGGGCGCGCCCGTGCCGTCGTCGATGATGGCCAGCTCGGCGCCGACCTCGACCGTCTCGTCCTCGGCGACCTTGATGGAGGACAGCACACCGGAGACGGGCGAGGGGATCTCGGTGTCGACCTTGTCGGTCGACACCTCCAGCAGCGGCTCGTCGGCCTCGACGCGCTCGCCCTCGGCCTTCAGCCAGCGGGTGACAGTGCCCTCGGTGACGCTCTCACCGAGCGCCGGAAGGGTTACGGAAACCGCCATGGTTTCGGTTGCTCCTTACGAAATTGCGGAAGTCTGTGTCGTCGCGCCCGTTGACCGAAGGCTCAGTCGTGGGAGTGCAGCGGCTTGCCGGCCAGCGCCAGGTGCGCCTCGCCCATCGCCTCGTTCTGCGTCGGGTGGGCGTGGATGAGCTGGGCGACCTCGGCCGGCAGCGCCTCCCAGTTGTAGATCAGCTGGGCCTCGCCGACCTGCTCGCCCATGCGGTCGCCGACCATGTGGACGCCGACCACGGCACCGTCCTTCACCTGGACGAGCTTGATCTCGCCCGCGGTGTTGAGGATCTTGCTCTTGCCGTTGCCCGCCAGGTTGTACTTCAGAGCGACGACCTTGTCCGCGCCGTAGATCTCCTTGGCCTTGGCCTCGGTGATACCGACGGAGGCGACCTCCGGGTGGCAGTACGTCACCCGCGGGACACCGTCGTAGTCGATCGGAACGACCTTCAGACCGGCCAGACGCTCCGCCACCAGGATGCCCTCGGCGAAGCCGACGTGCGCGAGCTGGAGCGTCGGGACCAGGTCACCGACGGCGGAGATGGTCGGGACGTTCGTCCGCATGTACTCGTCGACCAGGACGTAGCCGCGGTCCATGGCGACGCCCTGCTCCTCGTAGCCCAGGCCCTGGGAGACCGGGCCACGGCCGACGGCGACGAGGAGGACCTCGGCCTCGAACTCCTTGCCGTCGGCGAGGGTGACCTTCACGCCGTCCTGCGTGTACTCGGCCTTCTGGAAGAAGGTGCCGAGGTTGAACTTGATGCCGCGCTTGCGGAACGCGCGCTCAAGAAGCTTCGAAGAGTTCTCGTCCTCGACCGGGACGAGGTGCTTCAGGCCCTCGATGACCGTGACGTCGGCACCGAAGGACTTCCACGCCGAGGCGAACTCGACGCCGATGACACCGCCGCCCAGGATGATCGCGGACTTCGGCACGCGGTCCAGGACGAGGGCGTGGTCGGAGGAGATGATGCGGTTGCCGTCGATCTCCAGGCCCGGCAGCGACTTCGGCACGGAGCCGGTCGCCAGCAGGACGTGGCGGCCCTGGACGCGCTGGCCGTTCACGTCGACGGAGGTGGGGGAGGACAGCCGGCCCTCACCCTCGATGTAGGTCACCTTGCGGGAGGCGATCAGACCCTGCAGGCCCTTGTACAGGCCCGCGATGACGCCGTCCTTGTACTTGTGGACGGCCGGGACGTCGATGCCCTCGAAGGTGGCCTTGACGCCGAACTGCTCGCTCTCGCGGGCCTGGTCGGCGATCTCGCCCGCGTGGAGCAGGGCCTTGGTGGGGATGCAACCCCGGTGCAGGCAGGTGCCGCCGACCTTGTCCTTCTCGATCAGGGCGACGTCCAGGCCCAGCTGCGCCCCGCGCAGGGCCGCGGCGTAACCACCGCTACCACCGCCGAGGATCACTAGGTCGAAAACGGTGCTGGCGTCGTTCGCCACGTCACGTCCTCCATGCATGTGCGCCTTGCGCCGATCTCCAGTGACCGACGGGCGGCTGGTGTCCGGCCGCTTGATGCTTCGGCCCTTCGGTGGGGCCCTGTCCTGCCGGGCTCCATCTTTGCACTTGTTCGAGGCGTACGAGACGCCGGGCCGGGGTGTGAGACGCCCCACTAGAGCGCCCGAAGGGGCGCGGGGCTGTATTTGATATGCGGCTCCGCCGCGCGGGCGCGACCAGCCCCCACGCGGCGGAACGGCGATACGACAGTGAGCCCCGAATCAGCCCAAGTCGCCGGAGGCGGTCTGCTCCGCCAGCCGGACCAGCGTCCGCACCGCCGACCCCGTACCACCCTTCGGCGTGTACCCGAACGCCCCGCCCTCGTTGAACGCCGGGCCGGCGATGTCGAGGTGCGCCCAGGTGATGCCCTCGCCCACGAACTCGCGCAGGAACAGACCGGCGACCAGGCCGCCGCCCATCCGCTCGCCCATGTTCGCGATGTCGGCGACCTGGGACTCCATGCCCTTGCGCAGGTGCTCCGGCAGCGGCATCGGCCAGGCCGGCTCGCCGACCTCCTCGGCCGCCTCGTGCAGCGCGGAGCGGAACGCGTCGTCGTTGGCCATGACACCGAAGGTGCGGCTGCCCAGCGCCAGCATCATCGCGCCGGTGAGGGTCGCGACGTCCACGATCGCGTCCGGCTTCTCCAGCGAGGCCGCCCACAGCGCGTCGGCGAGCACCAGCCGGCCCTCGGCGTCGGTGTTGAGCACCTCCACCGTCTTGCCGCTGAACATGCGCAGCACGTCACCCGGGCGCACCGCGGAGCCGGAGGGCATGTTCTCGGCCAGCGCGAGCCAGCCGGTGACGTTGACCTCCAGGCCGAGGCGCGCGGCGGCGACGACCGCGGCGAACACGGCGGCGGCACCGCTCATGTCGCACTTCATGGTCTCGTTGTGGCCGGCCGGCTTCAGCGAGATGCCGCCCGAGTCGTAGGTGATGCCCTTGCCGACGAAGGCCAGGTGCTTGTCCGCCTTCGGGTGCTTGTACGTCAGCTTCACCAGGCGCGGGGTCGCGGCCGAGCCGCCGCCGACGCCGAGGATGCCGCCGTAACCGCCCTTGACCAGCGCCTTGTCGTCGAGCACCTGCACCTTGAGGCCGTGCTCCTTGGCCGCGGTCTGCGCGATGTCCGCGAAGATGGCAGGCGTCAGGTCGTTCGGCGGGGTGTTGATCAGGTCGCGGGCGCGGTTCAGCTCCTCGGAGACCGCGACGGCGCGGGCGACGGCGCTCTTGTGGGCGGCGTCGCGCGGCTTGCCGCCGAGCAGAGCGGCCTCGGCGAGCGGCGCCTTGCCGTTCTTGCCCTTGGCGGCGCCGTTCGCCGCCTCCTTGTAGGCGTCGAAGGCGTACGCGCCGAGCAGCACGCCCTCGGCGATCGCGCCGACGGCGCCCGGGCCGTCGACGGGCAGCGCGAACGCGGCCTTCTTGGCACCGGCGAGCGCCCGGGCGGCCACGCCGGCCGCCTTGCGCAGCGCGTCGGCGCCGAAGCCGTCCGTCTCGTCCTTGGCGTCGGACTCGGCGCCCAGACCCACCGCCACCACGAGCGGGGCCTTGAAGTCCGCCGGAGCGGGCAGCTTGGTCAGCTCACCCTCGGCACCCGAGGCGCCGAGGGTCTCCAGGACGCCGGCCAGCTTGCCGTCGTACGCCTTGTCCACGGCCTCGGCGCCCGGCGCCACGACGGGGCCCTTGGTTCCCTTGGCGACACCGATCACGATCGCGTCGGCCCGGAGGCCGGGCGCCGCGGAGGTGCTGAGAGTCAGAGCAGTCACGGTGGTGAATTCTCGCTTCCGATGTGAAGTTGCTGTGGCCGATGCGGGGTGGGTCGACCGGGCCCGAGAGCCGACCCTAGGTCCAGGCCTGAGGACAGGTGGCAACCGGGGCCTTCACCGTGTCGGCGAACACCCGCAACGAGACTACGCGCGTGCGGGCGTCCACTCATTCCCCCGGGTATTCACCGGACTGTGATGTCACGGCCATGTCCCGCCCTCGGGCACGCCGCCCGGCGCATCGGCACCGGCCCGCCGGAAGGTCCCCTCGACGGAGGTGCCGGCCAGTCGGTCGGCCAGCGAACGGCGGCCGGGGAGGAACACCGGCACCGCGTTGACCAGGAACAACACCACGGCGGCCGCCCAGACCAGCAACGACAGCAGGAAGTGGCCCTCGATCAGCAGCACGCAGGCCAGCGCGAACACGGCGACGTCGGCGGCGGTGGTGACGGCCGCGCGGCGCAGGGTGTGGCGGGACCGCTGCGGGGTGACCTGCAGGCCGAGCAGGCCCTTGCCGAGGGTGCGGCCGAGCAGCCGCAGACAGGCCCACTGGTACAGGAACGTGACGAGCACGAGTGCTCCGAAGGCCTCCTCCACGTCCAGCACCACCGAGTTCCACAGGGACAGTCCGAGGTGCTCGGAGGCACCGACGACGTCGCCGCGCGAGGTCACGAGGTCGAGGCCGCCCTTCGTGGCCAGGGACGGGACGTCGGTGACGAGGGCGGTGATGCGGTGGAAGGTGAGGACGGCCAGCAGCACGGCCGCGCCCGTCACGAGTGCGAAATCTATGAACCAGGCCATGCCGCGGCGCAGCTTCAACACGGAGATCCCCCGATCGTGCTCACTTGTCCGTGTACGGGCGGAGAGCTTAGCGCTCAGTGGCCGAGAGCCAGTACCACCAGCGCCGCCGTGGCCGCCGTCTCCTCCAGTGCCCCGAAGACGTCCCCCGTCACCCCGCCGAACCGCCGTACGCAGCGCCGCAGCAGCAGTTCGGCCGCGGCCAGGGCCAGCAGCACGGCGGCCGCCGCGCGGACGGTGCCGTACGTCCCGAACGGCGCGCCCCCGGCCGCCGCCGCGAGCGTGCACAGCGCCGCGGCCGCCAGCGCGCCCCCTACCGGCACCACTTCGGCGACCGCCGCGCCGAGTCCCTCCGGACGGGCCGCCGGTACGCCGGTGCGGGCGGCCAGGGTGAGGGCGAGGCGGGCGGCCACCGCGCAGGTCAGGGCGGCCGCCGCGCCCCGGCCCCAGGAGTCGCCGTAGAGCTGGGCCAGCACGGCGACCTGGGCCAGCAGGGTGAGGACCAGGGTGATGACGCCGAAGGGGCCGATGTCCGACTGCTTCATGATCCGCAGGGCGTCGTCCGCGGGCTTGCCGCTGCCCAGCCCGTCCGCCGTGTCCGCGAGGCCGTCGAGGTGCAGGCCGCGGGTGAGCGCCGCCGGAACGGCGGCGGAGCCGACGGCGGCGAGCAGCGGGCCGGCGCCGAGGGCAAGCAGCAGCAGGCCGAGGCCGGCCGCCGCCGCGCCGACGACCAGCCCGGCCGCCGGCGCGGCCAGCATGCCGCCGCGCGCGGCCCCACGGTCCCAGCGGTGCACCCGGACGGGCAGCACGGTGAGGGTGCCGAAGGCGAAACGGAGGCCGTCGAGGGGCGAGGGTGACGAGGTCGTGGGCATCGGCGCAGGGTATCCGGCGGCCGCCGGGCTCCCCAGGGGCGTCAGGGATAAAGTGCGCACATGGGGCACTGGTGGGAGCGGAACATCCTCGAACCGGGCAAACTCCCGCTGCTGCTCGCCCTCACGGCCTTCGTGCTGACTTTCCTGGTCACCCGGGTGATCACCCGCCTGATCCGGGCCGGCAAGGGGCCGTTCGGCAACGTCAGGGCGGGCGGGCTGCACATCCACCATGTCGTGCCCGGGGTCGTCCTCACCGTCGTCGGCGGCTTCGGCGCCGTCGCCAGCGACCGGCACGGTGTCGCGGGAGCGGGCTCCGCGGTGCTCTTCGGCATGGGTGCCGGGCTGGTCCTGGACGAGTTCGCGCTGATCCTGCACCTGGACGACGTGTACTGGAGCGAGGAGGGCCGCAAGAGCGTCGAGGCCGTCGTCCTCACCGCGGCGCTCGTCGGGCTGCTGCTCGCCGGGTTCTCCCCGTTCGGCGTCAACGACCTGTCCCAGCAGGAACTCCAGAGCCGGGGCACGGTCGCCGCCAGCATCGCCGGGAACTTCCTCCTCTCGCTCATCGCGCTGAGCAAGGGCAAGGCCCGCACCGCGGTCTTCGGCGTGATCGTGCCGCTGGTCGCGCTCGTGGGCGCCGTCCGACTGGCCCGCCCCGGCTCCCCCTGGGCCCGCCGCTTCTACGTCCGCCGCCCCCGCACCCGTGCCCGAGCGACCCTGCGCGCCTACCACCACGACCGCCGCTGGGCCGGCCCCCGGCGTGCCTTCCAGGACTTGATCGGCGGCAGGCCGGATCCGCGTCCGGTGCGGTTGCCGGGTGGTCGTGGTTGAGGGTGTCGTGGGCGGCGGCTGCGCGGCTGCCGTGGCCGTGCCTCGGTGGGCCGGTGCCCGGCGGGCGTTTCGGGCCTGCCCCGCGTCCGGCGGTCACCGTCCCCCCGGCGCATCCGCCTGCGTGCCTACCACCACGACCGCTGCTGGCCGGCCCCCGGCGTGCCTTCCAGGACTTGATCGGCGGCAGGCCGGATCCGCGTCCGGTGCGGTTGCCGGGTGGTCGTGGTTGAGGGTGTCGTGGGCGGCGGCTGCGCGGCTGCCGTGGCCGTGCCTCGGTGGGCCGGTGCCCGGCGGGCGTTTCGGGCCTGCCCCGCGTCCGGCGGTCACCGTCCCCCCGGCGCATCCGCCTGCGTGCCTACCACCACGACCGCTGCTCGCCGGTTCCCGGCCTGCCTTCCAGGACTTGATCGGCGGCAAGCCGGATCCGCGTCCGGTGCGGCTGCCGGGTCGTCGCTGACGCCGCCGCTTCTGGGGGGGCATCGTCCCCCCGGCGCATCCGCTTACGTGCCTACCGCCGCGGCCGCCGCCGCTGGGCCGGTTCCCGGGCGGCCTTTCAGGATTTGATCGGCGGCAAGCCGGATCCCGGGCGGCGTTGGCCGCGGCGCATGCGGTGGGTGTAGGTGTGGTGCAGTTCGCGGCCGAAGCGGTGGTGGACCGCCACCATCAGGCACAGGGTGCCGACGGCCATCAGCGCGGCCAGGTGCTCCTTGCCCGCGAGGTTCTCCTTGACGAGCACCTCGGCCACCATGGCGACGGTCACCGCGCCCGCCGTCGCGTACGCGCCGTACCGCCAGGCCACGTACACGGCGAGGCCCACCACGGCCGCCGACGGGCCGGTGTCCACCACCTCCGCGTCCGTCCAGGGCAGCCCGAACGGGGCGTGCGTGCCGAGGGAGATGCCCACGCGCGCGTACAGGGTCCCGGCGAGCGTGGCGACGTACGCGATGGTCAGTGTCCGCCACCAGCCGATGCAGACCTCGGCGATCCCGAACACCAGCAGGATCTGCGCGAGCGCGCCCCACACCGGCAGGTCCAGCGCGGGCACGAAGAGCGAGAGCGGGGTGCGCAGCAGGGCCAGCCACAGGGGGTCCTCGGCCCGTACGGCGCCCATGTTCTGCACGAGCTGATAGCCCCACTGCTGGTTCTGCACCCACTGGAGCAGGGCCGTCAGGCCCACCGCCGTCAGCGTCATCGGGATCGCCCGCAGGCGCCGCTTCAGCACGGCTTCGCGCAGAGTGACGCACAGCAGCCCCCACTCCTCGCGGGCCCAGCCGGCGAACGTGCTCATCAGGTGTTCCTCATCCCCGGCGTCCCCGGCGTCCCCGTACGGTCATCGGTGCGTGCCGAGGTGTCTGCGGTGCAGCCACTTCGGCAGTCCCGGCGCCTCCAGGAAGCCCTCCGCGCGGGCCGAGGCGAGGCCGATGCGCAGCAGGTCCGCGCTCTTCTCGAAGAGCAGGAACCGCGGCTCCCAGATGGGCCGGTACTTGGCGTTGGCGCGGTACAGCGACTCGATCTGCCACCAGCGGGAGAAGAAGCTGAGCAGCGACCGCCACAGCCGCAGCACCGGACCGGCACCGAGGCGCGCGCCACGTTCGAAGACCGAACGGAACATCGCGAAGTTCAGTGAGACCTGCGTGATCCTGATCTCGCCCGCCCGGCGCAGCAGTTCGATGACCATGAACTCCATCAGCCCGTTGTCGGAGTCGCGGTCCCGGCGCATCAGGTCCAGGGACAGCCCGTGCGGCCCCCACGGCACGAAGGACAGCAGCGCGCGCAGCCTGCCCTCGGCGTCGGAGCACTCCAGCATCACGCACTGCCCGTCCTCGGGGTCCCCGAGCCGGCCGAGCGCCATGCTGAACCCGCGCTCGGTCGCCCCGTCGCGCCAGTCGTCCGCCCTCTCCACCAGCTGCGCCATCTCGTCCGCCGGGATGTCCGCGTGGCGCCGGATGCGCACCGTGTAGCCGGCCCGCTTCACCCGGTTGTGCGCCTGGCGCACCGTGCGCATGGCCCGGCCCTCCAGGGTGAACTCGGCCACCTCCACGAGCGCCTCGTCGCCGAGTTCGAGCGCGTCCAGGCCGTGCCGGGCGTAGATCGTGCCCGCCTCCTCGCTCGCGCCCATCACCGCCGGGATCCAGCCGTGCGCCCGCGCCTCGGCCAGCCACGGATCGATCGCCCCCGGCCAGGCCTCGGGGTCCCCGATCGGGTCCCCGGAGGCGAGCGAGACCCCGCCGACGACCCGGTAGGCGACGGCGGCCTTCCCGGTCGGCGACCACACCACGCTCTTCTCCCGGCGCAGCGCGAAGTAACCCAGCGAGTCCCGCTCGCCGTGCCGCTCCAGCAGGGTCCGCAGCCGCTTCTCGTCGTCCTCGGTCAGCGGGTCGACGGCGCGCCGGGAGCGGAAGGCGGCGTAGAAGACGGCGAGGACGAGGGCCGTGCTGAGCACGTTGATCGCGACGTTGGCCCAGTTCGGCGGGTTGACGCCGGGGAAGCGGGACTCGTCGGCGGCCACCGACACCAGGCGCAGGGCGCCGTAGTGCCAGCGCTCCAGGAAGGTCGAACGGGCCGCGTCCGGCGCCTCGTTGGTGACCGTGATCAGCAGCCCGGCGAGCAGGGAGGAGGCGACCCCGCCGCCGACGGCGACCGTCGCGGCGAGCCGGGGGTTGGAGCGGTCGCCCTTGGCGTAGAACTCCCGGCGGCCGGCCAGCAGCGCGCCGACGAAGACGGCCGTGAGGCCGAGCGAGATCCAGTTCTGCGCGTACCGCCGGATCTCCGGGAACACCATGGCGAACGCGAACAGCGCCAGGAACGCCCCGCTCATCACCAGGTTGAGGATCCACGCCGCCCGCTTGCGGCGGCGCATGGTGATCGCGAGGAACGCGGTGAAGACGCCGGAGGCGAAGCCGGCCGTCAGCAGGTATGGCGTGAAGTAGTCGTCCTGGTTGTGCCGGCGCACGTCCTGTCCGAGCGAGACCCAGACCGCGCTGAGGAAGTTGATGAAGGTGACGGTCCGCAGGTACCAGACGGCGAAGGCGGCGGCCCGTCGGGAAGCCCCGGTGGACCGCCGCCCCTCCTCACCCGGCCGCCCCGGTTCGGCGTGCGGTGGTACGGCAATTCGGGCATCTCCCATGGGTCAGGATCATATGGGGGCTGCCCTGGCGAACCACACTTTTCCGCCGGGGTGCCCCCCCTGTCCCGGGACCGTGCCGCGCTACTCCTCCGCCCCGGATTCCCCGGAGACCTCCTCCGGCTCCTCCGGCTCCTCCGGCTCCTCCGGCTTCTCGGGCTTCTCCGGCAGCTCCGCCGCCAGCGCCGCCGCGGACCGGACCAGGGGCAGCGCGAGCAGCGCGCCCGTCCCCTCGCCGACCTCGACGCCCTGCCGCAGCAGTGGCTCCAGCGCCATCCGGTCCAGCGCCTTCGCCTGCCCCGGCTCCCCGCTGTCGTGCCCGGCCAGCCACCAGTCCGGCGCCCGGAAGGCGATCCGCTGACCGACCAGCGCACAGGCCGCGGCCACCACGCCGTCCAGGATCACCGGCAGCTTCCGTACGGCGCACTGGAGCAGGAACCCGGTCATCGCGGCCAGGTCCGCCCCGCCCACGGCCGCCAGCAGCTGCAGCTGGTCCCCGAGCACCGGCCGGGCCCGCCGCAGCGCGTCCCGGATCGCCGCGCACTTGCGCATCCACGCCAGGTCGTCGATCGCGAGCCCGCCGCGTCCGGTCACCACCGACGCGTCGGTCCCGCACAGCGCCGCGATCAGGACCGCCGCCGCCGTGGTCCCGCCCACGCTGATGTCGCCGAGCACGACCAGGTCCGTACCCGAGTCGGCCTCCTCGTCGGCGATCGCCATGCCCGCCCGCAGGGCCGCCTCGGCCTCGTCCTCGGTGAGGGCGTCCTCGATGTCGATACGGCCGCTGCCGCGCCGCACCCGGTGCCGTACGACGTCCTCGGGGAAGGCGTCCGGGTCGCAGTCCAGGGCCATGTCCACGACCCGTACGGGGACCTCCTGGCGCCGCGCGAGCACGGACACGGGGCTCGCGCCCTCCAGCACCGCCCGCACCAGCTGCGCCGCGCCGCCCGCCGGCCGTGCCGAGACGCCGAGCTCGGCGACCCCGTGGTCACCGGCGAAGAGGACCACCCGTGGCCGCTCGACCGGCCGTACCGGTGTGGCGCTCTGTGCGGCGGCCAGCCACTCGCCCAGCTCGTCGAGGCGCCCCAGTGCCCCGGGGGGCACGATCTGGCGCTCCCGCCGGGCCTCGGCGTCACGGCGAACGCCCCCGTCCGGGCGCTCGATCAGATCGGTGAAGTCGTCCAGATTAAGCCTGCTCATTCGCCGAACAGTACCGCTCGCCGACGGCTCCTTCCGCGCCACATCGCCACCACGCCCGCATGACGTCTTTGCACCCAAGATCGGTATCCCATACGTTCCGTTTTGCAGCGGAATGTCGCACAGGGAGCCGCCCATGCCGACCTCGCCCCCCACCCCGCACACCGGGCCGCCCGCCGACCCGCACCACGAGCCGCGCCGCACGGACTGCCCCTGGTGCGGCGGCAGGCGGCTGCGCACCCGGGCGCGGGCCACGCCGCCGCGCCGCCGCGGCCCGGGCACCTGCGCCGTGGAGCAGTGCCGCGACTGCGGGCACGCCTTCCAGAACCCCCGGCTCACGGCGGAGGGCCTCGCCCTGCGCCACCTGGCCTTCTACGCCAGCCACCTGGGCGACTTCGCCGGCCGGACGCTGTCCCCGGGCGCCGTCCGCCGCCGGTACCTGGCCGTGGCCCACACCGTGCTGGCGCTGACCGAGCCGGAGAGCTGGCTGGACGTGGGCACGGGGCACGCCCGCTTCCCGGAGACGGCCAGGGAGGTCTTCCCGTACACGTCCTTCGACGGCCTGGACCCGACCCCGCGCGTCGAGCAGGCCCGCCGGGCGGGCCGCGTCGAGGAGGCGCACATCGGCGATCTCACGAACCCCCGGGTCCTGCCCCGCCTGCGCTCGCGCTACGACGTGGTCAGCGTGTTCCACCACCTGGAGCACAGTCCCGACCCGCGCGCCGAACTCCGCGCGGCCCTGACGGCGCTGCGCCCCGGCGGCCTCCTGCTGCTCGAACTCCCGGACCCGCGCAGCCTGTTCGGGACGCTGCTGGGCCGCCGCTGGCTCCCGTACGGCCAGCCCCGCCATCTCCACCTGCTGCCCCTGGCCAACCTGTGCGCGGAGCTGGAGGCCCAGGGCTGCACGATCCTCGCGACGGACCGCCGGACACCCCACATCCCCTACGACCTGTCGGCGGCGCTGTCCCTCTCCCTGGCCCAGGCGCCCCCGTTCCTGCGACGGGTCCTCGGCCCCCTCGTCGCCACGGCCTCGGCCCTGGACCACATGCTGGCGCCGCTGCTGCGCCGCACCCGCTTCTCGAACGCGTACCGCGTCATCGCCCGGCGCGGTCAGCCCCGCAGCACCAGCGCCTGACCCGCCACCACCAGCAGCACCTGTTCGCACTCGGCCGCGAACGCCGCGTTCAGCCGCCCGAGTTCGTCCCGGTAGCGCCGCCCGGAGGCGGTGGCCGGGACGATGCCCGAGCCCACCTCGTTCGAGACCGCCACCACCGTCCGGCGCGTGGCGCGCACGGCGTCCGTCAGTTCGCGCACCCGCTCCCGCAGCAGCTTCTCGCCGCCGCCCGCCCACTCCGCGTCGTCCCACGCCCCCACGGCGTCCATCGCGTCCGTCAGCCACAGCGACAGACAGTCGATCAGCAGTGGCGGGCCGTCCCGGCCCAGCAGGGGCACCAGGTCGGTCGTCTCCGTCGTACGCCACGAGCCCGGCCGCCGGTCGCGGTGCAGGGCCACCCGGGCCGCCCACTCGGAGTCCGCGCCGCGCGTGCCGCCCGTCGCCACGTACAGCACGTCCGGGAAGGACTCCAGGCGCCGTTCGGCCTCCACGGACTTGCCCGAGCGCGCGCCGCCCAGCACCAGGGTGCGGCGCGGCACGTCCGGCACGTCCTCGTACACCCCGACCGTCAGCGTCGAACCGTCCGGCACCGCCCGCGCCCCGGCGGCCGCCAGCCGCCGTCGCGTCTCCGGGCCGGGCGGCACGTCGTGGTCCAGGTGGACGGCGACCACGTCCGTCGTCGGGCCGGCCGAACCCACCGCCCGCAGCCGGGCCAGCGCGTCGGGCCGGGCCACCACGTCCGCGAGGACCAGGTGGTACGACTCCGCCCGCGGCTCCTCCAGACCGGCCGGCGCGCCGCCCGGCGGCAGGTACAGCAGCCGCTGCCCGTCCGGTCCCGTCACCGCGTACCCGGTGCCGCCCGCGTCCATCGCGACCGCCCGCACCCGATGCCCCGTCAGCAGCGCCAACTCCCGCCCGTCCGGCACCCGGACGGGCTGCGGCAGCCCGGCCGGCACCTCCACCGCCGGGCCGTCGTGCGGATGCGACAGCAGCACCTGGCGCACCCCGCCCAGCGAATGCCCGGCCCGCGCCGCCGCGAACGCCACGCCCGGCGTCAGATCGAGCAGCAGCGCCCCGTCCACCAGCACGGCGGTCGCCGCCCGGGCGTCCGGTCCGAGTGCACTCGCGCAGGCGGCACAGGGGCAGTCGGGGCGGGGCAGGCCGGCCGGGGCGCCGGTACCGAGCAGAGTCACTTCCACGGAATCGATTTTCGCCCGTCTGATCAGGTCTTGCGCTTCCGGCTAGTCTGCCAGCACGTGTCGGATCGAAGGAGGCCTGCATGACGGCATGGACGTGGCGGTTCGAGAAGGCCGACGGGACGGAGGCCGAGCCCGCCGTGGAGCCCGAGGAGTTCACCACGCAGGGCGATGCCGAGTCCTGGATCGGCGAGCAGTGGCGGGCGCTGCTGGACGGCGGCGTCGACCAGGTCCGGTTGTTCGAGGACGGCACCGAGATCTACCCGGCCCCGATGAGCCTGCGCGCCGCCGCCGAGAGCTGAGGGTGGCGGGGGTACGGCCGCACGGCCGTGCCCCCGGTCTCCCGCTCGCCGGTTCCTCACTGCTCGCCGAGCGTCACGTGCACCGTCTTCTCGGTGCCGCCCCGCTCGTACGTCACCGACGTCCTCTGGCCCGGCCGGTCCGCCGCCAGCGCCTCCGAGAGGGAGGTGATGGTGCTGATGGGCTGCTTGCCCAGCCGGGTGATGATGTCGCCCTGCCGCAGGCCCGCCCTGGCCGCCGCGCTGCCGGGCCTGACGCTGACCACCGCCACCCCGGCCGGCCGGTAGCTCGCGTTCACGACCGTCCGCCCGATGACGCCGAGCGCGGCCCGCCCCGAGTCGACGACCCTGCCGTCCTTCACGATCTGGCCGGCGATCGTCCGCACCATCGACGCCGGGATGGCGAACCCGATGCCGGGCGCCGCGCTGCCCCCGAGGGCGGGGTCGGCGGCGGCGAGCGTCGGGATGCCGATGACCTCCCCGTTCAGATTGACCAGCGCGCCGCCGCTGTTGCCGGGGTTGATGGGGGCCGAGGTCTGCACCAGGTTGGCGAGCGTCGCGCCCGTACCGCCGCGGGAGCGGCTCTCGCTGACGGTCCGTCCGACCGCCGAGACGATGCCCTGCGTCACGCTGGACGACAGCCCGAGCGGCGAGCCCATGGCCAGCACGATCTGGCCGACGTCCACCTTCTCGGAGTCGCCGAACGTCGCCGCCCGCAGCCCGTCCGGCACCCTGTCCAGCTTGATCACGGCCAGGTCCTGCACGGGATACGAGTACACCAGGCTCGCGGTGAGCGGCTCCTCGCTGTTGGCCGTGGTCACCCTGAAGGTCTTGTCCTGCCCGACCACGTGCGCGTT
Organism: Streptomyces sp. MUSC 14; assembly: GCF_001866675.1. Lineage (NCBI taxonomy): Bacteria > Bacillati > Actinomycetota > Actinomycetes > Kitasatosporales > Streptomycetaceae > Streptomyces > Streptomyces sp. MUSC 14. The sequence continues at coordinate 24,959 of NZ_MLYN01000021.1, forward strand.
GGTGACGATGTGCCCCCGGTCGTCGTACACCACACCGGAGCCCAGCTCGTCGCGCGCCTGGATCTGCACGACCGACGGCAGGACCTCCTTGATCACCCTCTGGTACTGGCCCTGGAGATCGCCCGCGGCCATCGGTACGTCCGCCCGCGCGGTCGTCGCGGAGTCCCGCTCCGCCGGGGCGGAGGCGGGGGAGCAGCCGGCGACGAGGGCCGCGCAGCACACCAGTGCGACGGCGGCCACGGCCCGGCCGAGGGCACGGGTACGGGAAGCGTCCATGCCCCGAGTCTCACCGGGCGCCGGTCACCCGGCCCGCGCTGTTCCTCCGAACGGGCGCGGGCACCCGGCCCAGCCGTCGCCGCCGGCCGTGTCCGTGAGGACCCCGCACCCCGTGCCGGGCGTGCGGCGGGGTCGTGAGGTCGGCGAGTGTTTCGGTCGGCCGGTCGGTTTGGACGTTCGGGTCGAGGTGGGTGGGGTGGGGGTACGGCGTTGTCCGGACGGGCGGGGTGTCTGGTTCAGCCGCGTACGCCGCACAGGTGCAGCAGTGCCGCCACGCGGCGGTAGGGGTCGGTGCGGCCGGCTCGTTCCTCGGCTGCCAGGAGGGCGTCCAGGTCGTCCGGGACCGGTGCGTCGTCGGCGGCCGTGTCCGTGAAGACCCGCACCCTGTGCCGGGCGTGCGGCGGGGTCGTGAGGTCGGCGAGTGTTTCGGTCGGGCGTGCGGACGGGCGGGGTGTCTGGTTCAGCCGCGTACGCCGCACAGGTGCAGCAGTGCCGCCACGCGGCGGTAGGGGTCGGTGCGGCCGGCTCGTTCCTCGGCTGCCAGGAGGGCGTCCAGGTCGTCCGGGACCGGTGCGTCGTCGGCGGCCGTGTCCGTGAAGACCCGCACCCCGTACCAGGCGTGCAGCGGGGCCGCGAGACCGGCGAGCGTCGCGGTCAGCGTGGCCAGCCGGTCGGCCCGGACGTTCAGGCCGAGGCGGTTGTCGTACTGCGTCGTGTCGTACGCGGCCAGGGCGCCCGCCCAGTCGCCGGACAGGCCCGGACGCATGGCGAGCGCGTCGCCGTTGCGCACCAGCAGCGAGAGCAGGCCGCCGGGGGCCAGCATCCGGGCGAGGCCCGCCACCAGCGGGTCGGGCTCCTCGACGTACATCAGCACGCCGTGGCACAGCACCACGTCGAAGCTGCCCGGCAGGAAGTGCACGCCCGTGTCACGCCCGTCGCCCTGCACCAGCCGGACCCGCTCGCGGATCCCCTCGGGCTGCGCGGCCAGCGCCTCACGGGCGGCGTCGATCATCGCCGTGTCCTGCTCGACGCCGGTGACCTGATGGCCGAGGCGGGCCAGCCGCAGCGCCTGCGTGCCCTGGCCCATCCCCACGTCGAGCACCCGCAGCCGCCGGCCGACCGGGAACCGCGCGGCTATCTGCTCGTCGAGCTGCCGGGCCACCAGCTCCTGGCGGACGACGTCACGCAGCCCGCCCAGTCTGCGCAGCCAGGCCCCCGCCGCATCCCCGGTGAAGGCGTCTGCGCTCAGGGCCGCTCTCCGCGCTTGACCTGCGGCTTGGGCAGCCGGAGCCGACGCATCTGGAGGGAGCGCATCAGGGCGTAGGCGACGGCGCCCCGGGTGTTCTGGTCGGGGAACTTCTCCTTGAGGCGCTTCTTCAGCCGGAACGCGCTGATCGCCCCGTCCAGCACGATGAGCACGATCACGACCAGCCACAGCAGCAGCGCGATGCTCTGGATCGCGCCCACACGCACGATGCTCAGCACGAGGATGATCACGGCCAGCGGCAGGAAGAACTCCGCCACGTTGAACCGCGAGTCCACCCAGTCCCGGGCGAAGCGGCGCACCGGGCCCTTGTCGCGGGCCGGCAGATACCGCTCGTCGCCGGTGGTCAGGGCCTGGCGCTGGCGCTCCAGCGCCTGGCGCCGATCCTCGCGCTGGCGCTTGGCGGCGTCCTTGCGGGTCGTCGGCGTGTTGGCGACACTGCGGCGCTGGGACTGGGCCTCACTGCGCTTGGGCGTGGGCCTCCCCTTCTTGGCCTGCGGGTCACGGGGCTGCTTGGAGTCGGTCACCTGCGCCTTGTCGGCGAGGGCCTTCTCTTCCTTGGCACGGCTACGGAACACAAAGACCAAGGGTAAGCGCTGCACCGGCATGGACCCCAGCCGAGTGGGGAACGATCCGGCAACGCCAGTCGTCGTAGGGGGACAGAGGGGACGTCACGACAGGGGGTCACCTACTCCTCACGCCGGAGCGGTACGGTCCGTAGTCGTCCTTGGGGATGAGCGCATCACTCCCCGAACAGTGCGGTAATGGAGTCAGGGCCCGTACTGTGGGTCCTGTCGCAGGATCTGTGAGCTGGAGTCCGTCAGAAGGGGGCGCGCGAAGCCCATGAGCGGTGTCATGAAGCGTATGGGGATGATCTTCCGCGCGAAGGCGAACAAGGCCCTTGACCGGGCCGAGGACCCGCGCGAGACCCTCGATTACTCGTACCAGAAGCAGCTGGAGCTGCTCCAGAAGGTGCGCCGGGGCGTCGCCGACGTGGCGACCAGCCGCAAGCGTCTGGAACTCCAGCTCAACCAGCTGCAGCAGCAGTCCTCCAAGCTGGAGGACCAGGGCCGCAAGGCGCTCGCGCTCGGCCGCGAGGACCTGGCCCGCGAGGCGCTGTCCCGCCGCGCCGCGCTCCAGCAGCAGGTCACCGACCTGGAGACGCAGCACGCGACCCTCCAGGGCGAGGAGGAGAAGCTCACCCTCGCGGCCCAGCGCCTCCAGGCCAAGGTGGACGCCTTCCGCACGAAGAAGGAGACCATCAAGGCCACCTACACCGCCGCCCAGGCCCAGACCCGCATCGGCGAGGCCTTCACCGGCATCTCCGAGGAGATGGGCGACGTCGGCCTGGCCATCCAGCGCGCCGAGGACAAGACGCAGCAGCTCCAGGCCCGCGCCGGCGCCATCGACGAACTGCTCGCCTCCGGCGCCCTCGACGACCCGACCGGCACGGCCAAGGACGACATCGCCGCCGAGCTGGACCGCCTCTCCGGTGGTACGGATGTGGAGCTGGAGCTCCAGCGGATGAAGGCCGAGCTGGCCGGAGGCTCTCCGCAGCAGGCCATCGAGGGCGGTACCGCGCAGGGGCAGCCCCAGCAGCACCCGCAGGACACCCCGCGCTTCGACAAGCAGTAGTCCGGCGCCGGGGCCCGAGCCGAGGAGGCCGACGTGATCGTGCGGATCATGGGGGAGGGCCAGTGGCAGCTGGCCGACTCCCACTTCCCCGAGCTGAACAAGCTCGACGACGAGCTGCTGGACGAGATGGAGAGCGGCGACGAGGAAGGCTTCCGCCGTGTCCTCGGCGCCCTTCTCGACTCCGTCCGCCGCCTCGGCGCTCCGCTTGCGGACGATGCGCTGGAGCCCTCGGAGCTGATCCTTCCGTCGCCGGACGCCTCGCTGGAGGAGGTCCGGGAGATGCTCGGTGACGAGGGGTTGATTCCGGGGTAGCGCCGCCCGGGTGCTTGTCGTTTCCGGGTGCGGGTGCCGGTGCACCGTGGTCGCGCGCGCAGTTCCCCGCGCTCCTTCGGGGCACTCACCGGCACAGGGTGTTACAAAGCCCCCGTACTGTTCCTCTCGTGAGCACTCTCGAACGCGCCCGCTGCAGCGTCAGGGCGCATCCGTGGGCCCTGGACGCGGGCGTCGCCGCGGGCGTGCTGGGATGCATGATCGCGGGCTCGTTCGTGACGCCGCGCGGCACCGACGGGGTCGCCTGGGGTGCCCGCACCCCGGCCGCCCTGAGCCTCCTCCTCATGCTGCTCGCCGCGGGCGCGCTCGTCTTCCGGCGCCGCGCCCCCATGCCGGTGCTGGCCGTCACCAGCACGCTCGCCGTCGTCGAGTGCGTCACCGGTGACCCGCGTGCCCCGGTCACGATGGCCGCCGTCGTCGCCCTCTACACCGTCGCCTCGACCACCGACCGGACCACCACCCTGCGCGTCGGCCTGCTCACCATGACCGTGCTGACGGCCGCCGCCATGCTCGGCGGCCCCCTGCCCTGGTACGCGCAGGAGAACCTGGGCGTACTCGCCTGGACCGGGATCGGCGCCACCGCCGGGGACGCCGTGCGCAGCCGGCGCGCGGTCGTGCAGGCCATCCGCGAGCGCGCCGAGCGGGCCGAGCGGACCCGCGAGGAGGAGGCCCGGCGCCGGGTCGCCGAGGAGCGGCTGCGCATCGCCCGTGATCTGCACGACGTCGTCGCCCATCACATCGCCTTGGTGAACGTGCAGGCAGGGGTCGCCGCGCACGTCATGGACAAGCGGCCGGACCAGGCCAAGGAGGCCCTCGCCCACGTCCGCGAGGCCAGCCGCAGCGCCCTCGACGAGCTGCGCGCGACCGTCGGCCTGCTCCGGCAGTCCGGCGACCCCGAGGCGCCCACCGAGCCCGCGCCTGGGCTGAGCCGGCTGGAGGAGCTCGCGGGCACCTTCCGCAGCGCCGGGCTCCCGGTGGAGGTGGCCCGCGCCGGACCGGACGCCGATCTGCCGGCCGCCGTCGAGCTGGCCGCCTACCGCATCGTCCAGGAGGGCCTGACCAACGTGCAGAAGCACGCCGGGACCGGTGCCAGGGCCGAGGTCAGCGTCGTACGCGTGGGACCGGACATCGAGGTGACCGTGGTGGACGACGGTCCGGGCGGGCCGAGCGCGCCCGGCACCGGCGGCGGGCACGGGCTGCTCGGCATGCGCGAGCGGGTCACCGCCCTCGGCGGCACCCTCACCACCGGACCCCGCTACGGCGGCGGCTTCCGCGTCCATGCGATCCTGCCCGTCAAGACCCGCACCGAGACCCCTACGGCCTGAGCGCCGTACGACGGCCCCCGGGGGAGCCCGCATGACGATCCGTGTCCTGCTCGCCGACGACCAGGCCCTGCTGCGCAGCGCGTTCCGGGTGCTCGTCGACTCCGAGCCCGACATGGAGGTGATCGGCGAGGCCTCCGACGGCGCGGAGGCGGTCCGGCTGGCCAGAGAGCAGGGCGCCGACGTCGTCCTCATGGACATCCGGATGCCGGGCACGGACGGGCTCGCCGCCACCCGGATGATCAGCGTCGATCCCTCCCTCTCCGAGGTCCGCGTGGTCATCCTGACGACCTTTGAGGTCGACGACTACGTCGTCCAGGCGCTGCGCGCGGGCGCCTCCGGCTTCCTCGGCAAGGGCAGCGAGCCGGAGGAGCTGCTGAACGCCATCCGGGTCGCGGCGGGTGGCGAGGCCCTGCTGTCCCCGGTGGCCACCAAGGGGCTGATCGCCCGCTTCCTCGCCCAGGGCGACGGCGACGACGGCCGCGACCCCGCCCGCTCCGAGCGGCTCGGCGCGCTCACCGGACGGGAGCGGGAGGTGCTGATCCAGGTCGCCGGCGGCCACTCCAACGACGAGATCGCCGAGCGCCTGGAGGTCAGCCCGCTCACGGTCAAGACGCACGTCAACCGGGCCATGGCCAAGCTGGGCGCCCGCGACCGGGCCCAGCTCGTGGTGATCGCCTACGAGTCGGGGCTGGTCAGGCCGCGCACGGACTGATCTCCACCCCGGGGCCGAGCCACGGTGTACTCCGCTCTCCACCCGGCGTACTGCGGGCGGAGTAGGGAGCGGATAAGGAAATGGACTCTGGGGCTACGGTTTCGCCCTCCGTGATGGGCGAGGGTGAGAGGGTCTGCCGCTCATAGATTGAGAGACCCTGACCCATGTCCTGGCTGTCGAGGTTCAGCCTGCGCCAGAGGGCCCTGATCGGCCTGATGTCGCTCATCGCGCTCGTCTTCGGGCTGATCGCGATACCCCAGATCAAGCAGCAGCTGCTGCCCACCATCAACCTGCCCATGGTCTCGGTGATCGCGCCGTACCAGGGCGCCTCGCCCGATGTGGTCGAGAAGCAGGTCATCGAGCCGATCGAGAACAACCTCCAGGGCGTCGACGGCGTCAAGGGCGTCACCTCGACCGCCAGCGAGGGCAACGCCGTGATCATGGCGTCCTTCGACTACGGCAACGACACCAAGCAGCTCGTCTCCGACGTCCAGCAGGCCGTCAACCGGGCCCGCAACCAGCTCCCGTCCGACGTCGACCCGCAGGTCGTCTCCGGCTCGACCGACGACATGCCGACCGTCGTCCTCGCCGTCACCTCCGACAAGGACCAGCAGGCCCTCGCCGACCAGCTGGACAAGACCGTCGTACCGACGCTGAAGGACATCTCCGGTGTCGGCCGCGTCGCGGTCACCGGCGTGCGCGATCTCCAGGTCACGGTCACCCCGGACGACGCGAAGCTGGCGCGGGCCGGTCTCACCCCCGCCGCACTCGGCCAGGCCCTCCAGGCGGGCGGCGCGACCGTCCCGGCCGGCTCCTTCGACGAGGGCGGCGCCAACCGCACCGTCCAGGTCGGCGGCGGCTTCACCTCGCTCGCGCAGATCCAGGACCTGACGGTCACCGGCGAGGGCGGCGGCAAGCCCGTGCGCCTCGGTGACGTGGCCGCGGTCAGGGAGCAGCCGGCCCCGGCCGACTCCATCACCCGCACCGACGGCAGGCCCAGCCTCGCCGTCAGCGTGACCATGGACCACGACGGCAGCGCGGTCACCATCTCGAACGCCGTCAAGGACAAGCTGTCCGACCTGCGCACGCAGCTCGGCTCGGGTGCCGAGCTGACGGTCGTCAGCGACCAGGGTCCGGCCGTCTCCAAGTCCATCAACGGCCTGACCACCGAGGGCGCGCTCGGCCTGCTCTTCGCGGTCCTCGTCATCCTGGTCTTCCTCGCGTCGATCCGCTCGACGCTGGTCACGGCGGTGTCCATCCCGCTGTCCGTCGTCCTCGCCCTGATCGTGCTGTGGACGCGCGGCCTGTCCCTGAACATGCTCACGCTGGGCGCGCTGACCATCGCCATCGGCCGGGTCGTGGACGACTCGATCGTGGTCCTGGAGAACATCAAGCGGCACCTGGGCTACGGCGAGGAGCGGCAGGAGGCGATCATCACCGCGGTGCGCGAGGTGGCCGGCGCGGTCACCTCCTCGACCCTCACCACGGTCGCCGTGTTCCTGCCGATCGGCCTGGTCGGCGGCATGGTGGGCGCCCTGTTCGGCTCGTTCAGCATCACGGTGACGGCGGCCCTGCTGGCCTCGCTGGTCGTGTCGCTGACAGTCGTCCCGGTCCTGTCGTACTGGTTCGTGCGCGCCCCCAAGGGCACCCCGGACGACGCGGCCGAGGCCCGGCGCCGGGCCGAGGAGAAGGAGGCGAACAGCCGCCTGCAGCGCGTCTACGTCCCGGTCCTGCGCTTCGCCACGCGCCGCCGTCTGACCAGCCTGCTGATCGCGGTCGTGGTCCTCGTGCTCACGTTCGGCATGGGCGGCATGCTGAAGACCAACTTCTTCGACCAGGGCGAGCAGGAAGTCCTCACGGTCAAGCAGGAGTTGAAGCCCGGCACCAGCCTCGCGGCCACCGACGTCCAGGCGAAGAAGGTCGAGCGGCTCATCGCCTCGACCAAGGGCGTCAAGGACTACCAGGTCACCGTCGGCTCCTCCGGCTTCATGGCGGCCTTCGGCGGCGGCACCGACACCAACCAGGCGTCGTACCAGATCATGCTGAAGGACTCGAAGTCGTACGACGACGTCCAGAAGCACCTGGAGGACGGGCTGAAGAAGCTCCAGGGCATCGGCACGACCACCGTGTCCGCCGGTGGCGGCTTCGGCAACCAGGACCTGAGCGTGGTGGTCAAGGCGGCCGACCCGCAGGCGCTGCGCACGGCGGCGGACCAGGTCCGCGCCACGGTCGCGGGCCTCGGCGGCGTCACCGACGTCACCAGCGACCTCTCGACCAGCGTGCCGCGGATCTCGGTCAGGGCGAACGCCAAGGCGGCGGCCGCCGGTCTGGACGACCAGAAGCTCGGTGCGGTGGTCGCGGAGGCGGTGCGCGGTACGACGGCGGCGAAGGCGGTCCTCGACGACACCGAGCGCGATGTCGTGGTGCGGTCGGCCGAGCCCGCGACCACGCTGGCCCAGCTGAAGAACCTGCGGGTGGGCCCGGCCAGGCTGGGTGACATCGCCACGGTGCAGGTGGTGGACGGGCCGGTGTCGCTGACCCGGATCGACGGGCAGCGCGCCGCGACGATCACGGCGAAGCCGACCGGTGACAACACCGGTGCGATCAACACCAAGCTCCAGTCGAAGATCAAGGCGCTGAAGCTGCCGACGGGTGCCACGGCCGAGATCGGCGGTGTCACCTCCGACCAGAACGACGCGTTCAAGAACCTGGGCCTGGCCATGCTGGCGGCGATCGCGATCGTCTTCATGCTGCTGGTCGCGACGTTCCGTTCGCTTGTCCAGCCGCTGATCCTGCTGGTCTCGATCCCGTTCGCGGCGACGGGCGCGATCGGCCTGCTGGTCGCCACCGGCACCCCGATGGGCGTCCCGGCGATGATCGGCATGCTGATGCTGATCGGCATCGTGGTCACCAACGCGATCGTGCTGATCGACCTGATCAACCAGTACCGCGGACAGGGCTACGGCGTGGTCGAGGCCGTGATCGAGGGCGGCCGCCACCGGCTGCGCCCGATCCTGATGACGGCCCTGGCGACGATCTTCGCCCTGCTGCCGATGGCCCTGGGCGTCACGGGCGAGGGCGGCTTCATCGCCCAGCCCCTCGCGGTGGTCGTCATCGGCGGCCTGATCACGTCCACCCTGCTGACCCTGCTCCTCGTCCCGACGCTCTACGCCATGCTGGAACTCCGCAAGGAGCGCCGGGCGAAGAAGCGGGCGGCGAAGAAGGGCACACCGGTCCAGACCGAGTCCGCCGTGGACGAACCGGAGCCGGCCGGAGTGTAGAAGCCGGTCGTGCCGTCGGCCGGGCCCGCCTCGCAGCGCGGGCCCGGCCGACGCGTGTGTCAGGACCGCTCCACCGAGACGACGGCGTCGAGCGGTTCACCCCGTGTCCTTGCCCGTGCGACGGGCGTCGAAGGACCTGCTGGCCGACCGGCGGGCGGGAGTGCGGGAGCTGCGCTTCGCCGGGGTCCGGCTTGCCGGGGTGCTGCGGGACGCGGTGCGCATCGCCGCCGGCAGGGGCGCTCGGCTTTCGGAGAGGTGATCGGTCAGAGGAGGTCGGTGGTCTTCAGCTCGAAGCCGAAGGGCTCCGGGAGGGCGAGGGGTTTGCCGAAACTGACCGTGTATCGCTGGCGGTATTCCTCGTTCTTGGGGTCGCTGAACAGCGTGATCGAGGAGGCGTCCCGGTCCACCAGCAGGTACAGAGGGATGGCCGCGCGGGCGTGACAGCGGCGCTTGGCCTCGCGGTCCCTCCCCGGCTTGGCGGAGGTCACTTCCAGGACCATGGTGACGCCCTCGGAGGGCATCCAGGGATCCGCGGTGCGGTAGAGGTGCAGGTGGGCGGGGGCGAAGGTGCCGTCTGGGATCACGTGGTCCCTCGTGCCGTCGTCTCCCTTTCTCAGCTTCAGTCCTTTGTTGCCCGAGAAATCCATGTCGATCCGGGACCGCCTGATCACCTGTTTCATAAGCCGGGTGATGTAGTGCTCGTGCTCCCCGTCCGGCGGCGGTGTCACGACGATCTCCCCCTCGATCAGTTCGGCCCGGAAGCCCTCCGGGGTGTCGAGGGACAGGAAGATGTCCAGCAGTCCCTCAGCCGGCGTGGTGGGCTCATGCGCCACGGCAGTCATGTCACGCCCCTCCTTCGGTCGCTCGCCAGACTGGGACATCGCAAGATCACCTGTTCATGGGATCGGAAACCGTTCCCTCGATCGTGGCACGACAGGGGCGCCCCCCGACACCGGGAGGCGCCCCTGTCCTGCGTACAGCCGAAGCTGCCTACGGCAGCGCCAGCATCCGCTCCAGGGCCAGCTTGGCGAACGCCTCGGTCTCCTTGTCGACCTCGATCCGGTTGACCAGGGTGCCCTCGGCCAGGGACTCCAGGGTCCAGACCAGGTGGGGCAGGTCGATGCGGTTCATGGTCGAGCAGAAGCAGACCGTCTTGTCGAGGAAGACGATCTCCTTGCCCTCGGGAGCGAAACGGTTCGCCAGTCGGCGGACCAGGTTCAGCTCCGTGCCGATGGCCCACTTGGACCCGGCCGGCGCGGCCTCCAGGGCCTTGATGATGTACTCGGTCGAGCCGACGTGGTCCGCCGCGGCCACGACCTCGTGCTTGCACTCCGGGTGCACCAGCACGTTCACGCCGGGGATGCGCTCACGGACGTCGTTCACCGAGTCCAGGCTGAAGCGGCCGTGCACGGAGCAGTGCCCGCGCCACAGGATCATCTTCGCGGCCCGCAGTTCGTCCGCCGTCAGACCGCCGTTCGGCTTGTGCGGGTTGTAGACGACGCAGTCGTCCAGGGACATCCCCATGTCACGGACGGCGGTGTTGCGGCCCAGGTGCTGGTCCGGCAGGAAGAGGACCTTCTCGCCCTGCTCGAACGCCCAGTCCAGGGCGCGCTTGGCGTTGGACGAGGTGCAGATCGTGCCGCCGTGCTTGCCGGTGAACGCCTTGATGTCGGCGGAGGAGTTCATGTACGAGACCGGCACGACCTGCGCGGCCACGCCCGCCTCGGTCAGCACGTCCCAGCACTCGGCGACCTGCTCGGCCGTCGCCATGTCGGCCATGGAGCAGCCGGCGGCGAGGTCGGGCAGGACGACCTTCTGGTCGTCGGAGGTGAGGATGTCCGCCGACTCGGCCATGAAGTGCACACCGCAGAAGACGATGTACTCGGCCTCCGGGCGCGCCGCGGCGTCCCGGGCCAGCTTGAAGGAGTCACCCGTGACGTCGGCGAACTGGATGACCTCGTCGCGCTGGTAGTGGTGGCCGAGTACGAAGACCTTGTCGCCGAGCTTCTCCTTGGCCGCGCGGGCGCGCTCGACCAGGTCCGGGTCGGAGGGCGACGGCAGGTCACCGGGACACTCGACGCCCCGCTCGCTCTTCGGGTCGGCCTCACGGCCGAGCAGCAGCAGGGCGAGCGGAGTCGGCTGCACGTCGAGCTCCGGGGTCTGGGCGGTGGTCACGACACGCACCCTTTCTACTTTTCGTCTAACTGACGCTATCTATCATATCCGCTTCACGTCACTTTGACGATGGCCATAGCGTCGATGTGACATGAATCCCCATGAGGCGTTTTCCGCTCCGCAGGCCATGTGCGAGCATGAAGAAGGAGCCGAAAGACAGGCGCCCGGCCCGGAATGAATCCGCGGCCTTGCCGGTTGCACTCGTCGGCAAGCAGTCTCCGTACAACCCGGGAGAGATGTAGATGTCCGTATCGGACGAGACCACCACCGTCACCGACGGCATCATCCTGACCGACGCCGCCGCGGCCAAGGTCAAGGCCCTGCTCGACCAGGAAGGCCGTGACGACCTCGCGCTGCGTGTCGCCGTCCAGCCCGGCGGCTGCTCCGGCCTGCGCTACCAGCTCTTCTTCGACGAGCGCTCGCTCGACGGCGACGTGGTGAAGGACTTCGGCGGGGTCAAGGTCGTCACCGACCGCATGAGCGCTCCGTACCTGGGCGGCGCCACCGTCGACTTCGTGGACACCATCGAGAAGCAGGGCTTCACGATCGACAACCCGAACGCGACCGGCTCCTGCGCCTGCGGCGACTCCTTCAGCTGAGCCCGCCACGGCATGAGAAAGGCGGCGGCCCCCTCCGCGGGACCGCCGCCTTCGTCGTACACGGGGCTACCGCACCGGTGCCCCGCTCTGCGGCCGCGGCGCGCCCGCGTCGGCCCGGGGGACCGGCGTGCCGTCCGCACCGACCACCGTCCGCCCGTCCAGCGGCGCGGCCAGCCGTACGGTCTTCACGTACTCCTTGGCGATCATCACGCACACCTTGTCCGGCCAGGGATGCTCGGTGACGGTGACGGTCACCTTGCCGCCGCTCTCCTTCGCCGCCGCCGTGTAGTCCGCGCAGACCCCGCCGTAGAAGCTCACGGTCAGCTCCCGGCCGTCGGCCGTGTACCCCTCGACCTTCACGGTGTGCGGCTTCGGCGCCGTACTCGGTCCGCCGGAGGGAGCCCCGCCGGACGGGGCCCCGATGGAGGGAGCGGGCGCCAGATACGCGGGATCGACCGCCGGATACGTCACCGTGTACGCGCCGCCCGCCGCGTCGCCCTTCACCCGGAACAGCCAGGACGGCACCAGCGCCTGCTTCCCGGCGACGGAGTGTGCGGCGAGCCCGAACACCGCCGTGCCGACGGTGGCGGTGTCCGCCGGGGAGGTGCCGGCGCCCGCACCGCAGGGCTGCTCGAACCGGTCCTTGACCGGTACCGGGCGCGTGCAGCCGCCGATCCCCATCCGGTGGTCGCCCTTCGGCGCCGCGTTCATCAGCTTCAGCGTCTTCGCCGCGTCCAGGACCGGGTACGTGTCGCCCTTCACCGGCGCCGCGAGCATCCCGTGCCCGCCGACCACCTCGCCCTGCCCGCCGACCGTCAGACCGGTCGTCCAGCCGTACGTCGGCAGCCCGCCGACCACCGGCTCGGCGTTCACCACCCGCTGGACGCCCATCACCTGGCTCGCGTCGACCTTCGCGTCGTCCAGCCCGGCCGCCTTCAGCACGGGAGCCGCCGCCGCGGTCGCCTTCGCCACGCTCACCGCGCCGCCCGCCGGACCCATCGGGTCGTGCGTGCACAGGGCGCCCTTCGCGCAGTTGTCGGTGCCCGGCGCGTAGCGGCTGAAGGTCCAGCTGCCCGGCGCGTCGCGGTTCACCGTCAGGCTCGGGCCCGTGCCGTCCTTGCCGCCGACCCGCCAGATCCCGCCCTCGGCCACCGGCGTCCCGGCCACCCCGAGCGCCCGGGCGAGCCTGGCCACCGCGTCCTTGCCGACCTCGCCCCGCGGGGCGTACACCGGCGCGGAGCCGGGGCCGGCCGGCAGCCTGCCCTGGGCCACGTACGTCGCGCCGTACGGGTCCTCGCCGCTCAGGCGGTCGAGGGCGAGCGGCGGGGGAGCGGCACCCGAGCCGGCCGCGCCGGGTCCGTCCGTACGGCCGCCCGTGGCGCCGCTCGCCGCGACGTAGGCGCCACCGCCGCCGACCAGCAGCACGGCGGCGGCCACGGTGAGGACGGCGACCCGGGACCGGTGCCGCCCGCCGCGCTCGTCGTCGGCGCGCTCGGCACGGCTCCCGGTGCGTTCGGAGCCCTCAAGGTGCTCGCGGTCCTCGGGTCGCTCGGTGTTCACCGCATCGCTCCTCGTCGGTCGAGGGAGGTCGTATCCCGCCTCCCCCCGGTGGGGGACGGCGATGGGACGTACGAGGGGAGCGTGCGGTTCCCGGGCAGTGCGCCCGGCGCGTCAGTCGCCGTAGTCGGACATCTCGTCCAGCAACCGCGCGGAGCGCGTCGGCACCCTCACCCCATGGATACGGGACGGCGGCACCGGCCGCGACTCGGCATGCGCGGGCACCGACCACCGCGCCGCCATCCGGGCGCAGTCGCCGCGCAGCGTGGCGAGGTCGCCCTCCAGGTCGGCCGGGGCGGGGGAGTGGACCCTGAGGTTCGTCATGCTGGCACCGTAGGCACGGTCGACGGTGCGAAGAAAGACCTACTATCGGGTAGTTTTGCCAACTACAACGGTGTCGCCCGACCGGATAGCGTGAACTGTCAATCCCCCCTCCCGCAGGAGAATGCCCGTCGTGCGCATCGCAGTCACCGGCTCCATCGCCACCGACCACCTCATGACCTTCCCCGGCCGCTTCGCCGACCAGTTGGTCGCGGACCAGCTGCACACGGTGTCGCTCTCCTTCCTGGTCGACAACCTCGACGTGCGCCGCGGCGGCGTCGCCGCCAACATCGCCTTCGGCATGGGCCAGCTGGGTACGCGGCCGATCCTGGTCGGTGCCGCCGGCTTCGACTTCGACGAGTACCGGGCCTGGCTCGACCGGCACGGCGTGGACACCGCTTCGGTCCGGATCTCCGAGACCCTGCACACCGCCCGCTTCGTGTGCACCACCGACGCCGACCACAACCAGATCGGCTCCTTCTACACCGGCGCGATGAGCGAGGCCCGCCTCATCGAGCTGAAGACCGTCGCGGACCGCGTGGGCGGCCTCGACCTGGTCCTCATCGGCGCCGACGACCCGGAGGGCATGCTCCGCCACACGGAGGAGTGCCGCTCCCGCGCCATCCCCTTCGCCGCCGACTTCTCCCAGCAGATCGCCCGCATGGAGGGCGACGAGATCCGGATGCTGATGGAGGGGGCGACGTACCTCTTCTCCAACGAGTACGAGAAGGGCCTCATCGAGACCAAGACCGGCTGGAGCGACGCCGAGATCCTGGAGAAGGTCGGCCACCGCGTCACCACGCTCGGCTCGCGGGGCGTGCGCATCGAGCGGACCGGCGAGGACCCGATCGAGGTCGGCTGCGCCGAGGAGGAGCGCAAGGCCGACCCCACGGGCGTCGGCGACGCCTTCCGCGCCGGCTTCCTGTCCGGGCTGGCCTGGGGCGTGTCCCTGGAGCGGGCGGCGCAGGTCGGCTGCATGCTCGCCACGCTGGTCATCGAGACGGTCGGCACGCAGGAGTACCAGCTGCGCCGGGTCCACTTCATGGAGCGCTTCACCAAGGCGTACGGCGACGAGGCCGCGCAGGAGGTCCAGGCCCACCTGGGCTGAGCCCCGCGCGGCTCAGCCCACCCTGCGCACCACGTACGCCGTCCCCCGCTCCGCCGGCTCCTCCCCGACGTACTCCTGCCCGCGCATCTCGCACCACGCCGGAATGTCCAGCCGGGCGGCCTCGTCGTCGGAGAGGACGCGTACGGTGCCGCCCACCGGCACGTCACCGAACACCCTGGCCAGTTCGATGACCGGGATCGGGCAGCGCTTGCCGAGGGAGTCGACGACGAGTTCCCCGGCTCCCCCTGCCGCCGCGGCCGGCGCGGGGACCGGGGCGCCCAGCTTCTCCCGGACGCCCGCCACGGCCCCCGGCAGCACCTCCAGGAACCGCTCCACGTCCGCCTCGGCCGCCCCCGGCGGCAGGGACACCCGGACGTTGCCCTCGCTCAGCACCCCCATCGCCTTGAGCACATGGCTGGGCGTCAGCGTGCTGCTCGTGCACGACGATCCGGAGGAGACGGCGAAACCCGCCTCGTCCAGCGCATGCAGCAGAGCCTCTCCATCGACATAGAGACACGAGAAGGTGACGATCCCCGGCAGCCGCCGCTCGGGGTCGCCGACGACCTCCACGTCGGGCACCGACTCCGCCACCCGCGCCCGGATCCGTGCCGTCAGCTCCCGCAGCCGCACCGCCTCCTGGGCCGCCTCGGCGCGCACCGCGCGCAGCGAGGCCACGGCCGCCACGATCGCCGGGATGTTCTCGAACCCGGGTGCCCGGCCCGACTCCCGTTCGCCGGCCGGTCCTTGGGCGGCGAACCGCACTCCCTTGCGGACGACGAGCAGCCCGACCCCGGGCGGCCCGCCCCACTTGTGCGCACTGGCCGCGAGCAGCGACCAGTCGCCCCCGACCGGTCCCCAGCCCAGCGACTGCGCCGCGTCCACCAGCAACGGCACCCCGGCCGCCCGGCACACCTCGGCCACCTCGGCCACCGGCTGCACGGTCCCGACCTCGTGGTTGGCCGACTGCAGCACGGCGAGCGCGGTGTCCTCGCGCAGCGCGGCCGCGTAGCCGGCGGGGACGACGCCTCCGGTCCGGCCGACGGCCACCTGCGTGACGGTCCCGCCGCCCGACGCGTGCAGGTCGGCCGAATGGAGCACGGAGGAGTGTTCGACGGACGACACGATCAGGTGGCTCCCGACCCGCCGCCGCCCCGCCAACGCGCCTGCGACACCGGTGTGTACGGCCTGTGTCCCGGACGCCGTGAACACCACCTCGTCCGCCCGGCACCCCACCGCCTCGGCCGCCGCATCCCGCGCCGCGTCCAGCAGCATCCGCGCCTTGCGCCCCTCCCTGTAGAGCCGGGCGGGATCGGCCCACCCGTCGTCCAGGGAGGCCAACAGGGCCTGACGGGCGACCGGGTGAAGAGGAGCGCTGGAGGCAGCGTCAAAGTAGGCCATACGGCAACGTTAAGACCCCGGACGGGGCAGCCGGCCAAGGGGCGCGGGGAACTGCGCGACCAGCCACGACGAGCCCGCGCCCGCCAATTCAGCGAACCACCCACTTCAGTAGGCACCCCTCCCCGCGAACCCTCGGAGAGGGTGGGCTAGGGTTTGGTCCGCATAAACATCCAAACCCCTGCCCGCCGCAGGGCGGCGACCGACCAGCGAGAAGGCCGCAGCCGACCGCGCGGGCGAGACTCTCGGGAAGGCGCTACGTGAGTCCCAACGGCTCCGACCGCTCGCCGCGGCGCCCGATGCGGCGGAAGCTGCTGCAGGCACTGACCGCGGGCCTGGTCCTGGCGACCGCAACCGGTTGCACATACAAGGACTTCCCCCGCCTTGGCATGCCCACCCCGACCACGGAAGAGGCTCCGCGGATCCTCTCCCTGTGGCAGGGCTCCTGGGCTGCCGCGCTGGCCACCGGCGTGCTGGTGTGGGGCCTGATCCTGTGGAGTGCTTTCTTCCACCGGCGCAGCCGCACCAAGGTCGAGGTACCTCCGCAGACTCGGTACAACATGCCGATCGAGGCCCTGTACACGGTGGTCCCGATCATCATCATCTCGGTGCTCTTCTACTTCACGGCCCGGGACGAGTCGAAGCTCCTGGACCTCTCAAAGAAGCCCGACGTCACGGTCAACGTGGTGGGCTTCCAGTGGAGCTGGGGCTTCAACTACGTCGAGAACGTTCCCGGTGTCTCCGGCGACGCGAAGACCGACAAGAACCTGGACGCCATTCCGGACCGGTTCAAGAAGGACTTCCCGGCGAACGCCGGCGGCGTCTACGACGTCGGCACGCCCGCCACGAAGAACCCGCAGACGGGCAACCCCGGTCCGACCCTCTGGCTGCCCAAGGGCAAGACGGTCCGCTTCGTCCTCACGTCCCGTGACGTCATCCACTCCTTCTGGGTGGTGCCGTTCCTGATGAAGATGGACGTCATCCCGGGCCACACCAACTCGTTCCAGGTGACCCCCAACCATGAGGGCACCTTCCTCGGCAAGTGCGCCGAGCTCTGCGGTGTCGACCACTCCCGGATGCTGTTCAACGTGAAGGTCGTTTCCCCGGCAGCGTACGAGGCGCACCTCAAGGACCTCGCCAAGAAGGGGCAGACCGGTTACATTCCCGCCGGCATCGCGCAGACGAGCCACGAGAAGAACCGGGAGACGAACAACCTGTGAGCATCCTCAACGAACCCCAGGGTGCCGCGGCAGCCGCAGGCTCGTACGCGGACGAGCTGCCGGTCAGGCGCAAGCAGCCCGGTAACGTCATGGTCAAGTGGATGACGACCACCGACCACAAGACGATCGGCACGATGTACCTCGTGACGTCGTTCGCGTTCTTCCTGATCGGCGGCGTGATGGCGCTGCTCATGCGCGCCGAGCTGGCCCGGCCGGGCCTGCAGATCATGTCGAACGAGCAGTTCAACCAGGCGTTCACGATGCACGGCACGATCATGCTGCTGATGTTCGCGACGCCGCTGTTCGCCGGTTTCGCCAACTGGATCATGCCGCTGCAGATCGGCGCGCCCGACGTGGCGTTCCCCCGGCTGAACATGTTCGCCTACTGGCTCTACCTGTTCGGCTCGCTCACCGCGGTGGGCGGCTTCCTCACCCCGCAGGGCGCGGCCGACTTCGGCTGGTTCGCCTACTCGCCGCTGTCGGACGCGGTCCGCTCGCCGGGCGTCGGCTCCGACATGTGGATCATGGGTCTGGCCCTCTCCGGCTTCGGCACCATCCTCGGCTCGGTCAACTTCATCACCACCATCATCTGCATGCGTGCCCCGGGCATGACCATGTTCCGCATGCCGATCTTCGTGTGGAACGTGCTGCTGACCGCCGTTCTGGTCCTGCTCGCCTTCCCGGTCCTCGCGGCCGCGCTGTTCGCCCTGGAGGCGGACCGGAAATTCGGCGCCCATGTATTCGACGCCGCAAATGGCGGAGCATTGCTATGGCAACACCTCTTCTGGTTCTTCGGACATCCAGAGGTGTACATCATCGCGCTACCGTTCTTCGGCATCATTTCCGAGGTCATTCCGGTCTTCTCGCGTAAGCCGATGTTCGGCTACATGGGTCTGATCGCCGCGACCATCTCCATCGCCGGTCTGTCCGTGACCGTGTGGGCCCACCACATGTACGTCACCGGTGGTGTGCTGCTGCCGTTCTTCTCCTTCATGACCTTCCTGATCGCCGTACCGACCGGTGTGAAGTTCTTCAACTGGATCGGCACGATGTGGAAGGGCTCGCTGTCCTTCGAGACACCGATGCTGTGGGCCGTCGGCTTCCTGATCACCTTCACGTTCGGTGGTCTGACCGGTGTCATCCTGGCCTCGCCGCCGATGGACTTCCACGTCTCCGACTCGTACTTCGTGGTGGCCCACTTCCACTACGTGGTCTTCGGCACGGTCGTCTTCGCCATGTTCTCCGGCTTCCACTTCTGGTGGCCGAAGATGACCGGCAAGATGCTGGACGAGCGGCTCGGCAAGATCACCTTCTGGACGCTGTTCGTCGGCTTCCACGGCACCTTCCTGGTCCAGCACTGGCTGGGCGTCGAGGGCATGCCGCGTCGTTACGCCGACTACCTGGCGGCCGACGGCTTCACCGCGCTGAACACGGTCTCGACCATCAGCTCCTTCCTGCTCGGCCTGTCGATCCTGCCGTTCCTCTACAACGTGTGGAAGACCGCCAAGTACGGCAAGAAGGTCGACGTCGACGACCCGTGGGGCTACGGCCGTTCGCTGGAGTGGGCGACCTCCTGCCCGCCGCCCCGGCACAACTTCCTCACCCTGCCGCGGATCCGCAGCGAATCCCCGGCGTTCGACCTGCACCACCCTGAGATCGCCGCTCTGGAGCAGCTGGAGCACTCCGGCGTCGGTGCCATCGCGGGCAGCAAGGAGGCCGGCAAGTGAAGATCCAGGGTCGGATGTTCATCTGGCTGAGCGTCTTCATCCTGATCATGGCCATCGTGTATGGCGTGTGGTCGAAGGAGCCGGCCGGTACCACCGCACTGTTCCTGGCCTTCGGCCTGAGCGTCATGATCGGCTTCTACCTGGGCTTCACCGCCCGGCGGGTCGACGCGGGCGCCCAGGACGACAAGGAGGCCGATGTCGCGGACGACGCGGGCGAGCTGGGCTTCTTCAGCCCGCACAGCTGGCAGCCGCTGCTGCTGGGCTTCGGCGGTGCGATCGCCTTCCTCAGCATCGCGGTCGGCTGGTGGCTGATCTACTTCGCGGCGCCGTTCATCATCCTCGGCCTGTTCGGCTGGGTCTTCGAGTACTACCACGGTGAGAACCGCACCCAGTAGCACACGAGAACGCGCGCCGGAAGCCCGGACACTCCATGTGGAGCGTCCGGGCTTCCGGCTGTCGTCGTTCAGATGGAGCAGTGTCGATCCCTCGTACGGGTTACGTACCGGGTAAATGGGGTCAACACCTCATAGCGTGATCGTATGAACCACACTCCGCGGACCCGCACCGTCGTCAGCTGCACGCTGCTGGTGACCGCCCTCGGCGTGGGCGTCACCGCCTGCGGTTCGGACGGCAACCCCCTGTCGGCCAAGCCGTACGACGCGGCGGACCAGATCTCCGTCAGCGGCCCCGCCGGTGCGGGAAAGCGGGCCGACCCGGACAAGCCCCTGGAGATCACCGCCAACGACGGCGAGGGCCGGATCACCGACGTGACCGCCCAGGACGCCGCAGGACGCTATGTGGCGGGCGAACTCACCGCCGACGGCAGCCGATGGCACAGCACCTCCCCGCTGGCCGCCGACGCCCACTACACGGTCACGGTGAGCACGGAGGACGAGGACGGCGCCCCCGGCCGCAAGGTCCTCTCGTTCGACACCGGCAAGCCCACGGCCAAGAAGCGGCTGACCCTCAAGCTCGGCCCGGACTCGGGCGAGTACGGCGTCGGGCAGCCCATCACCGCCCAACTCGACCAGGAGATCAAGGACAAGGCGCAACGGGCCGTCATCGAGCGCGCCCTGCGCGTGGAGTCCACACCGTCCGTACAGGGCTCCTGGTACTGGGTCAGCGGCAAGGAACTCCACTACCGGCCCAAGGAGTACTGGCCCGTCCACGCCACCATCACGGTGCACAGCAACCTCGACGGCATCAAGATCAGCGACCGGCTGTGGGGCGGTCCGTCCAAGCCGCTGAAGATCACCACCGGTGACCGGGTCGTGGCCGTCACGGACGCCGCCGCGCACCGGCTGACGCTCTACAAGAACGGCCAGTCGATCCGGCAGATCCCCGTCACCACGGGCAGGCCCGGCTTCGAGACCCGCAACGGCGTCAAGGTCGTCCTGAACAAGAGCTACCTCGTACGGATGCGCGGCACCACGATCGGCATCGCCGAGGGCACCTCCGACTCCTACGACCTGAACGTCTACTGGGCCACCCGGGTGACCTGGTCCGGCGAATACGTGCACGCCGCGCCCTGGTCCGTGGGCTCACAGGGCTCCGCGAACGTCAGCCACGGCTGCACCGGCATGAGCACCGCGAACGCCGAGTGGTTCTTCCACAACGTCCGCGAGGGCGACATCGTGCAGGTCGTCAACTCCAACGGCAAGCAGATGGAACCCTTCGGCAACGGCTTCGGCGACTGGAACGTCGACTGGAAGAAGTGGCGCCAGGGCACCGCCCTGGCGAGCGGCACCCCCGCCGGTCAGTCGGCGGCGGACACGGTGAGACTCGTACCAACGGCCCAGTGAGAGTGCCCCGCAGGGGCGCGGGGCCACCGCGCCCCGAGCCGCTAGGCGCTCAACAACCGCTTGTGCCGCAGCAGGGAGGCGAGCGCGGACGCGAACTCCACCGGATCCACGGGAAGGGTCACCGCGGCGTCCGCACGGCTCCACGTGGCCAGCCAGGCGTCCTGCGGCCGGCCCATCAGCAGCAGCACCGGCGGGCAGTTGAACACCTCGTCCTTGATCTGCCGGCACACGCCCATGCCCCCCATCGGCACGGCCTCGCCGTCGAGCACGCACACGTCGATGCCGCCGCGGTCCAGCTCGCGCAGCACGGCGTCCGGGGTCGCGCACTCCACGAACTCGACAAAGGGGACGTCGGGAGCGGGCCTGCGCCCGGCTGCCAGCCGTACCTGCTCGCGGGTGTTGGAGTCGTCGCTGTAGACCAGCACGGTGGCGGTCGGCTGCATTGTTCCTCCGGGACGTCAGCGTCGTACGGACGGGACGGACAGGGCCGTTCGGGCGGAGCTTACTCCGGTCAAAGCGCCCATGAACACCACGTCAACACCGGTTCGGCGGGCAGCAACACTCCGAACGGCACCCCCCGGAGTGAGGGCGGGATAAGCGACCGACATAATGTCGGTCGTGGCGACAGCAACGACAGTAGAAACCGGGCACGCGCACCCGTCGGTCAACCGGCCGAACCTCACCAGCGTCGGAACCATCATCTGGCTGAGTTCCGAGCTGATGTTCTTCGCGGCCCTCTTCGCGATGTACTTCACCCTGCGATCGGTGACGGGTCCGGCGCACTGGAAGCACATGGCCGAAGCACTCAATGTGCCCTTCTCGGCGACGAACACCACGATCCTGGTGCTCTCCTCACTCACCTGCCAGCTCGGCGTCTTCGCGGCCGAGCGCGGGGACGTGAAGAAGCTCCGTGGCTGGTTCATCGTCACCTTCATCATGGGTGCGATCTTCATCGGCGGTCAGATCTACGAGTACACCGAGCTGGTGAAGAAGGACGGCATCTCGCTGTCCTCCGACCCGTACGGCTCGGTGTTCTACCTGACCACCGGCTTCCACGGCCTGCACGTGACAGGCGGTCTCATCGCCTTCCTGCTGGTCCTCGGCCGCACCTACATGGCCAAGAGGTTCACTCACGAGCAGGCGACCGCCGCCATCGTCGTGTCCTACTACTGGCACTTCGTCGACGTGGTCTGGATCGGCCTCTTCGCCACGATCTACTTGATCAAGTAGCGGGACCTCCCGCATCCAGAAGCATCGACGCTGAAGATCCTGACACCGGGGTAATCCGTGAAAAAGCTCTCCGCACGACGACGCCATCCGCTGGCGGCGGTCGTCGTCCTACTCCTCGCGCTGGCGGCCACTGGGGGGCTGTACGCCGCGTTCGCACCCGCGGGCAAGGCGCAGGCCGATGAAACCTCCCAGTCCCTGACCATCACAGAGGGCAAGAAGCTCTACGAGGTCGGCTGCGCCAGCTGCCACGGCACCGGTGGACAGGGCTCCTCCGACGGCCCGAGCCTGGTCGGCGTGGGCGCCGCGGCGGTCGACTTCCAGGTCGGCACCGGCCGTATGCCGGCGGCCACCATGCAGGGCGCCCAGGTCCCGCGCAAGAAGGTCATCTACAACCAGACGCAGATCGACCAGCTCGCCGCGTACATCGCCTCGCTGGGCGCCGGCCCGAGCGTCCCCACCAAGGACCAGTACGGTCCTGACGGCGCGGACATCGCCAAGGGTGGCGAGCTGTTCCGTACCAACTGCGCGCAGTGCCACAACTTCGTCGGCAAGGGCGGCGCCCTGACCGAGGGCAAGTTCGCACCGGACCTGTCGGGCGTCGCTCCGAAGCACATCTACGAGGCCATGCAGACGGGCCCGCAGAACATGCCGTCCTTCCCCGACAGCACGATGTCGTCGAAGAACAAGAAGGACATCATCGCGTACCTGAACGCGGTCAATGGCGACAAGACGGAGAACCCGGGCGGTCTGGAGCTGGGCGGCCTCGGGCCGGTCAGTGAGGGTCTGTTCGCCTGGATCTTCGGCCTCGGCGCACTGATCGCGGTCGCCGTCTGGGTCGCCGCTCGGACCGCAAAGGCCAAGAAGTCATGAGTAGCCAAGACATTCCAGAAGAGAACCTGCCCGCTGAGCAGGAGCACGCGCACGGCGCCGTAAGCGTCGCGGACGAGGAGAACCCGTTCTCCGACCCCGGGCTGCCCCCGCACGAGCACCGGATCCAGGACATCGACGAGCGGGCCGCCAAGCGGTCCGAGCGCGTCGTCGCCCTGCTGTTCACGGTGTCGATGCTGGCCACCGTCGCCTTCATCGCCTCGTACCTGGCGATCCCGCACACCAAGTCGATCTTCGTCTTCCCGATCGGTCACATCAGCGCGCTGAACTTCGCGCTGGGTGTCTCGCTCGCCCTGGCGCTGTTCTGCATCGGCGCGGGCGCGGTCCACTGGGCCCGCACCCTGATGTCCGACGTGGAGGTCGCCGACGACCGGCACGCGATCGAGGCCTCGCCCGAGGTGCGCGCGAAGGTCATGGCCGACTTCCGCCAGGGCGCCGCCGAGTCCGGCTTCGGCCGCCGCAAGCTGATCCGCAACACGATGTTCGGCGCGATGGCCATGGTGCCGCTCTCCGGTGTCTTCCTGCTCGGCGGTCTCGGCCCCGCGCCGAAGGACAAGCTGCGGCACACCATGTGGGCCAAGGGCAAGCGCCTGGTCAACGTGAACACGAACCAGCCGCTGCGCCCCGAGGACGTCGCGGTCGGCTCGCTCACCTTCGCCAAGCCCGACGGCCTGGAGGAGACCAACGAGGACTTCCAGAACGAGATCGCCAAGGCGGCCCTGATGATCGTCCGGCTCCAGCCGGACAACATCAAGGACAAGCGCGAGCTCGACTGGTCGCACCAGGGCATCGTCGCCTTCTCGAAGATCTGCACCCACGTCGGCTGCCCGATCTCGCTGTACGAGCAGCAGACGCACCACGTGCTGTGCCCGTGCCACCAGTCCACCTTCGACCTCTCCGACGGCGCCCGAGTGATCTTCGGTCCCGCCGGCCACGCCCTGCCGCAGCTGCGCATCGGCGTGGACAGCGATGGTTACCTCGAAGCGCTCGGCGACTTCGAGGAGCCCGTCGGTCCTGCATTCTGGGAGCGCGGATGAGTACTGCAGCGAACGAACCCTCCCGCGCACGCGGGGACGCCCCGGCCGGCGAGCGCGTCGCCGACTGGGTCGACGGCCGACTGGGGATCTACTCCCTGGCCAAGAGCAACATGCGCAAGATCTTCCCCGACCACTGGTCGTTCATGTTGGGCGAAGTGTGCATGTACAGCTTCATCATCATCATCCTGACGGGTGTCTATCTGACACTGTTCTTCCACCCGTCGATGAACGAGGTCGTGTACCACGGCTCGTATGTCCCGCTCCAGGGACAGCTGATGTCCGAGGCGTTCAACTCGACCCTGCACATCTCCTTCGACGTGCGCGGTGGTCTGCTCATGCGGCAGATCCACCACTGGGCCGCGCTGATCTTCCTCGCCGGCATGTTCGTGCACATGATGCGCGTGTTCTTCACCGGCGCTTTCCGCAAGCCGCGTGAGATCAACTGGCTGTTCGGCTTCCTGCTGTTCGCCCTGGGCATGTTCACCGGCTTCACCGGTTACTCGCTCCCGGACGACCTGCTCTCCGGCACCGGTGTCCGCTTCACCGAGGGCGCGATCCTGTCCATGCCGATCGTCGGCACGTACATCTCGATGTTCCTCTTCGGCGGGGAGTTCCCCGGCCACGACTTCGTGGCCCGGTTCTACTCCATCCACATCCTGCTGCTGCCGGGCATCATGCTCGGCCTGATGGTGGGCCACCTGATCCTGGTCTTCTACCACAAGCACACGCAGTTCGCGGGTCCCGGAAAGACCGAGAAGAACGTCGTCGGCATGCCGCTGCTGCCGGTCTACATGGCCAAGGCCGGAGGCTTCTTCTTCCTGGTCTTCGGTGTCATCGCGTTCATCGCGGCGATCGCCCAGATCAACCCGATCTGGGCCATGGGCCCCTACCGTCCGGACCAGGTGTCCACCGGCGCCCAGCCCGACTGGTACATGGGCTTCGCCGAGGGTCTGATCCGCTTCATGCCGGGCTGGGAGATCAACATCTGGGGTCACACACTCGTCCTGGGTGTGTTCATCCCGCTCGTGCTCTTCGGCGTGGTCCTGGCGGCGATGGCGGTCTACCCGTTCATCGAGTCCTGGGTCACCGGCGACAAGAGCGAGCACCACATCCTGGACCGCCCGCGCAACGCCCCGACCCGTACCGGTCTGGGTGTCGCCTGGGTCACGATGTACATGATCACGCTCGTGGGCGGCGGCAACGACCTGTGGGCCACGCACTTCCACCTGTCGATCAACGCCGTGACCTGGTTCGTCCGGATCTTCTTCTTCGTCGGTCCGGTCATCGCGTTCATCGTCACCAAGCGGATCTGCCTGGGCCTCCAGCGCCGCGACCGCGAGAAGGTGCTGCACGGTCGCGAGACCGGCATCATCAAGCGGCTGCCGCACGGTGAGTTCATCGAGGTGCACGAGCCGCTCAGCCAGGAGCAGCTGCACACGCTCACCGCGCACAAGCAGTACGAGCCGGCCGAGATCGGTCCGGTGGTCGACGAGAACGGGGTCCAGCGCAAGGTCGGGGCCTCGGAGAAGCTGCGGGCCAAGCTGTCCGACGCCTACTACGGCGAGGACAGCCAGATCCCGAAGCCGACCGTCGACGAGTACAAGGAGATCGCGAGCGGCCACGGCCACCACTGATCACCGCGTCGCCACACCACGCTGAGGGGCCCCGTCCGGCTTGCGGACGGGGCCCTTCGCCGTGTCCCGGGGCCGATAGGGTGGGATCGACCGACGAATTCGCAGGTACGACACTCAGGAGCGACCATGAGCGCTGTGACCCCCGCTGGAGGCGACACCGCGGCGGGCCGCTCCTGGCCCGTCCTGCTGAACGGCCTGCTGAACGGCGAGAACCTGTCCGCCGACGACACCGCCTGGGCCATGGACCGGATCATGCGCGGCGAGGCGACCGACGCCCAGATCGCCGGGTTCGCGGTGGCCCTGCGGGCCAAGGGACAGACGGTCGAGGAGATCACCGGCCTCGTCCGCACGATGTACGAGCACGCGAACGTGATCGAGGTGCCGGGCCGCACCGTCGACATCGTCGGCACGGGCGGCGACGGGGCGCGGACGGTGAACATCTCCACGATGTCCTCGCTGGTCGTCGCCGGTACCGGCGCCAAGGTCGTGAAGCACGGCAACCGCGCCGCCTCCTCCGCCTCCGGGGCCTCCGACGTCCTGGAGAAGCTGGGCGTCAACCTCGACCTCACGCCCCGGCGGGTGGCCGAGGTCGCCGAGGAGGCCGGCATCACCTTCTGCTTCGCCGTCAAGTTCCATCCGGCGCTGCGTCATGTCGGCGCCGCCCGCGGCCAGTTGGGCATCCGGACGGTCTTCAACCTGCTCGGCCCCCTCACCAACCCGGCGAAGGTGCGGTCCCAGGCGGTCGGCGTGGCCGTCGCGCGGGAGGCGCCGATCGTCGCCGGCGTGCTCGCGGAGCGCGGCAACTCCGCGCTGGTCTTCCGCGGTGACGACGGCCTGGACGAGCTGACGACGACGGCCACGTCCCAT
This sequence comes from Streptomyces sp. MUSC 14, assembly GCF_001866675.1. NCBI lineage: Bacteria > Bacillati > Actinomycetota > Actinomycetes > Kitasatosporales > Streptomycetaceae > Streptomyces > Streptomyces sp. MUSC 14. Next base: position 51,342 of record NZ_MLYN01000021.1, read on the forward strand.
GTCTGGGTCGTGCGGGACGGCAAGGTCACCGAGGAGGTCTTCGACCCCCGCGAGGTGGGCATCGGCCTCGTCCCCGTGGAGGCCCTGCGCGGCGGCGACCCGGCCCACAACGCGGACGTGGCCCGGCGGCTGCTGGACGGCGAGCGGGGCCCGGTGCGGGACGCCGTCGTACTGAACTCGGCGGCGGCCCTCGTCGCCCTGGACCCGACGGACGCCCCGCTCGCCGAACAGCTCGGCGCCGGTATGGCCCGGGCCGTCGAGTCCATCGACTCGGGTGCGGCGAAGGGGGCGCTGGAGCGCTGGGTGGCGGCGACCAACGCACAGCGGTCATGACGAGCGTCCCGCGATCCGGACCAGGGTTGCGGGACGACGATCAGTTGACGTAGTTTCCTGAACCAGGTCATGAGTGACAGTCATGAGGCCCCGGCCGACTGTCCGGCAACCCTCCGTCCGTGGCGGGGTGCCCCGGGTGAGGACCAGGTCGTGGGCAGCGAGGTCCACGGCAAGCGCGGACCCCTCGGCAAACCAGGGGTCCTGGTCGTCGAGGAGCCTTCCGTGAGCAAGCGAATGCGATAGGGCCGCCGAGCCCCGCCTCCGCACCCCCTCTTTCTCTTCTTTCCGTACGCCTTGCTGCCGTACGTCCTCACGGGAGTCCACCCATGTCTGTCTCCGCCGTCGCCGCTGCCCAGTCCGTTTGTGCCCCGCTGCCCGTTCTGGGACGGGATGTCACCGTCCCGCTCGTGACCGGAGGCGAAGTCACCTACGCGGCGCTCGACTACGCGGCCAGCGCCCCCGCGCTCCAGCGCGTCTGGGACGACGTCGCCGCCTACGCGCCGTACTACGGCAGCGTCCACCGCGGTGCCGGCTACCTCTCGCAGCTCTCGACCGACCTGTTCGAGAACGCCCGCAGGACGGTCGCCGAGTTCCTCGGCTGCCGCGCCGACGACCAGGTGGTCTTCACCCGCTCGACCACGGACTCGCTCAACCTGCTCGCCCGCGCCCTGCCCGCCGGCTGCCAGGTCTTCGTCTTCGAGACCGAGCACCACGCCTCCCTGCTGCCCTGGCAGGACGCGCGGGTCACCTACCTCGACGCGCCGCGCACCCCGCGCCAGGCCGTCGAGACCCTGGAGCGGGCTCTCGCCGACCGCGACCCGTACGGCCCGGCCCTGGTCTGCGTCACCGGCGCCTCCAACGTCACCGGCGAGCTGTGGCCGGTGCGCGAGCTCGCCGCCGCCGCACACGCCCACGGCGCCCGGATCGTCCTGGACGCCGCCCAGCTGGCCCCGCACCACCGGGTGGACGTGCGCGACCTGGACGTCGACTGGGTCGCCTTCTCCGGGCACAAGCTGTACGCCCCCTTCGGCTCCGGCGTCCTCGCGGGCCGCGCCGACTGGCTGCGCGCGGCCGAGCCGTACCTCGCGGGCGGCGGCGCCAGCCGCACGGTCACCCGGCGGCCTGACGGGTCGGTGGCCGTGGAGTGGCACGAGAGCGCCGCCCGGCACGAGGCGGGCTCCCCGAACGTCATCGGCGCCTACTCCATCGCGTCGGCCTGCAAGGCGCTCGCCGAGGCCGGCTGGGAGAACCTGGTGGCCCGTGAGGAGCACCTGATCGCGAAGGTCCGCGCGGGTCTGGCCGAGGTGCCGCAGGTGAGGGTGCTGTCCCTGTTCGGCGACGACGCCCCGCGGGTCGGCGTGCTCTCCTTCGTGGTGGCGGGCTGGAACAGCTCCCACTTCGCCGCCGCGCTCTCCGCCGAGTACGGCATCGGCGTCCGTGACGGCCTCTTCTGCGCCCACCCCCTGGTCCGCACCCTGCTCGGCAGCGACCCCCAGACCCAGGGCGAGTGCGGCGCTCCGGAGGCGGCCCCCGGCGAGAAGTCCCTCAACGCCATCCGCGTCAGCTTCGGCGCGGGCACGCCGGACGAGCACGTCGAGCGCTTCGTGACCGCCGTGCGGGAACTGGTGACCGAGGGTGCCAAGTGGCAGTACCGCACGGAGGACGGCCGCTGCGTCCCGGCGGTGTGAGGGTCCGGCCCTCCGGCCGAGGCGGCGTCCGTCCGGTCAGCTCTCCAGCCCGATGGAGAACGCCGCCTCAAGGTCGTGCTGGGAGTACGTCCGGAACGCCACATGCGTGTCCGTGCCCTCGACGCCGGGAATCTTGCTGATCCGTCCCGGGATGACATCGGCGAGGTCATCGTGCCGGCGCACCCGGACCATCGCGATCAGGTCGTAGGTACCGGTGACGGAGAAGACCTCGCTCACCGACTCCAGCGAAGCGATCTGCTCCGCGATCTCGGGGATCCGGTCCACGCTGGTCTTGATGAGGACGATCGCGGTGATCACGGCTGGTTCTCTCCCTCGGGGGCCGGAGCTGGGGTGCACTTCACTCTAGTCCCACGCCCGTAGCGCACCCACGCGTAGAGGAAGCCCAGCCCGAACCCCACCAGGTGCGCCAGATACGCCACCCCGGGCCCCTCGGAGGCCTGGCTCGCCGCCGCCCACTGCACCGCCACCCAGAACGGCAGCACGACCCAGGCGGGGAACCGCAGCGGCACGAAGAGGAGGAACGGCAGCAGACTGGTCACCCGGGCCCGGGGGAAGAGATACAGGAACGCGCCGAGGACCGCCGAGATGGCGCCCGAGGCGCCCACCAGCGACTGTGCGGAGTCGGCGTTGGCGAGCGCGTACCCCAGCAGGGCCAGATAGCCGCATCCGGCGTAGAACAGGGTGAACTCGATCCGGCCCATCCGCTCCTCCGTCATCGCCCCGAAGACGAAGAGGAACAGCATGTTGCCGAGCAGATGGACCCAGTTGCCGTGCACGAACAGGGCCGTGGCGGGCGTGAGGAGCTCGCGGGCCGGCCCGTCGAACAACTCGGCCGGCACCACGCCCCAGTGCCGGAAGTAGGCCTGCTGGGCGGCCGCGAGGCCCTCCGCGGAGCCGTAGCCGGGGGTGAGCCCCGAGGCCGGGCCGAGCGCGAAGATCAGGCTGCACAGCGCGATGAGCCCGTAGGTGACGGGTGCCGAGGCGCCCCGCACCGCTCTGAGAGTCCGGCCGGCCGTCGTGCTCCACTCGCTGATCATGAACACAGAGCATGACGTAAGGGGACGCATGCCGACAGACCGCCTCGCCGTCGCGGACGGACGGGCGGCGAGTCCCTGCCAGGCCGTAGGGTTACGGCCACACGCGTCGGCCGACGGCGCACAACAGAGCACGAGAAGGAAGCGGACTGCCACGATGACGGTTCCCCTGCCGACCGCGACCACCCGGTGGCGCTGCACCCTGTGCGGCAACCTGACCCGGTTCGACGTGACCCGTTCGTCGAAGGTCGTCGAGTACGTCCATCTCGATCTGGCCGGGGACCCGACGGTGGAGGAGCGCGAGGTGGTCAGTGAGACCATCGAATCGGTGCGCTGCCGCTGGTGCAACGCGGTGGACCAGGTGGAGCTCGTGGACAGGCCGGGCGCCGACTCCTGAGAGGGAGGCGGCCCCGTAGAGGCATTGGGGTGTGACGGATGGTGGAGACCGCAGGCGGGGGGCCGGGCGACGGCACCGCCGAGGTGCTTGACCGTCCGCTGCCCGACGGCGTGCGCCGGCGGGTCGTGCAGATCGTCTCGGACGGCTTCGGCGGTCTCACCCTGTCCGAATTGCCCGCCCAATTGCGGCAGTACGCCCGGTTCACCCCCAATCGCCGGGCCAAGTTCGCCGGAAACGCGATGGCGGCGGCGCTGGAGACCGATCCGCTGTTCCGGCAGCGGATCGGGGAGAAGCTCAGAGAGGCGCAGCCGGAACTCGCCGGCGCCCTCGACTCCGGCTCCCCGCCTCCGGCCGCGGACCCGCTCGACGTGGCGGCCGCGGCCTACGTACTGCGCCCGGCGGGCTGGGTGAAGCTGGTCGCCGCGGCCGGTGAGGAGGCCCAGCGCGCGGACGCCGAGCGGGCGGACGAGGAGAGCCGGGTCGAGCTGGAGCGGCTGCGCGCCGAGCTGGCGCACGCCCGCGAGCACACCCGCGCCGAGGCCGAACGGCTGCGCGTGGAGCTGGAGTCGGCGAAGAAGGAGGCGGAGTCGCTGCACCGCAAGCTCCGGGCCGCCCACAGCGACGTCAAGCGCGGCGAGGCGGCTCTGCGCAAGGCGCAGACCGAGATGGACGCCGTACGGGCCGAGGCGCAGACGCAGGTGTCGGCCGCCGAGAGCGAGTCGCGGCGGCTCAAGGCCCGGCTCGGCGAGGCGGAGGCGGCCCTGGAGGCCACCCGGCGCGCCGCCCGCGAGGGCCGCAGTGTGGAGGACATGCGGGTACGGCTGTTGCTGGACACCCTGCTGGACGCCGCGCAGGGCCTGCGGCGCGAGCTCGCCCTGCCGCCGGTGTCCGTGCGGCCGGCCGAGACCGTGGACGCCGTCGAGCCGGGCCGGATGACCCCGAAGGACATCGCGGCCCGGGCCCTGTCCGAGCACGATCCGGCCATTCTCGACCAGTTGCTCGCGCTGCCGCAGGCGCATCTGGTGGTCGACGGCTACAACGTCACCAAGACCGGCTATCCGCAGATGCCGCTGGAGAAGCAGCGGCTGCGGCTCCTCGGCCAGCTCTCGGCGCTCGCCGCGCAGACCGGCGCCGAGGTGACGTGTGTCTTCGACGGCGCCGAGCTGGCCGCGCCCGTGCTGCTCGCACCGCCGCGCGGCGTGCGGGTGCTGTTCTCGAAGCCGGGCGTGACGGCCGACGAGCTGATCCGGCAACTCGTGCGCGCGGAGCCGCCGGGCCGTCCGGTGATCGTCGCCTCCACCGACCGTGAGGTGGCCGACGGCGTCGCCAAGGCGGGTGCCCGACCGGTCGCGTCTGCGGTGCTTCTGAAGCGACTGTCCTGAAGGTTCAACGGGTATACCCAATGCCCGAATTGGCATGATCTTCGTGCGACGTAGGGTCAACCGCGTCTCACGCCCCGTGAATTGTGTGCAAAGAATGCATAGAGTGACGGGATTTTTTGCCGTTGGGATTTGAACTGATCACGAGCGGGTCACTAGGGTCAGGGCTCGAACCTCCGAACGGGTGATCACTCACTCACTCACACGAAGGAGTTCGTCCCCCGTGGCGTCCCACCGTCGACCCAAGCAGCAGAGTCGCGCCCGCGTGACCGTGCTGACCACCGCAGCCGCCGCAGCCGTCGTGCTGAGCGCGAACGCCGCCAATGCCGCGCCGAGCGAGAAGCTCAGCAAGGACCAGGTCAAGGCCAAGGTCGACGACCTCTACTCGAAGGCCGAGCAGGCCTCCGAGAAGTACGACGGGGCGAAGGAGAAGCAGCAGAAGCTGCAAAAGGAGATATCCACCATCCAGGACAATGTCGCGCGGGGTCAGCAGGACCTCAACAAGCTGCGCGACAGCCTGGGTTCGCTGGCCACCTCGCAGTACCGCTCCGGCGGCATCGACCCCTCGGTCCAGCTCTTCCTGTCCTCCAACCCGGACAACTTCCTCGACAAGGCCTCCACGCTCGACCAGTTGAGCGCCCAGCAGGTCGACGCGCTGAAGAAGATCCAGGACAAACAGCGCGAACTGGCCCAGGAGCGGGCCGAGGCCAGCGAGAAGCTCAAGGACCTCTCCGCCACCCGCGCCCAGCTGGAGCAGAACAAGAACGACGTCCAGGCCAAGCTCGCCGACGCGCAGAAGCTGCTCAACACCCTGACGGCCAAGGAGAAGCAGCAGCTGGCCGATCAGCAGCAGCGCGCCGACCGCTCCGCCAGCTCCCGGATCGACCTCGGCAACAGCAAGCCCGCCTCCGGCTTGGCCGCGGCCGCCTTCGCCGCCGCTCAGACGCAGATCGGCAAGCCGTACGTCTACGGCGCCACCGGCACCGCCTCCTACGACTGCTCGGGCCTGACCTCCTGGGCCTACGCCCAGGCCGGCGTCTCCATCCCGCGCACCTCCCAGGAGCAGGCCACCATAGGCACCCGGATCAGCTCGGAGAGCGACCTGCAGGTCGGCGACCTGGTCTTCTTCTACGGCGACATCCACCACGTCGGCATCTACGCCGGAAACGGCACCGTGCTGCACGCCCCGCACACCGGTGCCGTGGTCCGCTACGAGGCCATGGCGGACATGCCGTTCCAGTTCGGCGTGCGGGTCTGATCATCCCTCCGGGTGACCGGGCCGGATAACCCGGCGCACCCCCGCGGACCCGCTGCGAAACGCGGACGCCGGGCGCCCGAACGGGCGAATCCCCGGGACCGGAACTGACTCCTCGCCCCGCCGGTGACCTGCGTCAGCGGCGGGGCGTCAGCGTATGTTGCCCTCCGGGGCTTTGGTCCGGCCCCTCGCGTACGGCTACTGTCTGGCGCGCTCCCCCGACGCCGGGGCCTCCCCGTCCCCAGGCGCCGGGGGAGCGGTATCTGTCCGCCTGCAGAAGGACCGCCGTGGGGTCTCACCGCCGCCTTGCCTCCTCCGGATTCCACCGGGGCGCCGCCGCCCTGTGTGTCCTGTCCGCCGCAGCCACCGGGCTCGGCGCCGTACCCGCGCACGCGGCACCGCACGCCGACACCCGTGCCGAGGTGGACCGCCTCTACCAGGAGGCCGAGCAGGCGACCCAGGCCTTCGACAAGGCCCAGGAGCAGACCGACGCGCTGCGCCGCGAGGTGCACGACGCCCAGGACCACATCGCCCGGGAGCAGGCGCGCATCAACTCCCTGCGCGAGCAGCTCGGTGCGCTGGCCGGGGCGCAGTACCGGTCCGGCGGCCTCGACCCGACCGTCGCGCTGCTCTTCTCCGACAACCCCGAGGACTACCTCGACAAGGCCACCACCCTCGACCGCATCGACGTCCAACAGGCGGGCCGACTGCGGGAGTTGAGCTCCGCGCTGCGGGACCTCGCACAGGAGCGCTCGGAGACGGCCGGCAAGCTCGCCGAGCTGGAGAAGAGCCGCAGGGCCGTCGTCGTGCACAAGCGGACCGTGGAGAAGAAGCTCGCCAGGGCCCGGCAGCTGCTCGACGCCCTGCCGAGCGAGGCCCGCGACGCCTACGGCCGCGCCTCCCGGGACAGCGGCATCGGCCTGCCCGACCTGACCGGCACCGTCGCCCCCGACGCCCGGGCCGCGGCGGCCGTCGCCGCCGCCCAGGCCGCCCTCGGCCACCCCTACGTCTGGGGCGCGAACGGTCCCTCCGGCTTCGACTGCTCGGGCCTGATGCAGTGGTCCTACGCACAGGCCGGGCTCCAGCTGCCGCGCACCTCGCAGGAGCAGCGCTTCGCCGGGCAGCAGATCCCGCTCTCCCAGGCCCGACCCGGCGACCTGGTGGTCTACCGCTCCGACGCCAGCCACGTGGGCATGTACGTCGGCGACGGCAAGGTCATCCACGCCCCCTACCCGGGCGCCGCGGTCCGCTACGACCCCGTCGGCATGATGCCGATCTCCTCGGTCACCCGGCCCTGAGCGGCCGGCGCCCCGTTACGATCGGGAAGTGACTGGTCGCAGAAGGGCGTGGCGGGCCGGGGCCGCGGGCCTCGCGCTGCTGCTGCCCCTGACCGGATGCACCGTCGGCGCCGCGACGACCGACTCCGCCCGCGCCGAGGTGCAGCAGCTGCTCGACCGGCGCTCGGCGGCCCTGCTGGGGCACGACGAGGGGGCGTACGCGGTCACGGGCGCCCGTGCCGAGTACGCCCGGCTGCGCGCCGTCCCGCTGGCGTCCTGGACCTACCGGGTCACCGACGTGCGCGAGAGCGGCTCCGGCGCCACCGCCGACGCCGAGCTGAGCTACCGCGTCGCCGGGTACGACACGGCCCCGCTCGACGCCGACCGCACCCTCCGCCTGGGCCGCACCGCCGACGGCGGGTGGTACGTCACCGCCGACGCGCCCGCCCGGCAGGCCGGGCAGCAGCTGTGGGACCAGGGCACGGTGACCGCCGTCCGGGGCGCGGACAGCCTGGTGCTGGGCATCGGCCGGACGGCCGCCGAGCTGCGCGCCTACGCCGGGCTCGCCGACCGTGCGGTCCCGGCCGTCTCCCGGGCGTGGGGCACGGACTGGAGCCGCCGGGTCGTCGTCCTCGTCCCGGGCTCCCTGGACGGCATGGCCGGCCTGCTCGGCTCGCCCGCCGCCGACTACCGGGGCATCGCCGCCGTCACCACCGGCGAGGCGGGGGGCTCCGCGCAGGCGCCCGCGGACCGGGTGGTGGTCAACCCGGACGCGTACGCCGTCCTCGGCGACCTCGGCAAGCAGGTCGTACTCACCCACGAGACCACCCATGTGGCCACCCGCGCCCACACCACCGCCGCGACCCCGCTGTGGCTCTCCGAGGGCTACGCGGACTGGATCGGCTACCTCGGCACCGGCCGCACCCCCACCGAGGTCGCGCCGGAACTGACCCGCGCCGTGCAGCACGGCAAGGTGCCCGCCGCCCTGCCCACCGACAAGGACTTCGGCTTCACCAGCGATCCGACCAAGCTGGCCCAGGCCTACGAGAGCGGCTGGCTGGCCTGCCGGATGATCGCCGCCCACTGGGACACGGCCCGGCTCGACGCCTTCTACCGCGCCGTCGGCGCCCACCCGCAGCGTGCGGGCGCGGTCGAGGACGCCCTGAAGAAGGTGCTCGGCACGACGCCGGAGGCGTTCACCGCGCAGTGGCGGGACTACGTCAGGTCTCAGCTCGGCTGAGCGGGCCCGGTCAGGGGGAGACCGGGGTCTGGTGGGGGCGGGCCGGTTCGGGCGGGAGGGGGGTGGCGGAGAGCGGGGTGACGGTCGCCCGCCACAGCCGGCGGCCCGCCGTGAGGGCGGCCAGGGCCAGCAGGCCGTTGCGGACCACCATCAGCAGCACCCCGTACCGGTCGCTCGCCACCACGTGTTCGAAGCCGAGCGGGAACTCCAGGACCGTCACGAAGGACGCGACCACCACCATCAGCGCGGGTGCCCCCATCCGGCTCGACCGGTACGTGAGACAGACCGCCGCCACGCCCACCAGCCACACCAGGTACTGCGGGCTGATCACGCGGCTGGTGACCGTGAAGAGCAGGACCGCCGTGAACGCCGCGTCCGCGAGGACGGTCGGCGTGCGGCGCGCCACCCGCAGCCGCCACAGCAGCAGCCAGCCGAACGCGGCCCCGGTCAGCGCCAGCGCCGCCGTGCTGACCTGGTCCACGTGCGGGCCGAGGAACTCGATCGAGCCGTAGTTCAGCAGCACCTGGCCGCTCCAGCCGAAGTGCCGGGCCACATGGAAGACCAGGGCGCCCAGCGACTCCACCTCGGTGCCCCGGTCCCGCTGGAAGGTCAGGAAGGCGAAGGCGCCCGGCATGGACACCGCGAACACGGCGGCGAGTCCGGCCCCCGTGACCGCCGCCGAGGCCCAGGCCCGGCGTCGGAAGCAGCCCACCAGCAGCAGCGCCGGCCACACCTTCAGCAGCGCCCCGAACGCGGTCAGCGCGCCCATCACCCGCGGACGCCGGACGCCCGCCAGCAGCGCCGCCACGGCCACCGCGGTCACCATCACGTCGTAGCGGGCGTACACGGTCGGGCCGAGCAGCGGCACGCCCGCCAGCCACACCCAGGCGCCGCGCAGCGACCGCCCGGAGCGCAGGCCCGGACGCACCAGCAGCCACAGCACGAGGGCGTCGGCGAGGAACGCGAGGATGAAGAAGGCGTGCTCGTACGAGAGGAAGGGCAGCGCGGCGGGGGCGAGCACCGGGAGGGCGGCGGCGGGCGGGTACTGCCAGGTCACGTCGTCCAGCGGAAACGTGCCCTGGCGCAGGACCTCGTACCAGCCGCGGTAGATCACCGACACGTCGGAGGTGACGTCCGGGCCGGGGAAGACCCACACCTTGAAGACGAACAGCAGCAGCACCAGACGGGTGACGCCCCAGGTCGCGAGCAGCCATGCCAGGGACCGCCCGGCGCCCTTGGTCTCCACGTGTTCCCCTTGCCGTTCGATTCCCGGTTCGCTGTCGGCCTCGCGTGCCCCATGATGTCGTGCCCGGCTGTGTACCTGCCACAGACCCCGCCGCACCGGGCCGCGCACAGCCCGTTCGGGCCCGGCCTGCCACGGCTCGTTCGGTAAGGTCGGCCACGATGCACAAGACGCTGATCGTCACCAACGACTTCCCGCCCCGCCCGGGCGGCATCCAGGCCTTCCTGCACAACATGGCCCTGCGCCTGGACCCCGGTCGGCTGGTCGTCTACGCCTCCACCTGGAAGCGCGGCCGCGAGGGCGCCGAGGCCACCGCCGCCTTCGACGCGGAGCAGCCCTTCACCGTCGTACGCGACCGTACGACGGTGCTGCTGCCGACCCCGCGGGCGACCCGGCGCGCGACCGGGCTGCTGCGCGAGCACGGCTGCACCTCGGTGTGGTTCGGCGCGGCGGCCCCGCTCGGCCTGATGGCCCCGGCGCTGCGCGCGGCCGGCGCCGAGCGGCTGGTGGCCACGACGCACGGGCACGAGGCCGGCTGGGCCCAGCTGCCCGCCGCCCGGCAGCTGCTGCGCCGGATCGGCGAGTCGACGGACACGGTCACCTATCTCGGCGAGTACACGCGCTCGCGCATCGCCACGGCCCTCACCCCGGCGGCGGCCGGGCGCATGGTCCAACTGCCGCCCGGGGTCGACGAGAAGACCTTCCACCCCGGCTCCGGCGGCGACGAGGTCCGCGCCCGCCTCGGGCTCGCCGACCGCCCGGTCGTGGTCTGTGTCTCGCGCCTGGTCCCGCGCAAGGGCCAGGACACCCTCATCCGGGCCCTGCCCCGTGTCCTCGCGGCCGAGCCCGACACCGTGCTGCTGATCGTCGGCGGCGGCCCCTACGAGCGGGACCTGCGCCGCCTCGCCGACGAGACCGGCGTCGCGGCCTCGGTCCGCTTCACCGGCGCGGTCCCCTGGTCCGAGCTGCCCGCCCACTACGGCGCCGGCGACGTCTTCGCCATGCCCTGCCGGACCCGCCGCGGCGGCCTGGACGTCGAGGGCCTCGGCATCGTCTACCTGGAGGCCTCCGCGACGGGCCTGCCGGTGGTCGCGGGCGACTCCGGCGGCGCACCGGACGCCGTCCTGGACGGCGAGACGGGGTGGGTGGTGCGGGGCGGCTCCCCCGAGGAGGCGGCCGACCGCATCGTCCCGCTGCTCCAGGACCCCGGCCTGCGCCGCAGGATGGGGGAGCGGGGCCGCCAGTGGGTGGAGGAACGCTGGCGCTGGGACCTGCTGGCGGAGAAGCTCAAAGCTCTTCTCTAAAACGTTCCGGAGGGTCTAGGCGGAACCGGAAGATCCGCACATGCTGCGCACATGACAGCAAAACTGATGCAGCGTCAGCTGAGCAGACGTCACATCCTGGGCATGATCGCCCTCCAGACCGCCGCCACGGCCGGTCTCACCCGCATCGGTCTCCAGTCCGCGCAGGCCGCCGAACCGGCCGCCGTCGACAACGCGCCCGCCATCGTGGTCGGTTCGGGCTACGGCGGTGCCGTCGCCGCGCTCCGGCTCGGCCAGGCCGGGATCAGGACCCTCGTCCTGGAGATGGGGCAGCTGTGGAACACCGCCGGCGGCGACGGCAGGGTGTTCTGCTCCACCCTCGCCCCCGACCAGCGCTCCATGTGGTTCCGCACCCGCACCGAGGCCCCGCTCGCCACCTTCCTCTGGCTGGACGTGGTCAACAAGGACATCAGCCCGTACCCCGGCGTCCTGGACCGCGTGCACTACGACAACATGTCCGTCTACGTCGGCCGGGGCGTCGGCGGCGGCTCGCTCGTCAACGGCGGCATGGCGGTCACGCCCGTGAAGTCCTACTTCGCCGAGCAGTTCCCGACCGTCGACGCCGACGAGATGTACGGCACCTACTACCCGCGCGCCCGCGCCGTGCTCGGCGTCAACACCGTCGACCCGGCCTGGTTCGAGTCCACCGAGTGGTACCGGTTCGCCCGCACCTCCCGCAAGGCCGCCGGCAACGCGGGCCTGAAGACCACCTTCGTGCCGAACGTCTACGACTTCGGCTACATGCAGCAGGAGGCCGCCGGCACGGCCGTGAGGTCGGCGCTCGCCGGGGAGGTCATCTACGGCAACAACCACGGCAAGCGCAGCCTCGACAAGACCTACCTGGCCGCCGCCCTCGGCACCGGGAACGTCACGATCCACACCCTGGAGAAGGTGCGGTCCGTCAGCCGGGCCGGCGACGGGTCGTACGTCCTGACCGCCGACCGGATCGACGCCACCGGCACCGTCGTGGAGACCAGGCAGTACAGCTGCACGTACCTCTTCCTCGGCGGCGGCAGCCTCGGCACCACCGAACTCCTCGTCCGCGCCCGGGACACCGGCACCCTGCCCGCCCTGACCGCCGACGTCGGCGCCGGCTGGGGCACCAACGGCAACACCATGCTCGGCCGCGCCAACCACGTCTGGGACACCGTCGGCGCGAACCAGGCCACCATGCCGGTGCTGGGCATCGACGACTGGGCCAACACCGCCAACCCCGTCTTCGCCGAGATCGCCCCGCTGCCCATGGGGTTCGAACACTGGGTGAGCCTCTATCTGGCGATCACCAAGAACCCCGAACGGGCCTCGTTCACCTACGACTCCGCCTCCGGCACGGTGAAGCTCGGCTGGACCCCCGCCCAGAGCGCGGTCTCGGTGAACATGGCCAGGAACCTGTTCGACCGGATCAACCTGGCCAACGCCACCATCTACCGCTACGACCTGTTCGGCTCCGCGAGCAAGGTCTTCGCCGACGACTTCTGCTACCACCCGCTCGGCGGCTGCGTCCTCGGAAAGGCGACCGACGACTACGGCCGGGTGAAGGGGTACGACCACCTCTACGTCACCGACGGCTCACTCGTGCCCGGCAACATCGGCGTGAACCCGTTCGTCACCATCACCGCGCTCGCCGAACGCACGATGGCGCGGGTCCTCGCCGAGGACACCGCGCCATGATGCTCCGTCAGGAGACGTGCTACTCCCGCTACTTCGCGTAGATCGCCTCGATCTCGTTCGCGTAGTCCTTCGCCACCACGTTCCGCTTGAGCTTCAGCGACGGGGTGAGGTGGCCCGACTCCTCCGTGAACTGGGAGGACAGAATGCGGAACTTCCGCACCGATTCCGCCTTCGACACCGCGGCGTTGCCGTCGTCGACGGCCGCCTGGATCGCCGCGTTCAGGTCCGGGTCGTCCTTCAGCGACGCCGCGGTGGAGCCCGCCGGCTTGCCGTGCTCCTCGGCCCAGCGGCCCAGGAACTCCTCGTCGACGGTGACCAGCGCGCCCACGAACGGCCGCCCGTCGCCCACCACCATGCACTCCGCGACCAGCGCGTGCGCCCGGATGCGGTCCTCGATCACGGCCGGGGCGACGTTCTTGCCGCCGGCGGTGACGATGATCTCCTTCTTGCGGCCCGTGATCCTGAGGTAGCCGTCCTCGTCCAGGGTGCCGATGTCACCGGTGTGGAACCAGCCGTCGGCCAGCGCCTCGGCCGTCGCGCCCGGGTTGTTCCAGTACTCCTTGAACAGGTGCTCGCCGTGCAGCAGCACCTCGCCGTCGTCCGCTATGCGCACCACCGAGCCGGGCAGCGGCTGGCCGACCGTGCCGATCTTCTGCCGGTCCCAGGGGTTGAACGCGGTCGCCGCGCAGGACTCGGTCAGGCCGTAGCCCTCCAGCACCGTGAAGCCGATGCCGCGGAAGAAGTGGCCGAGCCGCTCGCCGAGGGGGGCGCCGCCGGAGATGGCGTACTCGCCCCGGCCGCCGAGGACCGCGCGCAGCTTGCTGTAGACCAGCTTGTCGAAGGTCTTGTGCTTGATCTTCAGGCCGAGCGACGGGCCCGACGGGGTGTCCAGCGCCTTGCTGTAGGCGATCGCGGTGTCGGCCGCCTTGTCGAAGATCCTGCCCTTGCCGTCCGCCTGCGCCTTGGCGCGCGCGGAGTTGTAGACCTTCTCGAAGACGCGCGGCACACCGAGGATCAACGTCGGCCGGAACGCGGCCAGTTCGTCGGTGAGGTTCTTGATGTCCGGGACGCAGCCCAGCTTGATCGGCGCCATCATCGGGGCGATCTGCACGAGCCGTCCGAAGACGTGCGCGAGGGGCAGGAAGAGCAGCACCGAGCACTCGCCGGTGCGGAACAGCGGCCGCAGCCGCTCGACGACGTTGCCGCACTCGGCGAAGAAGCTGCGGTGGGTGAGCACACAGCCCTTGGGGCGGCCGGTCGTCCCGCTGGTGTAGACGATGGTGGCCGGGTCGTCGGCGCAGGCGAGCGAGCTGCGCTCCTCGACCGTCTGGTCCGAGACGTCCTGGCCGAGCCGGCCCAGCTCCTCCACGCCCCCGGCGTCGATCTGCCAGACGTGCTTGAGGGCGGGCAGCGACTCGCGCACCGACTCCACGGCGGCGGCGTGGCCCGCCTGCTCCACGACGCACGCGGTCGCGCCCGAGTCGGACAGGATCCACTGCACCTGCTCCGGCGAGCTGGTCTCGTACACCGGCACGGTGACCGCGCCCGCGCTCCAGATCGCGAAGTCCAGCAGTGTCCACTCGTAGCGGGTGCGGGACATCAGGCCCACCCGGTCGCCCGGCTGCACCCCGGCGGCGATGAGGCCCTTGGCGGCGGTGTGCACCTCGGCCAGGAACTGCCGGGCCGTCACGTCCTGCCAGGTGCCTCCCCCGGACTCCGTCCGGGGGGACCCCCACCTCGCTTCGCTCGCCTTGCGGGCGATGACGGCGACGTCGGGATGCTGCGCGGCGTTTCTGCGGACGATGTCGGTCAGATTGCCGTCCGCAGGGACCTCGTACAAAGCCGGAAGGCTGAACTCGCGCAAGACTGCTGCTCCTCATAGGGCGCCGACGCCACGACACTGTGTGATGCGACGGAGTGGTCCAAGGCTCGGGCTGGTGCTCGGGGCTTCGGTGGCTGAAATCCGGAGCACGACTGGACTGCCCGGACGTTACCCGCCGGTATGCCGTTCCCGACAGGGGGTCCCGGCGAGATGTTCGCTGCGTCACACAGGCTGACGTTCCTTCGCGCACAGTAGTCCACGGCTGAACCGACCGGCCAGTAACCGCAGGCCCGACCGCCACTGTTCACGCACATCGCACAGGCCTACGCTTGATCGCCATGGCATCCACACCGTCCGGAAACCGACCCGCGAGCCCGCGTGGGGCGCGCGGCACGCGCATACACGTCATCAGCGACGTGCACGGCAACGCCGAGGCCCTGGCGCGGGCGGGCGAGGGTGCCGATGCCCTGATCTGCCTCGGCGACCTCGTCCTCTTCCTTGACTACGCCGACCACTCGCGCGGGATCTTCCCCGACCTGTTCGGCGAGGAGAACGCGGACCGGATCGTCGAGCTGCGCACCGCCCGCCGCTTCGAGGAGGCCCGTGAGTTGGGCGCGCGGCTGTGGGCCGGCATCGGCGCCGACCGGGCCGGCGCCATCGAGAAGGCCGTGCGCAAGCAGTACGCCGAGATGTTCGCCGCGTTCCCCACCCCGACGTACGCCACCTACGGCAATGTCGACATGCCGCCTTTGTGGCGCGAGTACGCCCGCCCGGGCACCACGGTCCTCGACGGCGAGCGGGTGGAGATCGGCGGCCGCGTCTTCGGCTTCGTGGGCGGCGGCCTGAAGACGCCCATGCGGACGCCGTACGAGATCGACGACGAGGAGTACGCGGCGAAGATCGAGGCGGTCGGCGAGGTCGACGTGCTGTGCACGCACATCCCGCCGGAGGTCCCCGAGCTGGTCTACGACACCGTCGCCCGCCGCTTCGAACGCGGCAGCCGCGCCCTGCTGGCCGCCATCCACCGCACCAGGCCCCGCTATTCGCTCTTCGGGCACGTCCATCAGCCGCTCGTGCGCCGGATGCGGATCGGCGCGACGGAATGCGTGAACGTGGGGCACTTCGCGGGGTCGGGCACGCCGTGGGCGCTCGAATGGTGAGCGGCCCGTGGCCGGTCGGCCGGGGGTGCGGGAGACGGGGTGAAGGCGGCAGGCCGGTGGCGCGGTAGCCTTCACGCTGCACACACGTGCGCACGACGATCTCAGTACGGCCCGCATCTGGAGGAGCCACGGCGATGGCGGAACACACCAGCTCGAGCATCACGATCGAGGCGGCACCGGCCGACGTCATGGCGGTGATCGCCGACTTCGCGCGCTACCCGGACTGGACCGGCGAGGTGAAGCTGGCCGAGGTCCTGGAGACCGACGCGCGGGGCCGCGCCGAGCAGGTCCGCCTCGTCATGGACGCCGGCGCCATCAAGGACGACCAGATCCTCGGCTACACCTGGACCGGCGACAACGAGGTCTCCTGGAGCCTGGTGAAGTCCCAGATGCTCCGCTCCCTGGACGGCTCCTACCTCCTGAAGCCGGCCGGCCAGGGCGCCACCGAGGTCACCTACCGCCTCACCGTCGACGTCAAGATCCCCATGCTCGGCATGATCAAGCGCAAGGCCGAGAAGGTCATCATCGACCGGGCGCTGGCCGGTCTGAAGAAGCGGGTGGAGTCGGGAGAGGCGCCAGGAGAGGCGCCGGGGGAGAAGTAGCCCCCCGACCGCACACGCGGAGCCGCCCGCCGGGCACCGGTAGCGTTCACCCCTATGCGCACCATCCTGATCACGGGCCCCGGCGGCAGCGGTCGTACCACGATCGCCGCCGCGACCGCGCTCACCGCCGCCCGCGCGGGCACCCGGACCCTCCTGCTGAGCGCCGACCGCACCGACACCCCCGGCGCGACCCTGGGCTCCCCGACAGGACCGGCACCGCGGGAGGCCGCGCCGCACCTCACCACCTGGCGCCCCGACGCCACCGGCCGCTTCCGTGCGGACCTCACCGCCTTCCAGTCCCGCGCCGCGAACGTCCTCGACCTGCTCGGCGCCGCCCGCCTGGACGCCGAGGAGGTCACCCCGCTGCCCGGCGCCGAGGAGCTGTCCTTCCTGCGCGCCCTGCGGGACGCCGCCCTCAGCGAGCGCTACGACCTCCTCGTCGTCGACCTCCCGCCTCTCCCGCAGGCCCTCGCCCTGCTCGGTCTGCCCGAGGAACTGCGCCGCTATCTGCGCCGGCTGCTGCCGCCCGAGCGGCAGGCCGCCCGTGCCCTGCGCCCCGTCCTCGGCCGGCTGGCCGGCGTACCCATGCCCGCCGACTGGCTGTACGAGACGGCGGCCCGCTGGGACGTCGAACTGGCCGCCGTCGAGGCCGTCCTCACCGACCGCGCGACCGCCGTACGCCTGGTCGCCGAGCCCGGTCCGGCCGGTGCCGACGCCCTGCGCACCGCCGGCCTCGGCCTCGCCCTGCGCGGCCTGCCCGTCGAGGCCCTGCTCGCCAACCGCGCCCTGCCCGAGACCGCGCCGGAGAGCTGGCCGGCCGGGCTCCTCGCCCAGCAGCGCAAGGCCCTCGACGACTGGCGGGAGCTGCCGTACGACGTCCAGGCCGTCCCCCACCTGGGCCGCGACCCGCGCGGCGGCGACGACCTCGGCGCCCTCGCCGTACCCCCCGTCAACCCGTCGTCCGCCCCGGTCGGGTGGCCCGTCACCGACCGGATCGCCGAGGACGGCGTGCTCGTCTGGCACCTCCCGCTGCCCGGCGCGATACGGGAGGAACTGGACCTGATCCGGCGCGGTGACGAACTCGTGATCAGCGCGGGCCCGTTCCGCCGGATCGTCCCGCTGCCCTCCGCCCTGCGCCGCTGCACCGTCGCCGGGGCCGCGCTGCGCGAGGGCGAGCTGCGCATCCGCTTCGCCCCGGACCCCGACCTGTGGCCCGCCGCGAGCCGCTGAACGGGGGCGATGAACCGGGTACGCCCGTTCGGGTAACGTCGTAGAGGCGAACCGTAGTCAGGAGTCCGCCATGAGCGAAGAGCGCCCCGCAGCCGACTCGTACGACGCGCACGATGCGCATGACGCGCACGCCGCGTACGGGAAAGAGGAGCACGGGAGGGAAGGCCGGGCGACCGACGCCGACGCCTGGGCCACGGCCTGTGCCGAGGACCTCGCCGCCGAGAAGGCCCGCCGCCGCGCCGAGCACGGCCCGCAGCCGGGTTCGGCCGCCGAGGAGCTGAAGAAGTTCGTGGACACGGTGGCCGACAAGCTGTCCGGCCTCCAGTCCCCCCTGCTCGGCGGCCTCGCCGGACCCGCCGCCCAGCAGGTGGTACGGCAGGTCGTCCAGCAGGCCAAGGCCGCCGTCGAGCCGGTCATGGAGCGCAACCCGGACGTCTTCGACCACCTGGCCGCGGCCGGCGGCGAGCTGCTGGCCGCCTACCGCTCCGCCGTCCAGGGCCAGGAGCAGCGCTGGACCGCGCGCACCGCCGACGACCTGACCGGCGAGGGACGGGCCGACGGACGGGCCGACCGGGGGGAGCGGCGGGACCCGGGCGAGGGCACCGGTCCGGGGGAGCGGATCGACCTGGACTGAAGCGCTTTCCCGGCAGGGCCTCGGGTACGGTTGGCCGTAGCGGGGCTCGACCGAACTGAGGGATTCATGGGACTCACCATCGGCGTCGACATCGGCGGTACCAAGATCGCGGCCGGTGTGGTCGACGAGGAAGGCAACATCCTCTCGACCCACCAGGTGCCGACCCCGGGCACGCCCGAGGGCATCGTGGACGCCATCGCCGCTGCCGTCGAGGGCGCACGGGCCGGGCACGAGATCGTCGGCGTGGGCATCGGCGCCGCCGGTTACGTGAACCGGCAGCGCTCCACGGTCTACTTCGCGCCGAACATCGACTGGCGCCAGGAGCCGCTGAAGGAGAAGGTCGAGGCCCGCGTGGGCCTCCCGGTCGTGGTCGAGAACGACGCCAACGCTGCGGCGTGGGGCGAGTACAGGTTCGGCGCGGGCAAGGGCCACCGCAACGTCATCTGCATCACGCTGGGCACCGGCCTCGGCGGCGGCATCATCATCGGCAACAAGCTGCGCCGCGGACACTTCGGCGTGGCCGCCGAGTTCGGCCACATCCGGATGGTCCCGGACGGCCTGCTGTGCGGCTGCGGTTCGCAGGGCTGCTGGGAGCAGTACGCCTCCGGCCGCGCCCTGGTCCGCTACGCCAAGCAGCGCGCCAACGCCACCCCCGAGAACGCCGAGCTGCTGCTGTCGCTGGGCGACGGTACCCCCGACGGCATCGAGGGCAAGCACATCTCCATGGCCGCCCGCCAGGGCGACCCGGTGGCCGTCGACTCCTACCGCGAGCTGGCCCGCTGGGCCGGTGCGGGCCTCGCCGACCTGGCCTCCCTCTTCGACCCATCGGCGTTCATCGTCGGCGGCGGCCTCTCCGACGAGGGCGAACTGGTCCTCGACCCGATCCGCAAGTCCTACAAGCGCTGGCTGGTCGGCGGCAACTGGCGCCCGGTGGCCGACGTCATCGCGGCCCAGCTCGGCAACAAGGCGGGTCTGGTGGGCGCGGCGGACCTGGCCCGGGAGCCGGACCCGATCATGTAGCGAAGCCGTCCTGCGACAGTGCCCGCCGCGTCCGCTCCCGGGACGGCGGGCATCGTCGTATGTTGATCGGCATGGCGACCAGCACGCTCCTTCCCAACTCCCGTACGGAACCCGACGGTTCGGCGGTCATCCGCGTCCTGAGCTACAACATCCGCTCGATGCGGGACGACACGGACGCGTTGGCCGGAGTCATCTCCGCCTGTGCGCCCGACCTGGTCCTCGTCCAGGAGGCCCCCCGCTTCTTCCGCTGGCGCAAGAAGCTCGCCCGGCTCGCGGCGGCCAGCGGCCAGGTGATCCTCACCGGCGGCGCCACGGCGGCGGGCCCGGCGATCCTCTGCTCGCTGCGGGCCACCGTCGAGCGCACGCAGGACGTCCTGCTGCCCCTCACCCCCGGCCGCCACCGGCGCGGCCTCGCCACCGCGGTGGTCCGGTTCGGCGGCGCCCGGCTGGGAGTGATCAGCGGCCATCTGAGCCTGGACAGGGAAGAGCGGTACGCGCAGGCCGGCCTGCTCCTCGACCGCCTCGCCGGTCTGGGCGTGGCGCACGCCGTCGCGGGCGGCGACCTCAACGAGGGCCCCGACGGCCCCGCCTTCCGGCTGCTCTCCGGCACCCTCCAGGACTGCCGGGCCGTCGCCCCCTGGGGCGGCGAGGAGACCTGGCGGCACAGCGAGCCGCACCGCCGTATCGACGCGATCTTCGCCACGAAGGGCATCGACGTGCTCGGCTGCGGGGTGCCGCTTCACCAGCCGGGCGTCACCCGCTCCGGCCTGATCGCGGCCACGGACCACCTTCCGGTCCTGGCCGCCCTCAGGGTCCCGGCCGGCTGAGCCGCCCGGCGCCTGTGCAGCGCTCAGACGACCGCGCCCCGCCCCGGGTCGTCGTCCTCGTCGTCGTCCGTGCGCATCCGCATCACCAGCGTGGCGAAGCCGCCGAGGAAGCCGCCGATGCCCAGCGTGGTCAGCCACCACGTCATGTCCCAGCCCAGCAGTACCGCCAGCAGGAGCAGCACCGGGCCGCCGACGACACCGAGCCAGCCGAACTTCGCGGTGGTGTCGGCGGCCGGCAGCGGGGGCGGCTCCGGCGGGACGAAGTGGCCCTCGTCGTCCTCGTCGAAGTCGTTGTCGGAGGGCCGCGTGGTCGTGTAGTCGCGCGGGCCGCCGCCGACACCGGGGGCGAAGGTGATCGAGCTGCCGAGCGGCCGTACCGGCGGTGCACCGGCGGGGCCGTCCCCCTCGCCCTTGCCGTCCGCCGGCGTGTCCTTCGCCGGGCCCTGCGCCGTGTCGTCGGGGTCCTCGGCGGCCGTCTCCGGCAGCGCGAGGTCCTCCACCGACCTGAAGGGCCTTGCGCCCGGCGGGTCCGGTGGCTCCTCGCCGTACCCGGCGACGATGGCCTGCCAGGCGGCGTCCTCGTCGAAGGGCACGCCCTGCTCGTCCGGCTCGCGACCCTCACGGTCCGAGTCGTGCTCAGCCAACTGCGGCCGTCCCTTCCTTGCCGTCCTTGCCGACACCGTCCTTACCGATGCCGTCCTTGCCGGCACCGGGCGCGAGCCGTTCGATGAACGCGAGGCTCTCCTCGAAGATCCGGTCCGCGTCCTTGTCCAACGTCGCCACGTGGTAGCTCTGTTCCAGCACGATCTCGGTGACGTCCGTGGACGACACCCGGCTCAGCACCCGGGCCGAGTCGGCGGGCGGGACGACATGGTCCTGTGCGCTGTGCAGCAGCAGCAGCGGCTGGGTGACCTGGGGCAGCTCGCCGTCCACCCGGCGCAGGAACTGCCGCAGCGAGTGCGCGGAGTGCAGCGGCACCCGGTCGTAGCCCACCTCGGCCGCGCCCTCCTGGGCGATGTCGCTGGCGATGCCCTTCGTCGTGCGCACGAGATGCCGGGCCACCGGAAGGGCGTACGCCGACAGGCCGTGCACCTTGTTCGCCGGGTTGACGACCACGGCGCCCGTGACCCGCACGCCGTGCAGCGCGGCGAGCCGCAGGGCCAGCGCGCCGCCCATCGACAGGCCGAGGACGAACACCCGGGAGCAGCGCTCGGAGAGGGCGCGCAGCTCGCGGTCCACCTCCGCGTACCAGTCCTGCCACGTCGTGACCTGCATGTCCTCCCAGCGGGTGCCGTGGCCGGGCAGCAGCGGCAGGGACACGGTCAGGCCGTGGGCCGCGTGGTGCTCCGCCCAGGGGCGCAGCGACTGGGGCGAGCCGGTGAAGCCGTGGCAGAGGAGGACGCCCACCTCCCCGCCCTCGTGGCGGTACGGCTCAGCTCCGGGGAGAACCGGCACCTTCGACTCTCCTGTCCTTGGGACGGTGCTCCGGCGGCCCGACGGCCGGCTGGGGCAAGAAGGAAGAAATACGTGGATGTGCTTCACCGTACGCGACCGCACTGACACCGACCAGGGTCGTCGGGCCCATTGACGGTCCTCCGGGTTAAGGTCTGTTCGACGGAAACGGGAGGCACACGGGTGTTGTACGGCACGATGAAGGTCGCCATCGGCGGGCCGCTGAAGGTCGCCTTCAGGCCCTGGGTGGAGGGACTGGAGAACATCCCGGCCGAGGGCCCGGCGATTCTGGCGAGCAATCACCTGTCCTTCTCGGACTCGTTCTTCCTGCCCGCGGTGCTGGACCGCAAGGTCACCTTCATCGCCAAGGCCGAGTACTTCACCACCCCGGGCGTCAAGGGCCGGCTGACCGCGGCCTTCTTCAAGGGCGTCGGACAGCTTCCGGTGGACCGCTCCGGGGCGCGCGGCGCCGGCGAGGCCGCGATCAAGAGCGGCATCGAGGTGCTGGAGCGCGGCGAGCTGTTCGGCATCTACCCCGAGGGCACCCGCTCGCCCGACGGCCGGCTCTACCGGGGCAAGCCCGGCGGCCTCGCGCGCGTGGCGCTCGCCACCGGCGCGCCGGTGATCCCCGTGGCGATGATCGACACGGAGAAGATCCAGCCGCCCGGCAAGGTGATGCCGAAGCTCATGCGCCCCGGCATCCGGATCGGCAAGCCGCTGGACTTCGGCCGCTACGCCGGCATGGAGCACGACCGCTTCGTCCTGCGCGCCCTGACCGACGAGGTCATGTACGAGATCATGAAGCTCTCCGGCCAGGAGTACGTCGACATGTACGCGACCGCGGCCAAGCGGCAGATCGCGGACGCGGCGAAGTCGGCCAAGGAGGCGGAGAAGGCCATGGAGGCCGGGAAGAAGGAAGAGGCCCAGGAGGCCTGACCGAGGGGCCGGGGGGAGCCGGGGAGATGCCGAAGCGCGAGCGCGTCCTGCGGATGTCGGTCGAGCTGCCGCTGTGGCGTGCGCTCGCCGGCTACCGCGTCCTGACCATGCTCTACGCCATCGGCCTGTGCGTCACCAGGTACGACCTCTACGTGCGCCCCTGGGTCGCCGTCGGCTACCTGGCGGTCCTGTTCGTCTGGACGCTCGCCACCTTGCCGCGCGTGCGCAACGCGGCGAGCTGCACCAAGCCCTTCCTCGCCGCCGACCTGGTCATCGCCCTCACCGGCGTCCTGCTCACCTCGCTCGCCGACAGCCACCAGCGGATCGCGGGCGGCCCCACACTGCCGTCGATATGGACCGGCGGTGCGGTGCTGGCCTTCGCGATCAAGGGCGGCTGGCGCTGGGCCGCGGTCGCCGCCACACCGGTCGCGCTGGCCAACCTGGTCGAACGCGGGCATCCCGCCCGGGACACCGTGCACAGCCTGATCCTCCTCTGGGTCGCCTCCCTCGGCATCGGCTACGTCGTCGAGGTCGCCCGCGCCTCCGAGCGCACCCTCGCGCGGGCCCTGGAGATCGAGGCCGCGACCCGCGAGCGGGAGCGGCTGGCCCGGGACATCCACGACGGCGTGCTCCAGGTGCTGGCGATGGTCAAGCGCCGCGGTACGGCCCTCGGCGGCGAGGCGGCCGAGCTGGGCCGGCTGGCCGGGGAGCAGGAGGTGGCGCTGCGCACGCTGGTCTCGGGCGGGCTGGTGCCGGTGTCCCGGGTGTCGGAGGACGCGGCCGAAGGGGCCGTCGTGCGGATGGTGGAGGTACCCGACGAGGAAGGCGAGGAAGGTGCCGGCGGCGGCGTCGATCTGCGCGCCCTGCTCGCCCCCTACGCGTGCGGCCGGGTCAGCCTCGCCGAGCCCGGCGCCCCGGTGCCACTGCCACCCCCGGCGGCCCGGGAGCTGGCCGCGGCGGTCGGCGCCGCCCTGGACAACGTGCGCCGGCACGTGGGCGAGGACGCCCGGGCCTGGATCCTGGTCGAGGACGAGCCGGACGAGATCGTCGTGACCGTCCGGGACGACGGCCCCGGCATCCCGGAGGGCCGGCTCGCGCAGGCCGAGAGCGAGGGGCGGCTCGGGGTCGCCCAGTCGATCCGCGGCCGGCTGCGCGACCTCGGCGGCAGCGCCGAACTCCTCTCCGTCCCCGGGCAGGGCACGGAGGTCGAACTGAAAGTACCGAAGAACGCGAAGGCAGGGCGTCGATGAGCGAGCAGCAGGACCCGATCAAGGTCATGGTGGTGGACGACCACCCCATGTGGCGCGACGCGGTCGCCCGTGACCTGGCCGAGTCCGGCTTCGAGGTCGTGGCCACCGCCGGCGACGGCGAGCAGGCGGTCCGCCGCGCCAGGGCCGCCACGCCCGACGTCCTCGTCCTGGACCTCAACCTGCCGGCCAAGCCCGGCGTCCAGGTGTGCAAGGAACTGGTCGGCCACAACCCGGCGTTGCGCGTCCTCGTGCTGTCCGCGAGCGGTGAGCACGCCGACGTCCTGGAGGCCGTGAAGTCCGGGGCCACCGGCTATCTGCTGAAGTCGGCCTCCACCGAGGAACTGCTCGACGCCGTGCGCCGTACCGCCGTCGGCGACCCGGTGTTCACGCCGGGCCTCGCCGGACTGGTCCTCGGCGAGTACCGCCGCCTCGCCTCCGAACCGGCCCCCGCCCAGGGCGCCGACGAGCCCGGCGCGCCCCGGCTGACGGACCGGGAGACCGAGGTGCTGCGTCTGGTCGCCAAGGGCCTGAGCTACAAGCAGATCGCCGAACGCCTCGTCATCTCCCACCGCACGGTGCAGAACCACGTCCAGAACACCCTCGGCAAGCTTCAGCTGCACAACCGGGTCGAGTTGGTGCGCTACGCCATCGAGCGCGGCCTCGACGACGAGTAAGCCCCCTTTTCGCGCCCCGGAATCACCCGTCCCGCCCCTCCCGGTGTGACCTGAGTCACCGTTAGCGTGACCAAATGTCAGGAAACCGTGGCGAAGGGACTGTTCCATGCGGGTCGGAGTACTGACCGGAGGCGGTGACTGCCCCGGGCTCAACGCGGTCATCCGGGGCATCGTCCGCAAGGGCGTGCAGGAGTACGGCTATGACTTCACCGGCTTCCGGGACGGCTGGCGCGGCCCCCTCGAAGGCCGCGCCGTCCGCCTCGACATCCCCACGGTGCGCGGCATCCTGCCCCGTGGCGGCACCATCCTCGGCTCCTCGCGCACCAATCCCCTGAAGGAGGAGAACGGGATCCGCCGGATCAAGGACAACATGGCCAAACTGGACGTCCAGGCCCTCATCGCGATCGGCGGCGAGGACACCCTGGGCGTCGCGGCCCGGCTGTCCGGCGAGTACGGGGTGCCCTGCGTCGGGGTGCCCAAGACGATCGACAACGACCTGTCGGCCACCGACTACACCTTCGGCTTCGACACCGCCGTCAACATCGCCACCGAGGCCATCGACCGGCTGCACACCACCGCCGAGTCCCATATGCGGGTGCTGGTGGTGGAGGTGATGGGCCGGCACGCCGGCTGGATCGCCCTGCACTCGGGCCTGGCCGGCGGTGCCAACGTCATCCTCATCCCCGAGCAGCGCTTCGACGTCGAGCAGGTCTGCGCCTGGGTGACCTCCCGCTTCCGGGCGTCGTACGCGCCGATCGTGGTCGTCGCCGAGGGCGCCATGCCCAGGGACGGCGACATGGTGCTGAAGGACGGCTCGCTCGACTCCTTCGGACACGTGCGGCTCTCCGGGGTCGGCGAGTGGCTGGCCAAGGAGATCGAGCGGCGCACCGGGAAGGAAGCCCGCACCACCGTCCTCGGCCATGTCCAGCGCGGCGGTACCCCCAGCGCCTTCGACCGCTGGCTCGCCACCCGCTTCGGCCTGCACGCCGTCGACTGCGTCCACGACGGCGACTACGGCACGATGGTCGCCCTGCGCGGCACCGACATCGTCCGCGTCCCGCTGGCCGAGGCCACCGCGCGGCTGAAGACGGTGAACCCGGAGCTGTACACGGAGGTCGGGGTCTTCTTCGGCTGAGCGAGGGCGCGTCCTCAGCGCCGGTCGGCACAGGGCAGGCCGTCCGGCGTCCGAGGACGGGGCCCGCCGATCAACTCCCGCACGATCGCCACCCCGTTCAGGCTGAGCACCGACTCCGGGTGGAACTGCACGCCCGCGAAGCCCGGGCCCCGCACGGCATGGACCTCGCCGTTCCCGGCCCGGCTCACCTCGACGCCGTGCGCGGCCAGCTCCCGGGCCGCCTCGTCGTCGCAGCGGGCGACGAAGCTGTTGTAGAAGCCGACCGTCTCCTCGCGCCCGAACAGGTCCACGGCCGTCTGCGCCCCCTGGTACGGCACCTCCTTCCGCACGATGTCCAGGCCCAGTTCGGCCGCGATCAGCTCGTGCCCGAGGCAGACGCCGAGCACCCCGTGCCGGTGCTCCCGCAGCACGGTCGCCGTCAGCTCCCGCAGGAACCGCATCTTCGGGTCGGCCGGGTCGGCCGGATCGCCGGGGCCGGGGCCCAGCACGACGGGACCCTCGTGCGCGAGCACCGCCGCCCGCAGCCCCGGCTCGTCGTAGCGCCGGACGCTCACCTCCAGGCCGCCCGAGCGCAGCACGTGCGCCAGCATCGCCGTGAAGGTGTCCTCGGCGTCCACGACCAGGGCGTGCCGGTCGAGCGAGGGCAGCCGCTCCTGCATCCGCAGCCAGAACGGGGCCAGCGAGGACCGCCGCCCGTCCAGCGCGGCCCGCACCCGCGGATCGTCGGCCAGCCGGGGCGCCTCCCGCTCCGCGCGCGGCCGGGCCGCACGCACCCCGAGCGCCGCCAGCACGCCCGCCGCCTTCGCGTGGGTCTCCGCGACCTCGCTCGCCGGATCCGAACCGCGCACCAGCGTCGCGCCGACCCCGACCCGCAGCCGGCCGGCCGCGCCGATGTCGGCCGTGCGGATCAGGATGGGCGAGTCCAGGGTCTGCGCGCCCCCGGAATCCCGGCCGAGCAGCGCCAGCGCACCGGCGTAGTAGCCCCGGCCGCCGGGCTCGTACCGCTCGATGACCCGGCAGGCGTTCTGCACCGGCGAGCCGGTCACGGTCGCCGCGAACATCGTCTCCTTCAGCACCTCCCGCGCGTCCAGCGACGACTTCCCGCGCAACTCGTACTCGGTGTGCGCGAGATGGGCCATCTCCTTCAGCCGCGGTCCGACGACGACCCCGCCCATGTCGCCGACCGTGCACATCATCTTCAGTTCCTCGTCGACGACCATCGACAGTTCCTCGATCTCCTTGCCGTCGGCGAGGAAGGAGAGGAGGTGCTCCGGGGTCGGGCCCTCGGCGGGATAGCGGTACGTCCCGCTGATCGGGTTCATCACGACCGTCCCGCCCGACATCCGCACATGCACCTCGGGGCTGGCCCCGACCAGCGTGCGGTCCCCGGTGTGCACCACGAACGTCCAGTACGCGCCCCGCTCGCCCGCGAGCAGCCGGCGGAACAGCGCCAGCGCGTCCGCGCGCCCGAAACCCGGGACCTGGCCCTCGTACGTCCGCCGGATCACGAAGTTGGCGCCCTCGCCCCGGCCGATCTCCTCGGCCAGCACCCGCCCGACGATCCCGGCGTACTCCTCGTCCTCGATGTCGAACCCGCCGTCCTCGACCCGGACTTCGTGCCCGGGCAGCTGCTCCAGGGCCTGCTCCAGCGGGATCTCGTACGACTCCTCGGGGGCCAGCACCAGCAGCGGGGTGGCGTCGTCGCGGACGTCGAAGCCGCGCTCGCGGATCTGCCGGAACGGGACCAGCGCCAGGCCCTCGTCGGGCAGGTCGGCCAGCCGGTCGCGGGCCGTGACGGGGCCGCGCAGCAGCTCGACCATGTCGTGGTCGCGGCCCGGTGCGCGGCGGCGCAGAAGGGCGAACGGGCGGTCGTCGTCCAGCAGTCGGGTCAGGTCCATGGCTCCTCGGTTCCTCGTGCGGTGGGAGGAGCGGCCCGGCCCTGGAAACGCCGAAGGCCGCCCCTCGGGCGGCCTTCGCGAAGTGTGGGTACGCGCAGTCAGTGGGCCGCCGGATGAGCGGTCCACCACCAGTCCTGGTTCATGGTCGAGTGCGCGAACATGTCCGGCACCCTACCCGATCCGGCCAAGCCTTGGCGGGTTCATCCGCCCGACACCCGCGTCCCGGAGGCTGGATCCAGCCCTGCCCGCGCCCGGCGACCGGCTGCTTCACGCCGTCCCCACAGCGCCCCCACGCCCGGCGCGCCGACGCTCCGCAAGTGGAAGTAGGCCGAAAAAACCGGCAATTGAGCGTCATTTATTGACGCGTACACGATCTGGCTCCCAGTCTTCCCCCGGACCGCTTTCGTCCCACGGGGGAGGAGAAAGTCATTTCCACATCACTGTCCTCAGGGCCGCGTCCGCGGACGAGACGGCGCGCCGTCCGGGCGCTGACCGTCCTCGCCGCCGCGGCAGCTCTCGGCGCCGCACCGCTCGCGACCGCACAGGCCGCCACCGCACCGGACGTGACCGGCGGCGGCACCACCGCGATCCACTACCGGGGGCACACGTTCACCGTGCCCGCCGACTGGAAAGTCGTCGACCTCGACAAGAATCCGGCCACCTGCGTCCGCTTCGACCGGCACGCGGTGTACCTCGGCACACCGGGCGCCCGGCAGGACTGCCCCGCCGACGTGACCGGCCGCACCGAGGCGCTGCTCGTCCGGCCCTCGAACGCCACCAAGGCCGCCGTCACCGAGAACCCCACCTCCCGGACGTACAGCGCGACCGCCGCCGGCATCACCGTCACGGCCGGCTACGGCACCGACCCTGCCGGGATCCGGCGGGTGCTCGCCGGTGCCGGGCTGCCGGTGGCCTCGGCGCGGACCGCGGCGCCGCCCGCCGCGCCGGCCGCGCTCGCCGTACCGGCCGACGCGACCTCGTACCAGGGCAACGGCTTCGACGCCTGTGCCGCCCCGAGCCAGGCGGCGATGAACGCCTGGAAGGGCTCCTCCGGCTACGGCGCCGTCGGCGTCTACATCGGGGGCGAGAACCGCGGCTGCTCCCAGGCGAACCTCGACGCCCAGTGGGTGCAGACCCAGTACACGAACGGGTGGCGCTTCCTCCCGATCTACGTCGGCAAGCAGGCCACCGCCGACGCGGGCAGCTGCGGCGGCCACTGCTCGGTCATCACCGACCCGGCCCCGCAGGGCAGCGCGGCCGCCGACGACGCGGTCGCGCAGGCGAAGGCGCTGGGGCTCGGCGCGGGCTCGGTGATCTACGAGAACATGGAGAACTACCCGCCCGGCGGCGACAACACCTCCCGGGTGCTCGCCTACCTCGACGCCTGGACCAAGCGGCTGCACGACCTGGGCTACCGCTCCGGCGCGTACGGCGGCGGGGCGTCCCTGACCCCCGACCTCGTCGCGGCGGCAGGCAGGATCACCCTGCCCGACGTGATCGACACGGCCCGCTGGAACGACCGGGCGACGACCGACGACCCGGCGATCCCGGCGAACCTCTGGGCCGACCACCAGCGCGTCCACCAGTACGCGGGTGATCTGACCGAGAGCCACGGCGGCGTCTCGATCGGCATCGACCGCGACTTCATCGACGTGGGAACGGGCAGCACGCCTCCGCCGCCCCCGCAGAAGAAGACGACGAAGCTCGCCTACACCGGCCCGAAGACCGTCTCCGACGGCTCCCCGGCCACCCTGTCCGCGACCCTCACCACCGACGCCGGCGCACCCGTCGCCGGCAGGAAGGTGAGCTTCGCGCTCGGCACCCAGACCTGCGACGGCACGACGGACGCCCAGGGTGCGGCGACGTGCACCATCGCCTCGGTCGACGCCCCGCTGACCGCCGACGCGACCGTCCCGGTCAAGGCGTCCTTCGCCGGCGACGACGGCTACCTGCCCGCCGAGGTCACCGGCACCGCGCGGCTCCAGTACGTCACCGGGCGGGCCTACGGCCTGTCGGCCGACGTCTCGCTGCTCGGCCTGCCGGTGGTGTCCGTCCCGCCGACGCCCGACACGGGCACCGTGCGCACCGCGGGCGCGAGCAGCACGGCCCCGCCCTGCACGGCCGACATCAACGCGCTCGTGCTCTCCTCGAAGACGCTGTGCGCCCGGGTCGACACCAAGACCGGACCCGGCGGCGCCACCTCCACGGCGTCCCTGGAGGAGGCCACGGTCGGCCTGCCGGGTCTGCCCGTCCTCAAGGTGTCCGGGATCAAGGCGGTCTCGACCAGCACCTGCAGCGCGGTGTCCGGCAGCACGGACCTCACGCTCACCGTGGCCGGTGTCCCGGTCACGATCGACGGCAGCGTGAACGAGTCCGTCGACCTCGGTGTCGTGGGCGCCAGGCTCGTGGTCAACGAGCAGGTCAGGACGGCGGACGGCGGCCTCACCGTCAACGCCGTGCACCTGACCGCCCCGGGGGTGGACGTGGTCGTCGCGTCCAGCACCTCGGCGGCGCACAACTGCGGCTGACCGCCGCCGGGAACGGGCCCCTGTGCGCGGGGGCCCGTTTCCCACATCCGGGCGGGATGCGTCTCACTTGATGAGCGAATGAGGGGGTCCGTGACCGCACCCCGTAAGGTGTAGAGAGTGACCGTGAACGCTAAGACCAGCGCGAGCGCTGGCAACACCTGGCGAGACCTGCCCGCGGCGCAGCAGCCCGAGTACCCCGACCTTGAGGCTCTGCGCGCAGTGATCGCGGACCTCGAGTCGTATCCGCCGCTCGTCTTCGCGGGCGAGTGCGACCAGCTGCGCGCCCGGATGGCGGCCGTCGCCAAGGGAGAGGCGTTCCTCCTCCAGGGCGGCGACTGTGCCGAGGCCTTCGACGCGGTGTCCGCGGACCACATCCGCAACAAGCTGAAGACGCTGCTCCAGATGGGTGCCGTCCTCACCTACGCGGCCGCCGTGCCCGTGGTGAAGGTCGGCCGGATCGCGGGGCAGTACTCCAAGCCGCGCTCCAAGCCGATGGAGACCCGCGACGGCGTGACCCTCCCGGTGTACCGGGGCGACTCCGTCAACGGCTTCGATTTCACGCCGGAGTCCCGGATCCCGGACCCCGAGCGCCTGAAGCGCATGTACAACGCCTCGGCGTCCACGCTGAACCTGGTGCGTGCCTTCACCACCGGCGGTTACGCGGACCTGCGCCAGGTGCACGCCTGGAACCAGGACTTCGTGCGGACCTCGCCGTCGGGCCAGCGCTACGAGCAGCTCGCGCGGGAGATCGACAGCGCGCTGAACTTCATGCGGGCCTGCGGCACGGACCCGGAGGAGTTCAAGACCGTCGAGCTGTTCTCCTCGCACGAGGCGCTGCTGCTGGACTACGAGTCCGCCCTCACCCGGGTCGACTCCCGCACCGGCAAGCTGTACGACGTCTCGGGCCACATGGTCTGGATCGGCGAGCGCACCCGCCAGCTGGACGGGGCGCACATCGAGTTCGCCTCGCGGATCAGCAACCCGATCGGCATCAAGCTCGGCCCGACGACGACGGCCGAGGACGCGCTGAAGTACATCGACCGCCTCGACCCCGAGCGGGAGCCGGGCCGGCTGACCTTCATCGTCCGGATGGGCGCCGACAAGATCCGCGACAAGCTCCCCGAGCTGGTCGAGAAGGTCACGGCGTCCGGTGCGACGGTGGCCTGGGTGACCGACCCGATGCACGGCAACACCTTCGAGGCGGCCTCCGGGCACAAGACCCGCCGCTTCGACGACGTGCTCGACGAGGTCAAGGGCTTCTTCGAGGTCCACAAGGGCCTCGGCACCCACCCGGGTGGCATCCACGTGGAGCTGACCGGCGACGACGTCACCGAGTGCGTGGGCGGCGGCGACGAGATCTTCGTCGACGACCTGCACCAGCGCTACGAGACGGCCTGTGACCCGCGGCTGAACCGCAGTCAGTCGCTCGACCTGGCCTTCCTGGTCGCGGAGATGTACCGGGACCAGTGACCGGCCTGCTGACAGGCCCGGGGCGATCTGGGGCGCGGATCACATGCGATCCGCGCCCCTCCCCACTTTTGCGGGCCCTGCCCGACGGGTAAGGTTAGGTTTGCCTCACCGATCACGGGGATGGCGCCTATACGGAAATCCCGTCGGGAGGTGAATCCGCGTGTACGTGTGCAGCTGCTTCGGTATCACCGAGGACCAGGTCAAGCAGCACGCGGAGGGCGGTGCCTGCACCCCCCGCCAGATAGCCTCCGCCTGCAAGGCGGGCACGGACTGCGGCTCCTGCGTCCGCCGCATCCAGGCCCTCCTCGGCCGCGGCGCCTGCCCCCGCCGCGAGCTGGCCGACCAGGGCAGGCCGGTCCTGGCCGAACTGCCGACGACACCGGGGATCGCGGAAGCGGCCTAGCTCTCCGGCTGCTCGATGAGCTGCGCGATGTAGAGCGCCTCGCCGAGCTTCTCGACCAGTTCCAGCTGGGTGTCGAGATAGTCGATGTGGTTCTCCTCGTCGGCGAGGATGTCCTCGAAGATGTTCGCGGACGTGATGTCGCCCTTCTCGCGCATGACCTTGATGCCGCGCTTGAGCCGGTCGATCGCCTCCACCTCGATCTGCCGGTCCGCCTCGAACATCTCTTTCACGCTCTGGCCGACGCGGACGTGGAACAGCCGCTGGTAGTTCGGCAGCCCCTCCAGGAACAGGATCCGGTCGGTCAGCACCTCCGCGTGCTTCATCTCGTCGAACGACTCGTGCCGGGTGTACTTGGCGAGCTTGTACCAGCCGAAGTTCTCCTGCATCTTCGCGTGCAGGAAGTACTGGTTGATCGCGGTCAGCTCGCCGGTGAGCTGCTCGTTGAGGAACTCGATGACCTCGGGGTCGCCCTGCATCGCAGCGGCTCCTTCCACGGGGGACGGGGGAGGTGTGCGGCCGCATGATTGCATCGGCAACGAAGATCGTCCAGTAAGTGGATACTTAGTAAGTTCGCCCTGACTTGATGCCTCGTGTCCGGTTCGCGGAGGTGCTGGAGGGATGGTCAAGGGCACTGCCCGAGGTCTGTCAGGATGGTTACATGGGTCATCCGGTGGAGCGAGAGTCTGGAGCGGCGGCAGGGTCCGAGCTCCCGCCGGGTCAGCGGCTCCAGCGTGGCTGGCCGGTCACCCACTACGGACCCGTCCCGAAGTTCCGCCCCGAGCGCTGGGAGTTCCGGGTCTTCGGCGCCACCGCGGACGGCGACAAGCACACCTGGGGCCACGAGGAGTTCACGGCCCTGCCATACACCACCGTGGTGGCCGATCTGCACTGCGTGACGAAGTTCAGCATGACCGGCGCCGAGTGGGGCGGCGTCCCGGCCGCCGCGATCCTGGACCTGGCCCCGCCGGCGCCGGACGTCACCCATGTGATGGTCTGGGCGGAGTACGGCTTCAGCTCCAACCTGCGTCTGTCGGACTTCGCCTCCGACCGCACGATCTTCGCCACCCACAAGGACGGCGAGCTGCTCACCGCCGAGCACGGCTTCCCGGTCCGCCTGATCGTCCCCCACCTGTACGCCTGGAAGGGCCCGAAGTGGGTCCGGGGCGTGGAGTACATGACCGCCGACCGCCGCGGCTTCTGGGAGGAGCGCGGCTACCACAACATCGGCGACCCCTGGAAGGAACAGCGCTACTCCTACCAGGAGGAACCGGGAGAGGGCCCGGAACTGTAGCCCTCGGCGGCCGATGCGGAGGCTACGCGTCCCGCAGCTTCTTCAGCCGCTCCACGTCCGCCGCGTGCCCCTCCGGGCCGCCGGGCGTCTCGATGACCAGGGGCACGCCCTCGGTCGCCGGATGGGTCATGAGCGCCCGGAACGGATCCTCGCCGATGTGTCCGGCGCCGATGTTCGCGTGCCGGTCCTTGTGCGCGCCCACCACGTCCTGGGAGTCGTTGGCGTGGACCAGCTTCAGCCGCCCCTCGCCGACCGTGTCCACCAGCAGGTCCAGGGTCTGGTGCATGCCGTTCGGGCCGGTCACGTCGTGGCCGGCGGCGAACACGTGGCAGGTGTCCAGGCACACGCCCAGCTTCGGATGGGCGTCCAGCGCCTCGAAGTACGGCCCGAAGTCCCAGGTCCGCGAGCACAGCGAGGCGCCCTGCCCGGCCGTGGACTCCAGCAGCAGGAACGGGTCGTCGTCGTGGGTCAGCTCGTCCAGCAGCGGCAGCATGCGCTCGCGCACCTGCCGCAGCGCCACCGACCGCTCGCGCCCGCCGGTCGCGCTTCCGGTGTGCACGACCACGCCCAGCGCGCCGATCTCCCGTCCGCGCCGCAGCGAGTGCCGCAGCGACTGAACCGACCGCTCCACGGTCGCCTCGGTGTGGGAGCCGAAGTTGATCAGGTAGGGGGCGTGGACGTACGCCGGGATCGACTCCTCGGCACAGGCCGCGCGGAACGCCTCGTCCTGCTTCGGGTTGCCGGCGGGCGTGGCCCAGCCGCGCGGGTTGGCCACGAAGACCTGCACGGTCTCCGCCTTCAGCCTGCGGGCGTACGACAGCCCGACCGTGTGCAGACCGCCGGCCACGGGCACGTGCCCGCCGACGGGGTTGCGGGGCAGGGGGACACGGGGAGGCGACTGCTGGGGACTCACCCGTTCAGGGTGTCATGCCCGCCCCGGCCGCCGGACCACGGTCCCCGTCAGACCCCCGCACAGATCACGGTCACCGGATGGTGATCGTGATCGTCGAGCCCTTGGGCGCCATGCCGCCGCCCTTCACCGACTGCTTCTGCACGGTGTCCCCGAACAGCCCGAGCAGACCGCGGTCCTCGCTCACCTTGAAGCCCGCGCCCTCCAGCGCCTTGTGCGCGTCGTCCACGCTGTCCCCGGTCACATCCGGCACCTGGACCATCTGCGGGCCCTTGGACAGCGTCAGCGTCACCGTGTCGCCCGCCGCGGCCTGGCTGCCGTCGCTGGGGCTCTGCCGGGCCACCTTGCCCTTGTCGTGCTCGGAGTTGATCCGGTCGGGCGCGATCACGACCTTCAGCCCGGCGCCGGTCAGCGTCTGCCGGGCGTCTGCCGGGTCGTCGCCGGTGACGTCCGGGACGTCGATCGGGCTGCCCTTGCTGACCACCAGCGCGATCGCGGAACCCGCGTGCCGTTTGGTGCCCGCCTGCGGGGTCGTGCCGATCACGGAGCCCTCGGTGACGCTGTCGTTGAACTCCCGGGTGACCATGCCCGGCTCCAGCCCGTCCGCCTTCAGCAGTCTGCGTGCCTCGGCCAGCGGCCGGCCCGTCACGTCCGGCACGTTCACCGTCTCCGGGCCCAGCGAGACGGTCAGGGCCACCGCGTCGTGGTCGCGGATGCGGGCGCCGGGCGCCGGGTCCGTGCCGATGACGGTGCCGCGCTGGACGGCGTCGTTGTACTGGCGCTTGATCGGCCCGACGTCGAGCCCGGCCGCCTGCAGCCGCTCGCGCGCCTGCGCCTCGGTCTTCGACAGCAGCGGCGGGACGTTCGTGAACTGGCCGGAGTTGATGTACCAGACGCCCGTGCCCACGCCGAACACCACCAGGACGGCGGCGACGACGGTCAGCAGCAGGTGCTTGGGGCGTCTGCGGTGCGGCACGGGCGGGGCCTGGAGCCGGCTGGTGTGCTGGACGCCGTCGAGGGACTCGTGCTCGCCCACGGGCAGTGGGCGGGGCACCGTCAGCGAGCGTGGGATCACGCTCGTCCGGTCCCCGGCGTTGTCGTGCTCCGCGGACAGCGCCTGGGGCGGCACCGCGTCCAGCTGCTCGGCGCTCAGCCCCTGGCGTGCCTCGCGCACCCGGGCGAGCAGCGCCACGGCGTCCTGCGGGCGGACCTCAGGGGTGCGCGCGGTAGCCGCCGCGACCAGCTGGTCCAGCTCCGGCGCCAGCCCCGGCACCAGCGCCGAGGGCGGTGGCACGTCCTCGTGTATGTGCTTGTAGAGCACCAGCGCGGGGGAGTCCCCGGAGTGCGGCTTGTCCCCCGTCAGCATTTCGTAGAACACGACGCCGCACGCGTACACGTCGACGCGCGGGTCCGCGGTGCCCTGCTCGATCTGCTCGGGCGCGAGATACGACACGGTCCCGAGCACGGCGCCCGTGGTGCTGGTCACGGTGTCCACGGACCGCACGAGCCCGAAGTCGGCGACCTTGACCCGCCCGTCGTCGCCTATCAGCACGTTCTCGGGCTTCATGTCCCGGTGCACGAACCCGGCCCGGTGCGCGGCACCGAGCGCGGCGAGGACGGGCTCCAGGATGTCGAGGGCCGCGCGGGGCTGCAGCGCCCCCCGCTCGCGCAGCACGTCGCGCAGGGTGCAGCCGGCGACGTACTCCATCGCCAGGTACACGTACGACCCGTCGGTGCCCTGGTCGAAGACCTGGACGACGTTGGGGTGGGCGAGCCGGGCGACCGACTTCGCCTCCCGGATGAACCGCTCGACGAAGGTGCCGTCGGCCGCGAGCGTCGGGTGCATCACCTTCAGCGCGAGAACGCGGTCCAGCCGGGTGTCCAGGGCCCGGTAGACCGTGGCCATCCCGCCGACGGCGATCCGCGCGTCGACGCGATAACGGCCGTCGAGCACCTGCCCGACGAGGGGGTCCTGAAGGGTCGTATCCACGAAAGGGGAGTCTACGAGGACCGACCGACAAACCCCGCTCCGAGCCCGCTTCCCGCCGGCTACTGAAGCCGACCTGTGACGCTTCCCGCACGCCCGACCAGGCGGGCGGGCGGGCGGGAAGACGCGCAGATCCCTAGAACGCGGGCCGCTCGGGGTCCAGCCGGGCCATCCCCTCCGTGGGCGACGACGCCTCGGCGAAGTGCCTGCGGGGGATCCGCCCGGCCAGCCGGGCCAGCCGGCCGCCCTCCACCGCGTGCCTCATCGCGGCGGCCATCAGCTCCGGCTCCTGCGCCCGGGTCACCGCCGAGGCGAGCATCACCCCGGCACACCCCAGCTCCATGGCCAGCGCCACGTCGGACGCCGTACCGGCCCCCGCGTCCAGAATCACCGGTACGCGCGCGTGCTCCACGATCAGCTGGAAGTTGTGGGGGTTGCGGATGCCGAGCCCCGACCCGATCGGCGAGCCCAGCGGCATCACCGCCGCGCACCCGACGTCCTCCAGCTTCCGCGCGAGCACCGGATCGTCGTTGGTGTACGGCAGCACCGTGAACCCCTCGTCCACCAGGGTCTCCGCCGCCTCCAGCGTCTCCACCGGATCCGGCAGCAGCGTGCGCTCGTCGGCGATGACCTCCACCTTGATCAGGTCCGTGCCCAGCGCCTCCCGGGCCAGCCGCGCGGTCAGCACCGCCTCCCCGGCGGTGAAACAGCCCGCCGTGTTCGGCAGCACCCGGATGCCCAGCTTCTCCAGCACCGACAGCACCGAGCCGTGCACGGAGGGGTCCACCCGCCGCATCGCGACCGTCGTCAGCTCCGTGCCGGAGGCGATCAGCGCCCGCTCCAGCACCTCCAGGCTGGGCGCCCCGCCCGTACCCATGACCAGCCGCGACGAGAACGTCGTACCCCCGAGGACCAGCGAATCGTCGGCCATGCTTCAGCCCCCCTGGACGGCGGTGAGGACTTCCACGCGATCGCCCTCGCCCAGCGGTGTGCTCGCCCACTGCGCGCGCGGGACGACGGTTTCGTTGACGGCCGCGGCCACCCCGGAGGGCGCGGCGGCCAGGGAGCGGACGACGGAGTCGAGCGCGGTGCCCGCGACGATCTCCCGGCGCTCTCCGTTGACAGAGATCGAGATGTTCATGCGGGCTGCTCCTGAAGGACGGCGGACGGGGCGGTGACGCCGAAGCGCCGCGGTGTGAACGGGCGGGCTTCTTCCGGCAGTTCGCCGTCGGCCAGCAGCCCGGCCATGACATCGCCGGTGACCGGCGTGAGCAGCACCCCGTTGCGGTAGTGACCGGTGGCCAGCAGCAGCCCGTCGAGCCCGGACGGGCCGAGCAGCGGCGCGTTGTCCGGCGAGCCGGGGCGCACCCCCGCGCGGGTCTCGGTGAGCGGCAGCTCGGTGATGCCCGGCACCAGCTCATGGGCGTCGCGCAGCAGCTCGTACACGCCGCCCGCGGTGACCGTCGTGTCCCAGCCCAGCTCCTCGCTGGTAGCGCCGACGACCAGCTCGCCGTTCTCCCGGGGCACCAGGTAGACGTGGCCGCCACGGACGACGGCCCGCACGGTACGGCTCAGAAACGGCGCGTACGCGCGCGGTACGGCCAGCCGCAGCACCTGCCCCTTGACCGGCCGCACCGGCGGCAGCAGCGCCTCGGGCACGCCCGCGAGCCGCCCGCTCAGGCTGCCGGCCGCGAGCACCACCTGCCCGGCGCGCGGCGCGGTGCCGTCGGCGAGGGTGACCCCGGTGGCGCGGCCGCGCGCGACGTCCAGCCGCTCGGCCCACGCGCGGTGGAGCACCACGCCGGAGCGCTCGCACGCGACGACGAGGGCCGCCGCGAGCCGCCGCGGGTCGATCTGGTGGTCGCCGTCGACCCGCAGTCCGCCGCGTACCCCGGGCGCCAGCATCGGCTCCAGGCGTCGGCACTCCCGCCCGGACAGCCACTGCGACTCCAGGCCGCAGCGCTCCTGCAGGACGTGCAGTTCCCGCAGATGGGCACGGTCGTCGGCGTCGAGCGCGACCTGGAGGGTGCCGCAGCGGCGGTAACCGAGGTCGTGACCGGTCAGCTCGGTCAGCTCGGCCGCGAAGTCCGGGTAACGGCGCGCCGATTCGAGGTTGAGGGCGAGCAGGGTCTCCTCGCCGTAGTGCAGTTCGGTGACCGCGGCCAGCATCCCGGCCGCGACCCGCGCGGCCCCGCCGCCGGGCTCGGGGTCCACCACGGCCGTGGCGAGCCCGCGCTGCGCCGCGCGCCAGGCCGTGACCAGGCCGATGATTCCGCCCCCGATGACGAGGACGTCGGACGTGTCGGATGTGTCGGACGTACGTGACGGCATGGGCGTCCAGCCCCTCCCTTCGCCGGCATGACCCGGATCAGGTTCGTACGGTCGGAGGCCGCCAGCCTCCCTCTCAGCCCGGTGCGTCCGGGCTCCCGCGAGTGCTTGTACGGTGGCCACCCTAGCCCGCGGCCCGCCTCACCCGTAAGGGAGCCCCCGTCCATGGCACGCTCGCTCGACGGACTGATCCTCGC
This sequence comes from Streptomyces sp. MUSC 14, assembly GCF_001866675.1. NCBI lineage: Bacteria > Bacillati > Actinomycetota > Actinomycetes > Kitasatosporales > Streptomycetaceae > Streptomyces > Streptomyces sp. MUSC 14. The sequence goes on from NZ_MLYN01000021.1 coordinate 89,956, forward strand.
CCCCGTCGCGGACCAAGCCCCAGGTCAGGTGGGTACGCGCACCCGGTTCCTGTACCACGAGAAGGACGGCGAGATCTGGGCCGAGTACGCGGGCGGCGACGTGGTCCGCGGCCATCTGGTCGGCACCCGGGAGGGGGACCGGCTCGACTTCCGCTACGTCCAGCTGAAGACCGACGGCACGACCTCCTGCGGCCACTGCGTGTCCACCGTCGCGGAACTGCCGGACGGGCGGGTGCGGCTGGCGGAGACCTGGGAGTGGGAGTCGCAGGCGGGGAGCGGGACGAGTGTTGTGGAACAGGTCACCGAGCACGCCCCATGACTGACGGAATGTCACGTGTCTATGGTGATCGGGTGAGCGAGCAGACAGCGGAAGAGCGCACGTCACCGGGGCGGCGCATGGTCGTCGTCGGCGCGGGCATGGCCGGGGTGCAGACCGCGGTCGCCCTGCGCGAACAGGGTTTCAAGGGCACCGTCACCCTGATCGGCGCCGAACCGCACCAGCCCTACGACCGGCCGCCGCTGTCCAAGGCCGTCCTGCTCGGCAAGGCCGAGGACTCCGCCTTCGAGGTGGACTTCGAGTCCCTCGGCGTCGAGCTGCGGCTCGGCTGCGAGGCGCTGGGCCTGCGCCCGGCCGCGCACGAGCTGGACACCGAGTCCGGCCCGGTCCCGTACGACGTGCTGGTCCTCGCCACCGGCGCCGAGCCGATCACGCTGCCGGGCACCGCGGGCGTGCCGGGCGTGCATCTGCTGCGCACCCTGGACGACGCCGAGCGGCTGCGGCCGGTCCTGGCCGAGCAGCACGAGATCGTGGTCGTCGGCGCCGGCTGGATCGGCGCCGAGTTCGCCACCGCCGCGCGCGCGGCGGGCTGCGCGGTCACCGTCGTCGAGGCCGCCGACCGGCCGCTCGCGGGCGCCCTGCCCGCCGAGGTCGCGGCGCCCATGACCGCCTGGTACGCCGACAGCGGGGCCACCCTGCGCACCCACGCGCGCGTGGAGCGCGTCGAGCCGGGCGCCGTCGTGCTCGCCGACGGCACGCGGCTGCCCGCGGGCGCCGTCGTCGTCGGCATCGGCGCCCGCCCGGCCACCGGCTGGCTGGCCGGCTCCGGCATCGAGCTGGGCGTACACGGCGAGGTCGTCGCCGACGCCCGCCTGCTGACCAGCGTCGAGGACGTCTACGCCGTCGGCGACTGCGCCTCCTTCCCCTCGGCCCGCTACGGCGAGCGGCTGCTCGTCCACCACTGGGACAACGCCCTCCAGGGGCCGCGCACGGTCGCCGCGAACATCATGGGCGAGACCCCGACGGAGTACGACCCGGTGCCGTACTTCTGGTCCGAGCAGTTCGGCCGGTTCGTGCAGTACGCCGGGCACCACGCGGCGGCCGACCGCCTGGTGTGGCGCGGCGACCCGGCGGGCCCGGCCTGGACGGTGTGCTGGCTGCGTGCGGACCGCCTGGTGTCCCTGCTGGCCGTGGGCCGCCCGCGCGACCTGGCCCAGGGACGCAGGCTGATCGAGGCCGGGCGCAGGATGGACGCGCGGGCGCTGGCGGATCCGGGCAGGCCCCTGAAGGACGCCGTCGCCGAATAGCACACCCTCCCACACCCTCTCGCCTGGACCTGTCTGACTTCCGACTGTCAGTGGGGGATGGCAGGCTTGTTCACGTGACCGAGATTGACGCAAAGATCGATGCTCTCGTCCCCGCCTGGCTCACCCTCCCCGACATCGCCGAGATGCTCGGCGTCGAGGTGACGCGCGTGCGGCAGCTGGTCAAGGAGGGCCAGCTCATCGCCGTACGCCGAGGGGAGAACCGGGCGCTGCACGTCCCCGCCGCCTTCATCGACGGGGACAAGGTCGTCAAGGGCCTGTCCGGGACCTTGACGCTGCTGCGGGACGACGGCTTCACGGACGAAGAGATGATCGAGTGGCTCTTCACCCCCGACCCGACCCTGCCCGGCACCCCCGCGCAGGCCCTGAGTGAGAATCGCGGCACGGAGGTGAAGCGCCGCGCCCAGGCGCTCGCCGTCTGAGCCGAGCCCTACCACGAGGGGGGTGTGCGGGCCGCTGCCGTGAGCGGCGGCCCGCACACCCCCGACACCCGTCAGCGCCACCGATCCCGGGGGGACCCACGCATGTCCGACACCGCACGCACCGCGCTCGCCGGCGCCCGCCTGTACCTGTGCACGGACGCGCGCAGGCGCCAGGGCGACCTGCCCGAGTTCCTGGACGCGGTCCTGGCCGGCGGTGTCGACATCGTGCAGCTGCGCGACAAGGGCATGGAGGCCGCCGAGGAGCTGGCGCACCTGGAGGTCTTCGCCGACGCCTGCGCCCGGCACGGCAAGCTCCTCGCGGTCAACGACCGCGCGGACGTCGCCCACGCCGCCCGCGCCGACGTGCTCCACCTCGGCCAGGGCGACCTGCCGGTTCCCGCGGCCCGCGCCATAGTCGGCGACGAGGTGCTGATCGGCCGCTCCACGCACGCCGGGTCCGAGGCCACCGCGGCCGCCGCGCAGGACGGCGTGGACTACTTCTGCACGGGTCCCTGCTGGCCCACCCCCACCAAGCCCGGCCGCCACGCCCCCGGCCTCGACCTGGTGCGCCACACGGCCGCCCTCGGCACCGAGCGCCCCTGGTTCGCCATCGGCGGCATCGGCCTCGGCAATCTCGACGAGGTGCTGGAGGCCGGCGCCCGCCGGGTGGTCGTCGTCCGCGCGATCACGGAGGCGGACGACCCGGGTGCCGCCGCGGCGGAGTTCGCCGAGCGGCTGCGGCAGGTCTGAGGCCCCGTGCGGCCGGTCCTGTCCACGAGTTTGTCCAAGGGCTGGACAGGAGGGCGACAATTCGGGCAAATTTCCGGCGTCCGGTTGGGGGACCGCCGCCCCCTGGCTAACCTGCCCGTATGGCCCTAGGAACCGCATCCACCAGGACTGATCGCGCACGCACCGTGCGTGACATGCTCGCCACCGGCAAGACGACGTACTCGTTCGAGTTCTCCGCGCCGAAGACCCCCAAGGGCGAGCGGAACCTGTGGAGCGCACTCCGCCGGGTCGAGGCGGTCGCGCCCGACTTCGTCTCCGTGACCTACGGAGCCGGCGGCTCCACCCGCGCGGGCACGGTCAAGGAGACCCAGCAGATCGTCGCCGACACCACGCTCACCCCGGTCGCCCACCTCACCGCGGTCGACCACTCCGTCGCCGAACTGCGCAACATCATCGGCCAGTACGCGGACGCCGGTATCCGCAACATGCTCGCCGTGCGCGGCGACCCGCCGGGCGACCCCATGGCCCAGTGGGTCCCGCACCCCAAGGGCCTGACCTACGCGGCCGATCTCGTCCGGCTGATCAAGGAGTCGGGCGACTTCTGCGTCGGCGTCGCCGCGTTCCCGGAGATGCACCCGCGCTCCGCGGACTGGGACACCGACGTCGCCCACTTCGTGGACAAGTGCCGGGCCGGTGCCGACTACGCCATCACACAGATGTTCTTCCAGCCGGAGTCGTATCTCCGGCTGCGCGACCGGGTGGCGGCGGCGACCTGTGACACCCCGGTGATCCCGGAGGTCCTCCCTGTCACCAGCGTGAAGATGCTGGAACGGTTGCCCAAACTCAGCAATGCGGTCTTCCCGGACGCCCTGAAAGAGCGGATCCTCACAGCGAAGGACGATCCGGCGGCGGTACGCTCCATCGGTATCGAGTTCGCCACGGAGTTCTGCGCTCGGCTGCTCGCCGAGGGAGTGCCCGGACTGCACTTCATCACGCTCAACAACTCCACGGCGACCCTGGAAATCTACGAGAACCTGGGCCTGCACCACCCCCCGCAGGCCTAGACCGGCCGCATCGCCATGGGACACACTGCGTAGCGGTCACTGGGAGAGGGGCGTACATGGGCTGGACGGTCCTCTATATCGCGTTCGGTGTCGTCGCGCTGTGGTTGCTGGGCGAAGTGCTGCTCCAGTACAAGGCGCGGCTGCGCTGGCGGCTGCTCGCCTTCGCCGGCTTCCTCGGTGTCGTGGTCGGTGTGCTGTTGCCGTCCGTGATCGTGATCGGCGTGGGCGCCATCGCCTTCGCCGTCGGCCAGACCTACGTCACGCTGTCGTTCCGCCGCGGCTTCGCCGCCGGCTGGGCGGTCAAGCGGCCCGACGCCGAGAGCGGCGCCGGCAGCAAGCGCCGCCGTGGCAGGGCGGACCGGCAGGACCCGACGCTGGAGGTCTCCGACCTGGAGCCCGCCGCCCCCGAGGACGAGCACGAGCCCGAGCAGCCCGGCTACGCGCAGGGCCACGAGGGCTACGACTACGACCGCGACGACGTCTTCACCCCGGCCCGGCCCGCCGACCCCACGGCCGCCGAGTCCACCGCCGTCTACGAGCCCCAGCCCATGCCCGAGGACACCGGCTCCTACGGCGTCTACGGCGAAACCGCCACCCACGCGGCCCAGCCCCAGGGCACCGGCCAGCAGGCCTACGCCTACGACTACTCCGGCTACGGCCAGCAGGGCTACGGCTACGCCGCCGGTGACCAGCAGGCCTACGCCAACTACTCCGACCCGTACATCGGCAGCCAGCCCTACGGCGGCGGGTACGACGCCGGCTACGCCGGGCAGTACGGCCAGCAGGGCTACGCCCAGGACCCGTACGCCGGCGGCGGTTACGGCGAGACCCCGCCCGGCGGGGTGTGGGTCCCGCAGCAGCGCACCGACGAGGCCTACGGCGGTGAACTCCCGCAGGAGCAGCCGTACCCGTACCAGGGCCAGGGGCACGGCCACGCGCAGCAGCCGCAGCCCGGCGCCGGGTACGACGAGCAGTACCGCTTCTGACGGGGTCCCCTCACTGGGAGCCGCGGAACTCCGGGCCCTCCACGATCAGCCCCGCCACCAGCGCACCCGACATGCCCGCGTGCGCAAGGCCGCCGCCCGGGTGGGACCAGCCGCCGACCCGGTACAGGCCGGGCAGCCGCGTGGTGTTCGCCGGGTGCAGATAGCGGCCCCGGCCGGCGGCCAGCGCGGGGGCCGGCACCGCGCCGAGGAAGGCACTCGTCTCGTCGTCGGAGTCGTCCGGCGTGCGCACCTCCTGCCACAGGACACGGTCCCGCAGGCCCGGTACCGCGGCCCCGGCAGAGTCGAGGAGATGCTCCGTGTACCGGCGGACCACGGCCTTGTCGTCCCAGTCGACGGCGGTCGGCACCACCGCGGACAGCACCATGGACTCGTGCCCGTCGTCCGGGCTGAGCGCGGGATCGTCGGGGCGCAGCACGGTCACCGTGGGCCGGGGCGGCTGGTCCCCCTCCGCCGAGGCCAGGAAGTCCAGCTCGGACACGGGGTCCGGCGCGTGGACGACCGTACGGTGCGCGGCACCGGCCTCGCGCCCGCCGCGCAGGGCCAGCAGCACGGCGAACCGCCCCGGACGGGTCATGAACGGGTCGGCCCGGACATCCCCGTCCCGGTCGAGCGGACGGTCCGTCATCACCTTCAGCCGCGCCGGGTCCACGTCCGCCACGACATGGTCGGCCTCGGCCACCGTGCCGTCCCGCAGTTCCACGCCCGTGGCCCGCCCGTCCTGGTCCAGGACGCGCATGACCTCCGCGTCGAAGACGAACTCGACCCGCCGCTTCAGGCACCGCTCGTACACCGCCCGCGCCAACTCCCGGATGCCGCCCCGCACATACCAGGTGCCGAAGGCGTGCTCCATGTAGGGCAGCACGGCGGCGCTCGCCGGGGCGGTCCGCGGATCCAGGCCGTGGGCGAGCGCACTGCTCTCCAGCAGGGCCGCCAGCCGCTCGTCGCGCAGCTCCCAGGCGCCGATCTCGGCCGGCGTGCTCGCACGCCGCGTGCGCAGCAGCCGCTTGTGCGGGACACCCGGGTAGGGCTCCTTGTCGGCCAGCACCCGCCAGTTGGGCCACAGCGGCTCCTCCAGCAGCGGCCTGCGTGTGCGGTCCCAGGCCTCCCGGGCCCGTACCAGGAAGTCGCCCCAGCGCTCGCCCGCGCCCGCGCCCAGCGCCTCGTCCAGCGCCGCGACCACGCCCGCGCGCGAGGCGTTCGGCACCGACACCTCCGTGCCGTCCGCGAAGACGTGCCGCGCGGAGGGGTCGACCTGGACCAGCTCGACGCAGTCCTCCAGCGGCTCCTTGCCGGTCTTGACGAACAGATCGCGGTACACCGCGGGCAGCGTCAGCAGGCCTGGGCCGGTGTCGAAGGCGAACCCGTCCCGCTCCAGACGGCGCACCGCACCGCCGTACGTGTCCGTCCGCTCGTACACCGTCACCCGGTGGCCCGCGACGGCCAGCCGGGCGGCGGCCGCCATCGCGCCCATCCCGGCGCCGATCACCACAATCCGTGCCATGCCTGCGACTTTATCGACCGCCACCGACAATCCCGCCCGCGGGCGGCCTCGGTACAGGTCAGGGCGCCCGTGAGGCGAGCCGGCGCTCCTCCCGGCGCTGGGCGCGGCGGCGCAGGAAGCGCCGGATGCGGGTGACCAGGAGGACCAGCACGACCAGCCCGCCGGCCAGCAGGACGGCCGCGACGACCGCCGCCGCCTCCGGGTGGAACATCGCGAGCGACACGACGCCGCCCACGCCGAGATCCTCGCTGAGGCTGAGCACGAGGTTGCTGAACGGCTCCGGTGAGGCGTTGACCGCCATCCGTGTCCCGGCCTTCACCGTGTGGCTGGCCAGCGCCGTCGAGCCGCCGATCAGACCGGCCGCCACGTCCGACACCGAGCCGCTGTGCCCGGCGAGCAGCGTGCCCACCCAGGCGCCCGCGAGCGGCCGGACCACCGTGTGCACCGAGTCCCACACCGAGTCGATGTACGGGATCTTGTCGGCGACCGCCTCGCACAGGAACAGCACACCGGCGGCGATCAGCACCTCGGGGCGCTGCAATGTCTGCGGGACGTCGTCGCTCACCCCCGTCAGGCCGAACAGGCCGAGGAGCAGCACCACCGCGTAGGCGTTGATGCCGCTGGCCCAGCCACTGGTGAAGACCAGGGGGAGTACGGACACGGACGCGATCGTAGCCAGGCGCGGGCGGGCAGGCGTGGGCACGCGCGCGTACGGCTGAGTATCCGTACTCAGGTGGCGAGATGAGTACCCGCGCGGATGGGCCGCGGCCCGCGCGGACGGGAGAGTGGAGGCACGGCAAGGGGGCGTGGCCCGGCACCGCCGGCACGGGGCGGCGGAACGGCGCCCGCCACCTGGCCGCTCCTTCCGCCGATCCGTCGGCGGAAGCGAGACGGGGGACCCGGGGGAACGACCGCCCACGGGGGACCGACGGGGGAGAACCGTACGGGGGAGTACGGGGGAACAAGGGGAAACGGGGGAACAAGGGGAACGGGAAGGCGCCGGTCCGGCGAGGGACCGGCGCCTTCCCCCTCTTCTTCGGCGGCGGCGCTCAGCCCCTGCCGCTCACGCGCCCCTGGAGCAGCCGGGACAGCGCCGCGTGGACGTCGTCCAGGGAGCGCTCCGGCTGGAACGACTTCCAGTCCAGCGCGGCCACCAGGACCATGCCGACCAGCGCGGCCGCCGTCAGCGGGACGTCGATCTCGTCACTGAACTCCCCGCCCGCCACGCCTTCGCGCAGCACCTCCTCGACCACCGCGACGGCCTGCTGACGGACCACCATCAGCGTGGACTGCCAGGCCCGGTTGGTGCGCCAGAGCTCGGCCACGTACAGCTGGGTGAAGGCCGGGTAGCGGTCGATGAAGACCAGGCCCGCGCGGATCATCGCGTCCAGCGCGTCGACCTTGCTGCCGCCCACGCGCGCGGTGTGCTCCGCGGCCTCCTTCAGGGAGGCGGTGAGCAGACCCACACCGTGCCGCAGCAGCTCCTCGAAGAGGACCGACTTGCTCGCGAAGTTGTAGTAGACCGTGCCTTTCGCGACCCCGGCCCGCTCGGCGATCTCGTCCACGGTGGTGGCGGAGAAGCCCTGCTCGGCGATGAGCGTGACGGCTGCCTCGTAGAGCTTCTGCCGGGTGGCCTCGCGGCGCGTGCTGCCGCCGGACCTGGCGCTGCTGCTTTCCATGGCCCCGATTCTCACAGGTACGCGTGCGTGCCGAGACTCCTTGGGGATCACAGGGTCAGCTCCGGGTGCAGCCGGTCGAGCGTCCACACCTGGCGGCGCCGGGCCGCGACGGCGGTCAGCGCGAGCGCGCCCGCGGTGAACGCGGCCAGCACGGCGCACGCCTGCCAGACCGGGCCGAGCCCGCCGCCCGTGATCAGCCGGCGCAGCGCCTCCACTATGTAGCTCATCGGCAGGAACGGGTGGATCGCGTTGAAGAAGCCCGGACTGGTCTGCACGGGGTACGTGCCGCCCGCCGAGGTCAGCTGGAGCATCAGCAGGGCCAGCACCAGGATCCGGCCCGCCGCTCCGAAGCGGGCGTTCAGCCACTGGACGATCGCTCCGAAGCACGCGGTGACCAGGAACAGGAAGCCGACCGTGCCCGCCGCGTGCAGCATCTGGAGGCCGATCGCCCAGTGCAGCACGGCCATCAGCGCCGCCACCTGGAGCACGCCCACGGCGACCACCGGCAGCCAGCCGGCGAGCGCGATCCGCCAGGCCGGCGAACCGGCCGACAGGGCGCGCCGGTTGAGCGGCTGGATCAGCATGTAGGCCACCATCGCGCCCACCCAGAGGGACAACGGGATGAAGTACGGGGCGAACCCGGTGCCGTAGTTCGGTGCCTTGTGCAGGTCCTGGGAGGCCAGCCGGACCGGGTCGGCCATCACGCCGGTGCGCGCGTCGCGTTGGCGCTTGTCGTAGTCCGGGATCTTCTTCGCGCCGTCGTGCAGCCCGCCGGCGAGCCGGTCGGAGCCGTCGGACAGCTTGTACATGCCGCCGTTCAGGGTCCGGGCGCCGGTGGCCGCCGTGCCGATGCCCTCGTCGAGTGTGTCCGCGCCGGTCTGCGCGGTGCCGAGGCCCGTGTGCAGCTTCTTGGCGCCCGCGGCGACCTTCTGGGCGCCGTCGTTCAGCTCGTCGATCTTCTTGACGGCGTCGTCCAGGTCCTCGGACAGACGCGGTGCGCGCGCTGCGAGGGCGTCGGCCTGCTTCTGGAGCGTGCCGAGGTTGGCCCGCATCGTCTTCAGGTCGCCGTCCTGGTCGGCGACCAGCGTGTCGAGGTCGTCGGCGACCCCGGCGACCTCGTCGGCGGCCGTCCTGGCCCGCTTGAGGTCGGGACAGACGGGGTCCGGGAGGACGCCGGTCTCGCAGCGCGTCCGGTAGACCTCGTCGAGGACGGCGGAGGAGCCGTGCGCGGTCTTGTCGGCGACGGGCGCGAGCTTCATCAGGACGTCGAGGTTGTCCTTGACGGTCTTCGCCGAGTCGGAGACCAGCCGGGCGGTGTCCCCGATGGTCTTCTCGTTGTCCTTCAGGAAGGGTCCGGCCTTGTCGTGGACCCCGTTGACCTTGTCGGCGAGTTCCTTGGTGCCGTCGGCGACCTGCCGGGAGCCGTTCTGGAGGTCACCGGCGCCGGTGTCCAGCTTCTTCAGGCCCTCGGCCAGGCTGCCGCTGCCGTTCTTGGCGTCCCTCAGCCCGTCGGCGAGGTCCTTGGAGCCCTTCTCCGCCTTGCCGATGCCCGTGTTCAGCCTGTCGGCGCCCTCGGCGGCCGTGACGGTCCTGCCGTGGATGTCGGAGAACGAGACGAAGATCTTGTCGAGGAAGGTACGGGAGGCCTTGGCGGAGGCGGCCGAGCGCACCTCGTTGAAGACGGTCCGGGAGATCTGGCCGACGATGTAGTTGTTCGCGTCGTTGGTACGCACGCGAAGGGCGCCGGTCTCGGGGGTGTCTCCCGAACTGGAGGCGATCCGGCGGCTGAAGTCGGCGGGCATCGTCAGCGACAGGTAGTACGTGCCGTTCTCGACGCCCGCGCGGGCCTCGTCGTCGCTCACCTCGTGCCAGTCGAAGGTCCGGCTGTCGTGCAGCCCGGCGACGATGTCGTCCCCGGCGGTGATCTCCTTCCCGCCCGCCGTGGCGCCCTTGTCGTCGTTCACCAGGGCGACCGGGATGCGGTCCAGGCGGCCGTACGGGTCCCAGAAGGACCACAGGTACAGGGCGCCGTAGAGCAGGGGCAGTACGAGCAGCGCGACCAGGGCGGCGCGCGGCAGCTTTCCGCGCCCGAAGCGCCTGAGTTCGAGCGCGGCCAGCCTAGGCGAGCGCATCGGCGTCCTCCTCGGTGTCGCTGTTCGCGGAGCTCTCGGCATCCGCGGCTTCCTCACCGGCCGGGGCCCCGGCGTCCTTTGCCCCGGTCCGTACGGCCACGCAGTCCGCGGGCGCGGTGCGGCAGACGGCCGCGACCGTCGTCCCCGCGCGCGTGACGGACCGCAGCAGGTCCCAGGCCTCGTCGCGCTCGGTGTCCGAGAGCTTCAGGTCGACGTCGTCGACGCCGAGCAGCCCGGGCCGGCCGAGGAGGGCCAAGGCGATGGACAGACGCAGCTCCTGGAGCCGCTCCAGGTCGCGTACGGCCGTCCGCGAGCCCTTGGGCAGCGTTTCGAGGTCGAGCCCGGCGGCGGCCAGCGCCGCGTCGACGCGCAGCCGTGCCTCGTGCGTGCGCTGCGGGCGGGGGCGCAGCAGCTCGCGCAGGGAGTCGCCGAACCGGCTCTGCAGCAGCGCCCGTTCGCGCAGGTGCTCGCCGACGGTCAGGGCCGGCTCCAGGTCGGTCACCCCGGCCACGTTGGCCACCGCGCTGATCCTGCGCAGCGCGGCCATGCGCCGCGGGAGGGCGAGCCCGCCGACGGCGGCCGTGCCCTCGGTGGTCTTCATCCGTCCGGTGAGCGCGAGCAGCAGGCTCGTGCGGCCGGAGCCGGACGGTCCCTCGATCGCGATGAGCGCGCCGGGTTCCGCGTCGAGGGTGACGCCGCGGAAGGCCCACCCCCGCGGTCCCTTGAGTCCGAGGCCCTCGGCCGTGACGTCCACGCCGTCCACAAGCCCCCCTGCCTGATCGCCGTATTTTGAACTGACTGGTCAGTGCAAAAATACGCCCGAACCTTCGATCGAGGCAAAACCCCAGGTCAGATCGGATTGTCAGTGGCATACCTCACGATGGGCACATACGGCACACCCGTGCGAGGGCGTGCCGTCACCCAGACGACAGGAGGTTCGTCATGGCCAACCCGTCCGCCGCCGCCCGCCGGCGCCGCGCCGCCGGCCCTGCCCCCTCACCGACCGGCCCGGCGAGCGACGTGCACCCCGTGCTCCGCCGGACCACGGCCCCACCCGCCGCCCTCGACCTGCTCGCCCAGGCCCGCGCCGGACTGGAGGAGACCGCCGTCCTGGAAACTCCGAACGAGCGCTATGCGACGGCCCACCTCGCCGCCCTGCGCACCGCCGCCGCCGTGCTCGCCGCCCGGGGCCGGCCCGAGGCCAACCCGCGCCGCCGCGCGCGGATCCGCAGCGCCTGGGAGGTGCTGCCCGAGATCGCCCCCGAACTGACCGAGTGGAGCGCGCTGTTCGCCTCCGGTGCCGCCCGCCGCGCCCGCGCCGAGGCCGGCATCCAGGGCGCGGCCGGACAGCGCGACGCCGACGACCTGATACGCGACGTCGCGATGTTCCTGCGCATCGTGGAGCGGATGCTGGTCCTCCAGCCGGTCCTGCCGCAGCCCCGCGGGGACACGCGGGACACCGGGGAGCCGGCCGGACCGGGAGTGCGCGGTGACCTTCCGGACGCGGGCTGACCACGCGGAAGTCCGCGGTGCGAGACGCACCGGGAGCCGCCCGGCGTCGGTGACCGGGTACGGCGCCGGAGGCAATAGGGTGGAGGTCGCCTGAAGCGTTCCCCCTGCCGAGGAGTCAACTGCCGTGTCGGACCCGACGCGCCCCCGCGCCTCCCTCCGTACCGCCGTGGTCTGGGAGGTCCTCCAGGACGCCCTCGACCGCCGGGTCAAGGCCACGGGACGGGACTGCCTGGACGTCCTCGACACCGGAGGCGGCAGCGGCAACTTCGCCGTGCCGCTCGCCCGGCTCGGCCACCGCGTGACCGTCGTCGACCCCAGCCCGAACGCGCTGTTCGCGCTGGAGCGGCGGGCCGCCGAGGCCGGCGTCGCCGAGCGGGTCCGGGGCGTCCAGGGCGATGCACACGGCCTGTTCGACGTGGTCGAGCGCGGCGGCTACGACGCCGTGCTGTGCCACGGAGTCCTGGAGTACGTCGACGACCCGGCCGAGGGCGTGCGCAACGCCGTGGCCGCCCTGCGTACGGAGGGCGTCCTCAGCCTGCTCGCCGCCGGCCTCGGCGGCGCCGTGCTCGCCCGCGCCCTCGCCGGCCACTTCACGGAGGCCCGGCAGGCGCTCCAGGACCCCGACGGCCGCTGGGGCACCGGCGATCCGATGCCGCGCCGGTTCACCGCCGAGCAGCTCACCGCGCTCGTCGAGGGCGCGGGCCTGACCGTCGGCGCCGTGCACGGTGTGCGGGTCTTCGCCGACCTCGTCCCCGGCGTCCTGGTGGACACCGAACCCGGCGCCCTCGACGCCCTCCTCACGCTGGAGGCCGCCGCGGCCGAGTTGCCCGCGTTCCACTCCGTGGCCACCCAGCTGCACGTGCTCGGTGAGACACCGGGTGCCGCCGGGGTCTGAGCACACCGCCGGGACCCGCCGCTGATCAGGGCATCGGCGGCGGATGGAGTACGACACAAGACCCCCGATCGTGGGGTTTGCGCCGTATGATCGAGGTGCATCACCCGGCATGACGGGCCGGTCGCAGGGGAATGGAAGCCTCAGCGAACCGGGACGGCCATGGCGGAATCCGGTTGGCCAATTGGCGTAGAGGGGCGGGTTTCACGGGGGCGATTCCCTGCCTATCCTGAAGGGACCCCCCGGGTCGCCCCGGCGACTGCACGATGAGGAGGACTCCGTGCCGCTCTCGGAGCACGAGCAGCGCATGCTCGAGCAGATGGAGCGAGCGCTGTACGCCGAAGATCCCAAGTTCGCGTCGGCGCTTGAGGGAAGCGGTCTGCGTACGTACACCCGGCGTCGGGTCTACCAGGCGGTCGCAGGCTTTCTCGTGGGTATCGCGCTCCTCATGGCCGGAATGGTCGCGCAGCTGATCTGGGTCAGCGTGGTGGGTTTCCTCGTCATGCTGGGCTGCGCCGTACTCGCCGTCACCGGCTGGCGCAAGGCGCCGAAACCGGGCGAGCAGCCCGCGGGCGCCGCCCGCCGGCAGCCGCGTCCCAAGCGCTCCATGATGGACCGGATCGAAGAGCGCTGGCAGCGCCGCCGGGACGAACAGGGCCGCTAGCGCCGTGCGTCGGATTCCGCCGACGCCGACAGACAACGTGTGAGGGGCGACCACCCGAGGTGGTCGCCCCTCACACGTTGCGCCTTCCACGCCTGCGGCGTCTCAGCTCTGCTGCTCCGACGGCCGGCGCAGGCTCGGCCGGGCCGCCGTCACCCGGGTCCGGAGCGCCGACCAGCGGGCCGAGAGCGCCCACAGCACCCGCACCGACGAACGGGGCAGGAACAGCGCCCGCAGCCGTGCGCCCGTACCGACCGCGCCGCGCAGCCCCTCGATCACCCGGCGCACGTCCTCCGCGGCTCCTGCCGCCGGCCGCGGCCGCGGCGCGTACAGCACCTGCTCCACGGCGTCCGCGACCCGGTGCACCGCCGCACCGGCCGCCGGGTCCAGCTCGCCGAGCCGGACGATCCGGTCGGCGGCCCTGCGCGCGGTCAGCGACTCGTCCGGCGTGACGCCGTAGTCCCAGGCGCTGTCCGTCAGCTCCTGCCAGGCCGCCAGGGTGTGCCGCGCCGCGCCCTCCTCGGTCCGGGCATGCGCCCCGAGCCGTACCGAGCGCACCCGCGCCCGCCACAGCAGCGGCGACAGCGGAACGGCCAGTACCACGAGCGCGGCCAGCCCGATCAGCACGGCCCACCACGGGCCCGCACCGCCGCCACCGCTCACCGGCACCGCCGCGGCCGACGCGGTGTCACAGCCCTGGACCTTCACCAGCGCCGCCGAGCAGCTCTCGCTCGGCGAGGCCGCCGTCGACGGCGCCGCGGACGACCGCCCCGAGGGCAGGTCCTGGTCCGGGAGCGAGGTGCCGGGGGTGTCCGGCACCGTGTACGACGGCGTGGTGCCCCGGGTCGGGGTCGGCTCGAAGCGGGTCCAGCCGACGCCCTCGAAGTACAACTCCGGCCAGGCGTGCGCGTCCTTCGGGCTCACCCTGACCGTGCCGTCGACCTGCGGGGTGCCCGGGGCGAAGCCCACCGCGACCCGGGCCGGGATGCCGAGCGTACGAGCCATCGCCGCCATGGCGAAGGAGAAGTGGACGCAGAATCCCTGCTTCTTCTTCAGGAAGTTCGCGATGGCGTCCGGCCCGCGGCCGACCTCCACCTGGATGTCGTACTGGAAGCCGCCCGTGAGCGCGAAGTAGTCCTGGAGCTTGACCGCTTCCTCGTAGTGGTTGCGGGCGCCCGCGGTGATCTGCTTCGCCGTCTGCGCCACCACCTTCGGCAGCGCGGACGGCACCTGGGTGTACGCGCGCTTCAGGGCCGCCGGCGGCTCCGGCGCGGCGGCCAGCTGCTCGGCCGTCGGCTGCACGTCCAGACTGGTCACCTGGTAGGTCTCACCGCGGGTGTTCTGTCCGTGGTCACCGACGAGGGTCATGCCGACCGGCTCGTAGCGCCAGCGGCCGGCGATCTTCACCCCGCTCGGCGGGTACGGCATCGGCAGCCAGTTCTGGGCGTACCAGTCCGCCGCCGAGATCGTCGTCGTCACCGTGCCCCGCTTGACGTCCGGGCTCAGGCCGGTCGGCGTGGGGAAGGCGTCCGGCACGCCGACGATGCGCCGCTGGGCCGGCTTCCAGGTGGTGCCGTCGAAGTCGTCCAGGGAGACGATCCGCAGGTACAGGTCCGAGACGTCGTTCGTGCTGGTCCGCACGGACAGCACCTGGCGGTCGTCGTTCGTGTTCAGACTGTCGCGCAGCGACACCAGCGGGTTGACCGCCGAGACGGTGCCCCCGTCGCCGTTGCCCGCGCCCATCCCGGTGCCGGCGGCGCCCAGCAGGCCGCCGCTCATCGCGGGCAGGGCGAGCGGCACCAGCAGGGCGACGCCGAGCGCGACCGCGCCGATCCGGCGTCCGCTGCGCACCGGCGCCACCGCGCCGCCGTCCGGGGCGCCGGGCGAGCGGGGCCCGCCGCCGAAGACCCGGCCCCACTGCGCCAGCCGGTCGCGGCCCTCGGCGAGCAGCAGCATCAGATAGCCGGCCGCGGCCACCAGGAACCACAGCCAGTCGGCGCCGCCGTGGGACAGCCCGGCGGCCACCGAGTACAGCGCGAGCAGCGGCAGCCCGGCCGGGGCCGCGCTGCGGAAGGTCACCGCGAGGGTGTCCACCAGCAGGCCGACGATCAGGACGCCACCGATCAGCATCAGCTTGATGCCGTCGGTGAGCGGCGCCGGTATCGCGTACTCGCTGACGTCGGTGGAGCCCTGCTGAAGCAGGTCGGCCAGATACCGGAAGGTGCCCGGGCCGGGGATCAGCCCGATGAGAGCGTGTCCGCGCGCGAAGACCAGGGTCAGCATGAGCAGGGTGACCAGCGCCTGCGCGGCCACGGTCAGCGGCCGGCCGAGCGGCACCCGGCGGGCCGCCGCGCCGACTCCGGTCTGTACGGCCACCAGCGGGATCAGCTGGAGCAGCCAGGTCGGCGCGGCCACCAGCGGCAGCAGCGCGCACGAGGCCATCAGCGTGGCCGCGGCGGCGCACAGCGCCAGTCGTGCCCGCCCGCTCATCGCGACGCCTCCTCGCGCACCGGGGCCGGCCCGGAACACTCCTTCACGCCTCCGCCTGCCCGCGCACCGACGCCCGACCGGAACCTTCGCTCATGCCTCCGCCCTCGCCTCACCGCGGCCGCACCGTGCCGTCCGCTCATGCCCCGGTCTCCCCGCTCACGGCGGCCAGCCCGGACCGCACCCGGTCCGCCTGTTGCCACAGTGCGTTCAGCGGGGCGCCGCGCGGCACGCTCAGCGCCGTCCAGCCCGCCTCGCGCAGTACGCGCAGCCGCTCCTCGTGCCGGTCGCCCGGCCGGGGCACGTCGGTCGCCTCACGCACCCAGGTGTCCGGGTCGAGCACGAAGGCGACGGCGCCGCCGGTACGCCGGCTCATCTTGGCGACCGTCGCGGCCTGTTCCTCGTCCAGGTCGCCCAGGAAGGCCACCAGCAGACCCTCGTTGCCGCCGCGCAGCACGTCGTACGACCGGGACAGGCCCGTGCCGTCGGAGTGGTCGATGACTGCCAGGGTGTCCATCATCAGCCCGGCCGCGTCCGCGGTCTCCGGGCCGCTGCCCGAGAATCCGTCGCCGCCCTCGCCGGGCACCGCGCTGCCGGTGTCGGTCAGCAGCCGTACCGAGAAGCCCCGTTCGAGCATGTGCACCAGCACCGAGGCGGCGCCGGAGACGGCCCACTCGAAGGCCGAGTCGGGGCCCGCGCCCTCGTAGGCACCGCCCCGGGTGTCCAGCAGGACGGTGCAGCGGGAGCGCCGGGGCTGTTCCTCGCGGCGGACCATCAGCTCGCCGTAGCGCGCGGTGGAGCGCCAGTGCACCCGGCGCAGGTCGTCGCCGTAGCGGTAGCCGCGCGGGATCACGTCGTCCTCGCCCGCGAGGGCCAGTGAGCGCTGCCGTCCGTCGCCGTAACCCTTGGCCTCGCCGCTGAAGCGGACCGGGGGGAGCGGCTCCACGCGTGGGATGACCGTGAGCGTGTCGAACGCCGAGAAGGAGCGGGTCAGTTCGCACATCCCGAAGGGGTCGGTGAGCCGCAGCTGGAGCGGGCCCAGCGGGTAGCGGCCGCGCAGGTCGGAGCGGACCCGGTAGGAGACCTCGCGGCGGCCGCCCGGCTCCACGCGGTCCAGCACGAACCGGGGGCGCGGCCCGAGGACGTAGGGCACCCGGTCCTGGAGCATCAGCAGACCGGTGGGCAGCCGGGAGACGTTGTCCATCCGCAGGTGCACCCGGGCCTCGCTGCCGGCCGGCACGCGCGCGGGGGCGAGCCGGCGGGTGGCGGCGACCCGGTAGCGCGTGTGGTAGAGCACGGTCGCGCAGAGCAGGGGCAGCACGGCCAGCAGCAGGCCGACCCGCAGTAGGTCGCTCTGGCCGAGCACGTACGCGCAGATCGCGGCGGCGATCCCGGCGGCCAGGAAGGAGCGGCCGCGGGTCGTCAGCCCGGAAAGGGCCGTACGGACGCCGCCCGCCTCCCCCCGGTCGGGCTCCGCCTGCCCGGTCCCCCCGGCGCTCATCACAGGCTCCGCGGGGGGTGCTGGGGGTACGCCGGGACGGCGCGGCCGAGGCCGCCGAAGCTGTTCTGCCCGCCCTGCGCCGCGGGCACCGGGGTGTGCTGGAGGATCTCCTGCACGACCTGCTCGGCCGTACGGCGGTTGAGCTGGGCCTGGGCGGTGGGCAGCAGACGGTGGGCGAGGACGGCGACGGCGAGCGCCTGGACGTCGTCCGGCAGCGCGAACTCCCGCCCGGCCAGGGCAGCGGTCGCCTTCGCCGCACGCAGCAGATGCAGCGTCGCGCGCGGGGAGGCACCGAGTCTGAGGTCGGGGTGTGTGCGCGTGGCGGCGACCAGTTCCACCGCGTAGCGGCGGACCGGCTCGGAGACGTGGACCCCGCGCACCGCCTCGACCAGCTTCACGATCTCGTGCGCGTGCGCCACCGGCTGGAGGTCCTCCAGGGGACTCACGCCGCCGTGGACGTCGAGCATCTGCAACTCGGCCTCCACGCTCGGGTAGCCGACGGAGACGCGGGCCATGAAGCGGTCGCGCTGAGCCTCGGGCAGCGGATAGGTGCCCTCCATCTCGACCGGGTTCTGCGTGGCCACCACCATGAAGGGGCTGGGCAGTTCGTAGGTCTGCCCGTCGATGGTGACCTGGCGCTCCTCCATGGACTCCAGCAGCGCGGACTGGGTCTTGGGCGAGGCGCGGTTGATCTCGTCGCCGATCACGATCTGCGCGAAGATGGCGCCCGGCTTGAACTCGAAGTCCCGGCGCTGCTGGTCCCAGATGGAGACACCCGTGATGTCCGAGGGCAGCAGGTCGGGCGTGAACTGGATGCGCCGCACCGAGCAGTCGATCGACCGCGCGAGCGCCTTGGCGAGCATCGTCTTGCCCACTCCGGGGACGTCCTCGATCAACAGATGGCCCTCGGCGAGCAGCACGGTCAGCGCGAGCTGTACGACCTCGGGCTTGCCCTCGATCACGCCCTCCACCGAATCCCGCACCCGCTCCACCGTGGCGGTCAGATCAGTGAGGCTCGCTCGATCGTCATAGGTCGTCACCCGGCCCTCCTCGGCCCGTCTATCCGGGCCGACGCTCTGTGACGCGTAACCGGCCCACCCCGAAACACGGACACCACGCGGAAACAGTTCCGCGTGACGTCACCCCCCGCATTCTTGCTGCCGTTACCGATTCGTGTCACTCGCCTGTGGACAACTGCCCGCACGATGTCGGTCTTACGGCTTTTTCGACCCTGTCTTCGAGGGTTTCGACGACCTCGATGATCTCGATGTTCTCGCTACAGGGCCGGCGTGGAAGGCGCCGGGTCTCCGGGGCGGTCGGCCGGTCGGTGCGGTCAGGCCGGGTCGACCTCGCGCAGCAGGCCCGTGCGCACGTCGAACACGAAGCCGCGCACGTTGTCGGTGTGCACCAGGAACGGCGAGGTGCGCACGCGCTGCATGGACTGGCGTACGTCCTGGTCGACGTCGCGGAAGGCCTCCACCGCCCAGGCGGGGCGCTGGCCGACCTCCATCTCCAGGTCGTGCCGGAAGTCCTCGGTGAGGGACTCCATGCCGCAGCCCGTGTGGTGGATCAGCACGATGCTGCGGGTGCCGAGCGCGCGCTGGCTGATGGTCAGGGAGCGGATCACGTCGTCGGTGACGACGCCGCCGGCGTTGCGGATCGTATGGCAGTCGCCGAGCTCCAGGCCGAGCGCGGCGTGCAGGTCGAGCCGGGCGTCCATGCAGGCCACGACCGCGACCTGGAGCACGGGACGCGCGTCCATGCCGGGGTCGGTGAACTCGGCGGCGTACCCCTGGTTGGCCTCGACCAGGCGGTCCGTCACGGTGCCGTCGCTGGTTATGGCGCCTTCGGGTCCACTGGGAACTGCTGCGGAAGTCGTCATACCGATGACGCTACTGGTCACACTCGGTCCCGTCCTCCTGTGAGAGCGGACAAAGAACGCCATGGTGGCTTGTTGTGAGCTAACCCACACGGACGGCAAAACCTCGCCGAACGGGTGAATCATTTCGTATTGCGGCTTCCACCGCGATGCGATACGCGACGCGCAGGCCGGTTGATTGACCGGGAGACAGGGTGGACTAAAGTGACGCGAAGCGGGAGACGTGGCTCTCCCTGCTGGTGAAACCCCTGGAGACCCCGGCGAACACCCGGACCGTCTCCTCACGTGCGCGGCGCGTACGTACGGCTCGGCCTCCTCCCGCTCCCGGCCGGCCGACGCTTCCGGCGCCGGCAGGCCTCCCCTTCACGAGCAGGCGGGGTCCGGCGGTGCGGCACGGCCGGCGGATCTGAGAGGCCCCTTTGAGCCAGAGTCGACACGTCCCGGTGATGCTCCAGCGGTGCCTGGATCTGCTGGCCCCCGCCCTGGAGCGGCCGGGAGCGGTGGTCGTCGACTGCACCCTCGGCCTCGGCGGGCACAGCGAGGCGCTGCTGGCCCGGTTCCCCGAGGCCCGGCTGATCGGCCTCGACCGGGACAAGGAGGCGCTGCGGCTGTCCGGTGAGCGCCTCGCGCCCTTCGGCGAGCGCGCCACCCTGGTGCACGCCGTCTACGACGAACTGCCCGACGTGCTGCGCCGGCTCGGCATCGCGCGCGTGCAGGGCATCCTGTTCGACCTCGGCGTCTCCTCGATGCAACTGGACGAGGCCGACCGCGGCTTCGCCTACGCCCAGGACGCACCCCTGGACATGCGGATGGACCAGACGACCGGCGTCAGTGCCGCCGAGGTCCTCAACACCTATCCGGCGGGCGAACTCGTGCGCATCCTGCGCGCGTACGGCGAGGAGAAGCAGGCCAAGCGGATCGTGTCCGCGATCGTGCGCGAGCGCGAGAAGGAGCCGTTCAGCAACAGCGCCCGGCTCGTGGAGCTGATCCGGGACGCCCTGCCGCAGGCGGCCAAGCGCACCGGCGGCAACCCGGCCAAGCGCACCTTCCAGGCGCTGCGCATCGAGGTCAACGGCGAACTGTCCGTCCTGGAGCGGGCGATCCCGGCCGCGGTGAAGGCCCTCGACGTCGGCGGACGCGTCGCCGTGCTCTCGTACCAGTCGCTGGAGGACCGGCTGGTGAAGCAGGTGTTCGCGGCCGGCGCCGCGTCCACCGCGCCGCCCGGACTGCCGGTCGTGCCCGAGAGGTACCAGCCGCGGCTCAAGCTGCTCACCCGCGGTGCCGAACTTCCCACCGAGGAAGAGGTCGCCGAGAACCGCCGGGCCGCCCCGGCCAGGCTGCGCGGCGCCGAGCGCATCAGGGAGGACGCCGAGTGAGCGAGACGGGTCGGTCGGACTTCCGGACTCACCAGGGGAGTCGGTTGGAATCCCGTACCCACCAGGGAAGCCGGTCGGATTCCCGCACCCACCGGGGGAGCAGTGAGTAGGAAACCCGCACTGAGGGGGCGGGCCGCGCGGCTCGCCCGGCTCATCCCGGCCGGCCGCGCCCGCGCGGCCCGCACCCCGTTCGTCCTCCTCGTCGTCCTGCTCCTCGGCGGCGGCCTCATCGGGCTGCTGGTGCTGAACTCCGCTCTGAGCGAAGGCTCGTTCAAACTCGCCGACCTCCAGAAGCGGACGAAGAGCCTCACCGACGAGGAGCAGGCCCTCCAGCGGGACATCGACGACTACTCCTCGCCCGACGCCCTCCAGCGCCGCGCCCACGAGCTCGGCATGGTTCCCGGCGGCGACCCGGCCTTCCTCGGCCCCGACGGCAGGGTCAGGGGCGTGCCCAGTGCCGCCCCCGAGTCCGCCGCCCTCACCGGCCGGGTGGCCCCCGAGGCCATGACCCCGGCCGCCGTCCGCTCGCCGTCCCCCTCCGCGTCGCTCCCCGCTCCGGCCCCCTCCGCCGCGACCCCGCAGACAGGCCCCCGGGGCGCCCCCGCGC